>JAHIOQ010000054.1 GCA_018895275.1 Candidatus Omnitrophota bacterium
CGGTAAAAAAAGTATCGCAGCTTCTTAAAACAAAGTGCCGTTTTACGGTCGTAAAGTTTGAAAAATTCTTCCAGTACGCGTATTGATTCTTTTACTCTCTGCAGGTTCGCGGAAAATATTTCCAAAACATCCGTACGCTTTAATTCGGATTCGATACTTTTTTTACCGACATCAAACCTTACTTGTCTTTGGCTTAAAGCCTCAAGCGGGGAAACACCGGTGTTATGCAGCATGTATTCGGTTACGAGATGCCGGATTTTTTTAAATTCGGCAGTTAACCTTTTTTCTCCGGCAATGAAGCGGGAAATATCCTCGAGCACACGCAAACCTTCTTTTAAACGATTGGCGTTTGCATCGATTAGCCGGTAGGCAGCATTATTATTATTCACGGATTTTTTGGGCAATTTTTTCTATTATTGATGTTGTGGATATCCCTTTTAAAAATCTGGCGCGAATCACTTTTCCCCCGTATTTTTCTACTGTATCAGAACCGGCAATCGCCCCCTGGGACCAATCAGCGCCTTTTACAAGAATATCGGGTTTTATTTTTTTTATGAGTTTTAGAGGCGTTAATTCATCGAAAATCACCACAAAATCGACATTAGCCAGCGCCGCAACTACCCCGGCTCTTTCTTTTTGCGGGATAATCGGACGGGAATCCCCTTTAAGTTTTTTTACCGAACGGTCGCTGTTTAAGGCAACAATCAGAACATCTCCCTGTTTTCTCGCCTCCGTAAGATACTGCACATGACCGTAATGAATGATATCAAAACAACCGTTAGTAAATACTATTTTTTTGTTTTTTTTGCGCAATTCGCCAATCGTGTTAAGCAGCGCAGGCAACCGCTTTATTTTACTTTTTGTCATGACGTCAGCGCGTCCTCAACTAACTTACATATAATATGGATTATCGTAATATGCGCTTCCTGTATACGCGGTGTATCCTCTGACGGCACCATAATGCACATTTCACAGAGCTCTTTAAGCCGTATTCCCTTTGCTCCGGTCAAGGCCGCGGTAACAGCGCCGATGTCGCGTGCTTTTTTTAGGGCGGCAATAACATTAGCGGCATTACCGCTGGTCGAAATTCCGATAACAATGTCGTCTTTTTCCGCGAAAGCTTCAACCTGGCGTTCAAAAACGTATTCATAGTTATAATCATTGGCCAGTGCGGTAAGGATTGAAGTATTCGTGGTAAGCGCCATCGCCGCAAATGCGCGGCGTTCTTTTTTAAATCGCCCTACAAGCTCGGCAGCCATATGCTGGGCATCCGCCGCGCTTCCGCCGTTGCCGAAAATTAATAATTTTTTCCCCTTTTGATAAGCGCCGATTATTGCCTGCGCAAAGATGGTAATGTCGTCCACACACCCGGCTTGTACTCCCTGAAGAGAGGCAATTGTTTCCTCGATTATTTGGGGAATGATTTTACGCATGATATTTTTATCTTAAAAAAGGAATATCTTGTTTATTTTTTACATTTTTATCCTGGTCACGCTGGGATATTTTCGTGACCAGCACGTTAACCATTACCGGTTTTTCAATACCGGAAAGGAGTTCCTGCACCTGTGTTTTAATCATTGCCTGCACCTTTTCCGTTACATCCGGAATGCTGGAAGTCGTCCATAAGACAACTCTGCTCTCAATCTCTATGCCGCGTCTGGTAACAAATACTTCCGAGCGTAATTCCTTTACTTCCGGCAATTGCTGCGTAAGTCGGCGGATAAAATCTTCGATCGCGCCAAGTGAGATTATTACCTGCCCGGCGCTTGTTGAGTAGCCGATGGTTTTTCCCGCCTGAAATTTTTTAAAAGAAATGCTCGCTAACGACAATGTAACCAAAATCAGCAAACTGCCGCTTAAAAACAATATCCAGTGCAGGTTGGAAAAGCCGATTACATAGTCGAACAAATCGGAAAGGTCGATTCTGCCGGCAAGATGGAAAGCGATAAAAATCAAGCTTACACCGATAAATAAAAAAATCAGTGTGTAAAAGAACACGATAATCTTATTAAAAATTCGCATCGATAGTCCCCCCCTTTTTAATTGCCGTCGGTTTCCGAGTGAATATCTCCAATACTCACATCGACTTCTGCCACAGAAAGACCGGTCATGTCCTCAAGCGCGTTTCTAATGCTTTCTTGCACTAACGTTGCGATTTCCGGAATATTTACGCCGTAACGCACGATGATCGTAATGCCGATTTTTATTTCATTTTCGTTCTCGTTTATATCCAGGCTTATCCCTTTTCGATGATATCCTTTATGGAATATATCTAAAATCATGGATAAGGAATTTGTTTTTACTCCCTGCACGCCGTTAACCTGCAATGCGGCGTTTCTGGCGATAGAAGCAATAACGTCATTATTGATTTTGAGAACCCCTGATTCCGTTTTTTTTCTTTTATCAGTCACGGCCCCTCCTTAATGAGCACGTAACTTATGGAGCGACAGCGAACATAAGTTACCGTGCGAATTAACTCCGACGAGTGCGGAGAAAATTATTGAAAAGAATTTTCCCGCTTCTTACGAGTCGGAG
>JAHIOQ010000055.1 GCA_018895275.1 Candidatus Omnitrophota bacterium
TAACCGAACGGGGAAAGATAGTTCCTTCCCGCGTAAGCGGTGCCTGTGCAAAACATCAACGCAAACTTGCGCAAGCAATAAAAAGAGCGCGATTTGCAGCGCTTTTGCCTTATAGTGCGGAATAGTTGAGGGCTGGTTTTCGCTTATGAGTTGTTAAACAAGGAGTTGATGCCATGAAGGTTGTTTTAAAAGAAGATATAAAGAAATTGGGAAAGATTGGGGAGGTTGTTGAAGTATCTGCGGGATATGCGCGAAATTTCCTTGTTGCTCAGGGAAAAGCCTTAGAGGCAAATTCGCATAATTTGAGGCTTTTTGCGGATTATAAGCGTTTGCAGTTAAAGAAACAGGAAAAAGAAAAACAAGTGGCCTTGGAACTGGCAAAAAAAATTGAACATATCTCTTGTACAATTGTTATGCAGGCTCATGATGAACAGTTATATGGGGCGGTAACCAATGCCCATATAGCGGAAGCGTTGCAGCAGGAAGGGATTACAATAGACAAAAAGGATGTTTTGCTTGATGAGCCGATTAAGGTACTTGGTGTGTATCAGGTTATGGTTAATCTACATCCGGAAGTAAAACAACAGGTCAAGGTATGGGTAGTAAAAAAGTAAAAATCAGGCCCGGCGAGATAGCCGCGCAGGGTTCATTACTTATTGATAAAATTCCTCCCCAAAATATTGAAGCAGAGATGGCGGTTTTAGGTTCAATGTTGCTTGAGGAAGAAGCTATTTCTCAAGTAGTGGAATTGCTTGATGAGAGTTCATTTTATCAGGAAAACCATCGCATAATTTTCAAGGCGCTTATAAGCCTTTATAGCGACAGCAAGCCTGTAGATCTGATTACTTTAACCGAGCAGTTACGCAAAGAGGAAAGTCTGGAGCGTATCGGCGGCGCGGGGTATATTACCGAACTTGCCAATGTTGTCCCTACATCGGCGAATGTGGTGCATTACGCAAAAATTGTAAAAGAAAAAGCACTTCTGCGCAATCTGATTACTACCGCTACCCATATTGTTACCGAAGGATATGAGCCGGATCAGGAAGTTGACACGCTTTTGGATAAAGCGGAAAGATTGATTTTTGAAATATCAGGGTCCAAAATCAAAGGGGGCTTTTTTTCGGTAAAAGAGCTGATAAAAGACAGCATTGAAACGATTGAAAAACTCTATCAGAAAAAAACTCAGGTAACCGGTATTCCCACCGGGTTCCAGGATTTGGATGTTATCACCGCGGGATTTCAGCCCGCAGATTTGATTATCCTGGCCGGCAGGCCTTCTATGGGCAAAAGCGCCTTGATGTGCGGTGTTGCCGAGCACGCGGCGGTAATTGATAAAGTACCAACGGCGATTTTCAGCCTTGAAATGTCGAAGGAGCAGTTAGTGCAGCGAATTTTGTGTTCTCATGCCAGGGTAAATATGCAAAATGTTCGTACGGGATTTCTTTCCCAGGAACATTGGGGCAGCCTGGTTAATGCGGCGGGAAAAATTTCTAATGCGCCTTTGTTTATTGACGATACTCCGGGAGTTACGGTTCTTGAGATGAGAGCGAAAGCCCGCAGGTTGAAATCGCAGCATAATATCGGCCTGGTAATTCTTGATTATCTGCAGTTGATGCAGTCTTCAAGTTCTCGTGCGGAAAACCGTCAGCAGGAAATTTCCGACATCTCGCGTTCCTTAAAAGCCTTGGCGCGTGAATTGAATGTGCCGGTTATTGCCGTCAGCCAGCTTTCCCGCGCTACGGAACAAAGAGAGGGGTGCCGGCCGCGTCTTTCGGATTTAAGGGATTCCGGGGCGATTGAGCAGGATGCCGATGTCGTTTTATTGCTTTTCCGTGAAGAGTACTATAATCCTACCCCGCAAAACGAAGGATTGGCGGAAGTTAATGTTGCTAAACAAAGGAATGGACCGGTCGGCACGAAAAAACTTACGTTTTTAAAAGAATTCAGCCGATTCGAAAATTATACACAAAGAGAAGAGTAGGACATGAAAAGAAATATAATATTGCCGGTAATGATAACGATTTTATTTTGTGCGGGAAATTTGTTTGCTCAGAAAGCATCCAGAATAGTCAAAGAAATTGATGTGCTAAACAATAAAGTTGTCAGTAAGCAAACGATCATCTCAAAGCTGCAGACAAAAGAGCGGGGAGAATATTCGCCCATGGTTTTGAGTGATGACATAAAACGCCTGTATGCAACCGGGCTTTTTGACGATGTAAGCGCTAATGTTGTTGACTTGGATAAAGGAGTTAAGGTGATATTCAACGTGCAGGAAAAGCCCGTGCTGGAAAAGATTGTTTTCTTCGGGAATAAACGCATAAAAAGAAGAAAATTGTTATCACAAATGAAAATCAAAAAAGGGGAAATTCTTGACCAATTTAAGCTTAAGGATGATATTGAGGCACTGAAGAAGCTATATGCGGAAAAGGGGTATGCTCTGGCACAAATAGATTATAGGCTGGAAGTAAAAGAAAGCAAGGTGACCGTGACAATCACTGTTACGGAAAATGCAAGGAGCCGGATAAAGAAAATATGCTTTGAAGGCAATAATGCGTTCAATTCTAAACGCCTTTTGAAATTGATTAAGACAAAAAAACGGGGATGGTTTAATTCCGGGTTTCTGAAAGAGGGGATTTTGGAAGAGGACACCGACCGGTTTATTGCTTTTTATCAATCAGAGGGGTTTGTCGATGTAAAAATTGATTCTCGTGTTGAGTATCGAAAAAATAATACGCAGTTGTATATACTTTTTAAAATCGAAGAAGGCAAACAGTACAAAATCGGAACAGTAAAGATAACCGGCAATGCCGTTTTTCCCGATGTGCGCTTAAAAGAGGGGTTAGAGTTGATTAGGGATAAGGTTTATAGTGAATATAAATTGCGCTCCGATGTTTCCAAAATACAAAATATTTACTTTGACGAAGGCTATATTTCTACTACGGTGAAGGCGGATACGGTGTTGAATGCGCAAACCGGCCGGGTTGATATCGGATATTCCGTCCGGGAGGGGAGCATTGCATATGTAGACAAGGTAAATGTTACCGGCAACACCCGTACTAAGGATATGATCGTCAGAAGAGAAGTAAAATTATTTCCCGGAGACCGCTATAACGGAGAAAAATTGAGGCGGAGCAGGGAGAGGATGTATAATTTAGGATATTTTGAGGAGGTTACTTTTGATACCGCAGAAAAACCGACAACTCTGCCGGATAAGTACGACCTGGATGTTTTCGTTAAAGAGTCAAAGACAGGGGAATTCAGTTTTGGTGCCGGATATAGCTCCGTGGATAAGTTTGTTGGGTTTGTTGACCTTACGCAAAGAAACTTTGACTTATTCAATGCCCCCACGTTTACCGGTGCCGGGCAAAAATTACGCGTGCGTATGGAGTTTGGCTCGGCTCGGAAAGATTACGAGCTTGGATTCGTGGAACCGTGGTTTTTGGGGTATCCGCTTAGTGTCGGGTTTAATCTCTATAGCCGAACCCGGGACTGGGATAAATATGACGAAAAACGTATCGGCGGCAATGTTTTTCTCGGAAAAGAGTTTGGGGAATATTGGCAGGCTAAAGTGACGCATCGTTACGAAGGTATTCGAATTAGCAATGTGACTGATGATGCCAGTAACGATATCCGCGCCGAAACCGGGAAAAACTATATCAGCAGCCTCGCTTTTGATATTACTCACGATACCCGTGATAGCATCTATAATCCGACTAAAGGGCTTTTAAATATTTATTCCCTGGAATACGCCGGCGGGATGCTGGGTGGGGACAAGGATTTTGTCCGGTATCAAACAATGCACAGCAAATATTTTCCTGTAGGAGAGAAGTCTGTTTTCGAAGTAAAAGGAAGGGCAGGAATGATCGAGGCGTTTGATGATTCCAAGGAGGTGCCGATTTATGAGCGTTTTTACGCCGGTGGTGCCAATACAATCCGCGGCTATAAAGAAAGGAGAGTCGGGCCGGAGGGAGAACAAGGGGATCCTGTAGGAGGAAGAATCCAGGCAATATTTAATGCCGAGTACACATATAATCTGGCGAAAAACCTGAAATGGGCATTTTTCTATGATATCGGCAATGTATGGCGGACTCTTAATGACTTTCATTGGGATATGTTAAAACTAAAGGCAAGTATAGGTACGGGGATTCGGGTAAAAACTCCGCTGGGGCCTATTCGTCTTGATTATGGATACGCTTTAGATCCCAAAGAGGGGGATTCGCGAGGAAGATTCCATTTTTCAATGAGCCATGAATTTTAACCGCAACGCAGAAATCTCCGTTTTTTGAGCTGTGATGAAGCTTGCCGGCAGGCCTTAATGCGGAAGATATGGATTACATTGACAAACTTAAATAATATGTTAAAATGGAAAAAATACGCCAACTATAAGGAGGGGAAATGAAAAAGCAGATAATTATTACCGTAGCAATTTTATTGTTTGCACAGCAATGGTGTTTTGCGGAAGAACTAAAAATAGGATATATCGGGCTCGGCCGTGTTTTTGAAGCGTACAAAAAAGTTGCGGATTCAAATAAAGAATTGGATAAGTCAAAAAACGAAGTTAAAGCTATGGTTACGGATATGCAAAAATTACAGGATGGCTTTGATACGCTTAGTAATGAAGCAAAGGAAGAAAGAAAAAAAGAAATGTTGGCCAGACAGGAAGATGTTCGTAAACGTACGGTTGATGTCCGGAAGGAAGAAGACCGTATTTTAAGAGAGATTCTGAAGGATATCGAAAATGCTTCCTCGGAGCTTCGTAAAAAGAAAAAAATGACCTATATTATTGATGATAGACTCATTATAGACGGTCCAAAGGATTTGGACGTGACAAATGAAATTGTCACATTGCTTAATGATCGCTACGGCAAAGGCAAATAATATTATATGGGGAAGATTATGAAGAAAACCTTAAAAGAGATAGCGCAGCTTATTGATGGAGCAGTAGTCGGCGATGATCGTATCGAAATTACGGGGGTTTGCGGGATAAAAGAAGCTAAAGAAGGAGATATCACCTTTGTTGCCAATCCCAAGTATGTGGCATTGATGCGCCATACAAAAGCCTCTGCTATTATAACCACGTCGGACGTTAAAAAAACTTTAAAACCGCTTATAGTCACGGAAAACCCTTCACTGGCATTTGCTAAATTGCTTTCTTTGGTTGCGCCCAATGAGGTGACTCATTTTAAAGGTATCCATCCCACCGCGATTGTCGGTGAAAATGTTACTCTCGGAAAAGATATCGTAATTCATCCTTATGTTGTCGTGGAGGATAATGTGGGAATAGGGGATAATACGATTCTTTGCGCGGGAGTCTTTGTTGGCCATAATACGAAAATAGGTTCGGATACGGTTATCTATCCTCATGTAAGCATCCGGGAAAGGGTAACGATTGGAGCGCGGGTTATTATCCACAGCGGGACGGTAATCGGCAGCGACGGTTTTGGTTTTGCCACGGTAAAAGGTTTGCATCACAAGATTCCGCAAATTGGTACGGTGATCATCGAAGATGATGTGGAAATCGGGGCAAATGTTACTATCGATAGAGCACGTTTTGACAAGACATTGATTAAACATGGGACGAAGATTGATAATCTGGTACAGATTGCACACAATGTGGTTATCGGAGAAAATACAATAGTTGTCGCTCAAACGGGAATCTCCGGAAGTACGATTATCGGCAAGAATGTAATCCTGGCGGGGCAATCGGGGATTATCGGACATATCAGTATCGGGGATAATGCGGTAGTTGCGGCGCAAGCCGGGGTAACAAAGTCGGTACCGGATAATACCTGCGTTTCCGGATATCCGGCTAAACCGCACAAAAAGGCAAAAAGAATAAATGCCTGTGTGCAAAAGTTGCCTGATTTATACAAACTTGTCAATAAATTAGAAGAAAAAATTACTGCAATTGAAGCGGCATTAGAGGAGAAAAATGGCGGAAAATCAAAGGACGATAACTAGTACCGTAGAACTTGGTGGTGTCGGCCTGCATACAGGCCAAAAAGTTAATGTAAAGTTTAAACCTGCTCAGGAAAATCAAGGGGTTGAGTTTGTTCGAGTCGATCTTAAAGATAAACCGCGCGTAAAAGCGCATATTTCTAATCTTATAGAAAGGCCGAGACGTACCTCAATAGGAATTCAAAAGGTAGAGATTCATACCATAGAACATGTATTGGCAGCTTTAGTCGGGCTGGGAATTGATAATATCACGATAGAATTGGATGCAGAAGAACTTCCCGGCCTTGATGGAAGCGCCTTACCGTTTTTAGAAATCCTGAAAAGGGCGGGAGTAAAAGAGCAAAATTCTCCGCGTAGTTATTTCCAGCCGAAAGAACCCTTATACATGGAGGAAGGGGATTCTTCTTTGATGATTCTGCCGGCTAATGATTTTCGTGTTTCATATACCATGAGTTATCCCCATCCGATGCTGAAATCTCAATATGCGTCTTTTGATTTTGACTCTCAGGTGTTTGAAAAGGAAATCGCTCCGAGCCGGACGTTTTGCCTTCAACAGGAAGCAGAGGACCTTACGCGTCAGGGCTTGGGAAAAGGCGCAAATTATGAGAATACGATTGTCGTCGGAGTTAAAGGAATCGTAAATAACACGCTGCGTTTCGAGGATGAATTTGTCCGGCATAAAATCTGCGATTTAATCGGAGATTTATATCTATTGGGACATCCGCTAAAAGGTCATGTCGTCGGGATAAAAAGCGGCCATCCTTTAAATATAAAATTACTGCAAAAAATAAAGCATCTACATGACCGGCAGACAAAAGCAGGGATTGCGGCTAATAGCAATGACTTCAATAATGCTGCGCCATTGGATATTAATGATATTAAGCGGATTCTGCCGCATCGGTATCCTTTTTTGCTGGTCGACAGGATTATTCAGCTGAAGGAAGACAGCTATGCCGTGGGAATCAAAAATGTCAGTGTTAACGAACAGTTTTTTGAAGGACATTTCCCCGGGCGTCCGGTTATGCCCGGAGTATTGATCGTCGAGGCCATGGCTCAGACTGCCGGAGTCCTGATATTAAGCAAGCGAGCGAATCTCGGTAAGCGTGCCTATTTTATGAGTATCGACAAGGTTAAATTCCGCAGAATAGTTTTTCCCGGAGACCAGCTTAGGATAGAAGTATCCGTGCTGAAATTAAAGTCAAAGATTGGCCAGGTTTATGCCCGGGCTATTGTAGAAGATAAGCTTGTGGCGGAAGCAACACTGCTGTTTTCACTTGGTGAAAGGTAACGCCGTATTCAAATGGTGTTTGTATGTCAAAAAATGCGAATATTCATCCGACCGCTTGTGTCCATCCTAAAGCCCAATTAGAAGAATGTGTAAGCGTAGGGCCGTTTAGTGTTGTCGGGGAACAGGTGCGGATTGGTGCTCAGACATCGCTGGGAAATTCCTGTCTTATCGATGGGCATACGCAAATCGGTAAACGCTGCAAGATTTTTACCGGTGCGGTAATCGGCAGCATCCCCCAGGACTTAAAATACAAAGGAGAAAAAGCTCCGGTGATCATCGGGGATGATAATATTATTCGCGAATATGTCACGATTAATTCCGGTACGGCGGAAAAAGGAAAAACGGTTATCGGCAACAAAAATCTGCTGATGGCTTATTGCCATGTGGCGCATGATTGCGAAATATTCGATGAAGTGGTTATCGCTAACGTGGGAACGCTGGCCGGACATGTAAGTATAGAAAAAAGGGCGGTAATCGGCGGATTGGTGGCGATCCATCAGTTCGTGCGTGTCGGACAATTTGCAATTGTCGGCGGCTGTTCGAAAGTAACGCAGGATATTCCTCCGTATGCTATGGTAGACGGACATCCCGCGCGGGTTTACGGTATTAATAATGTGGGATTAAAGCGTGCGAATATACCTGCGGAAAGCATACAATATTTAAAAACGGCATTTAAAATTTTATTCAGAATAGGGTTGGCGACAACTAATGCATTAAAAAGAATCAAAAATGAAATTCCGCCTGATAGTCATGTCGAATATCTTATAAAATTTATCGAAAATTCTCAACGAGGGGTCTGTACAGGGCGCGTGTAGAGACTGAAGCGCCTGGGGGGGCGAATAAATGGAAAAAATAGCTCTTATTGCCGGTAATGGTTCTTTTCCTTATATTTTCGCGCAGGCAGCAAAAAATGCCGGGCTTTCCGTAATTGCCATTGCTTTTCGGGAAGAAACCGCGGAGAATCTGGCGCAGGTAGTTGATAAAATCTATTGGATAAGCGTAGGGCAGTTAAAGGCACTTATTGATATAGTGCAAAAAGAACAATTTAAAAAAGCGGTTATGGCCGGTCAAATCGGGCATAAATTGCTTTTTAGCGGTATAGAGCTTGATGATGAATTAAAAGCGCTTATAACTGGTCTCAAAGATAAGAAAACAGATACGATTCTCGCTGCGGTTGCTTCGCGTATCGGGCAGTTAGGAGTTGAATTTATAGATTCAACTACTTATATAAAGCAGTTTCTTCCGCAAAAAGGAGTGCTGACAGATTCTAAACCAACTGCGGAACAGGAAGCGGATATCTCTTTTGGTAAAGAGATAGCGAAGGCAATTGCCGGGTTGGATATCGGGCAGACGGTTGTTGTCAAAAATAAAGTTGTATTAAGTGTGGAGGCTATCGAAGGTACGGATGAGGCCATTCATCGTGCGTCTGTCTATTGCAAGGGGGGCGCGGTTGTCATAAAGGTAAGCAAACCTAACCAGGATATGCGCTTTGACATTCCGTTGATCGGCAAAAAAACCATAGAGACATTGATAAGAGAACAAGTGGCGGTTCTAGCTATCGAAGCGGAAAAAACATTATTTTTAGATAGAGAGTATGTCTTATCCGAGGCAAATAAATATTCAATCTGCGTCGTTGCCATATGATTTCAGCTTCGTATCTTTATCCACCTGCGCACCTGCCGGCAGGCAGGTAAGGTTACGGGCTTTGCCCGTATAAATGCGTAAAACGTAAATAAGTAGTTATTTGACTTAACGTAGATAATGCCCACGTAGCTCAGCTGGTAGAGCAAGGCTTTCGTAAAGCTTAGGTCGGGGGTTCGATTCCTCTCGTGGGCTCCAAATATTTCAACTTGCGGGAAGTCGAGGAGTCAAGGGGAAAATGAGTAAATTCCGTGTACTGTTGAGAGAAAAGAATTTTTTTTGCTTTTGGCTCGGGCAGATAGTTTCCCAATTTGGCGACAGGCTTAACCAAATGGCTTTGATTGCCTTGGTGTATAATCGTACCGGAGGGTCGGCTTTCGGCTTGGCTAAGGTGATGTCGTTTACGATTATTCCTTCTTTTTTGATCGGTCCTTTTGCCGGAGCTTACGTAGACCGCTGGAATTATAAATATACGATGATAACCACGGACCTGGTTCGTGCCGCACTAGTTTTGCTTATTCCGTTATTTATTACAAAAGGGCATTCTATAGTTTTTCTTTATATAGTTGTTTTTCTGGTTTTTTCAACCAGCTGCTTTTTCCTGCCGTCAAAATTTTCTATAATCCCGGAATTGGTAACGAAAGAAAAATTGCTCTTAGCAAATTCTTTGGCGAATACGACGATGATGATTGCGGCCGTTGTCGGTATTGGCCTGGGGGGGCCTCTGATCGAGAAAGTCGGGGCGCATTGCGGTTTTTACATTGATGCGGGAACCTATTTGTTTTCGGCTATTTTGCTATCGTTTCTTAAATTTGAGATTGATTCTTCGAAGAGAAAAGATGATATGCGCAAATCATTGAGGTTGATTAATAAATCGATTTTTTCAGATATTAGAGAAGGTATCAGATATGTTTTTTCGCATCCTTACGTCCGGTTTGTTTTTTTGACGATTTTTATCCTAATGTCCGGGGCCGGGGCGCTGTATATCGTAGGTATAGTTTTTATTCAACAGATATTTAACTCGATTACGAGGGATCTGGGATTACTTTCAGTTTTTCTCGGGGCAGGACTTTTTCTCGGAGCCGTCCTCTATGGGCGTTTAGGCCAGAAAATTTCGAAAGTAAAGATTATTTTCTGCAACTTGATTTTTCTCGGATTTCTCCTTGCAGGTTTTGGCCTGGCCTTACGTTTTTATCCGTCCCAGTTTGTGGCTGCGGGTATTGCTGTGTGCATAGGGGTTGCCGTGGGCCCTGTGTTTATCTCCGGTAATACCTTGATTCATGAAGTTATTAAATCTGAAATGAGGGGAAGGATTTTTAGTTTATTAGGGATCGTGATGAACCTTGGGTTCCTCATGGCGATGTTTATTGCTTCGAAATTATCGGAATTTTTTCCGCCGTTGTACGTTATCTTATTGATATCAGCACTTTTTGTAATATACGGCATTGCCGGATGGTTCTCTTTTAGAGGAAAACTTTGAATATAAGAGTTTTGACAATAGGTGAAGTTTATGCTATCATAAATAGAATTTCAGGCATAAGCGAAGTCTGATGGTTGATCGGAGTTATCTAACTTGTTGCGAATATATACTGTTAGAGTTGCTGTTTATATTCATTTGAGGATATCTAATATATGTTTGGAAAGCCGAAATATACTATAGTAAAAATAAAGAAAAAAGAAATGCCGGACGGTTTGTGCACGAAATGTGAAAGCTGCGGGCAGATTATTTTCAATAAACAGCTGAATGAAAACATGAATATTTGTTCTAAATGCGATTTTCATTTTGTCTTAGGCGCAAGGGAACGCCTGCAGCTTTTGGTTGATACCGGTTCTTTTGAAGAATATGATCAGAATTTGAAGCCTAAAGATGTGATTGGATTTAAAGGCCCAAAAACCTATGGGCAAAAGATTAAACAGGATCAGCAGTCCACCGGACTGAATGATGCGGTAATTACGGGAATAGGAACGCTGGATAAGAAGAAAGCGCTTTTGGCGATTACTGATTCCCGGTTTATCATGGGGTCTATGGGGTCCGTAGTCGGAGAGAAAATAACTCGTGTTACGGAACGCGCTACGGAGCTTGATTTGCCGCTAATTATTGTTTCCGGTTCAGGCGGCGGAGCCCGCATGTATGAAGGCATGTTCAGTCTTATGCAAATGGCGAAGACGTCCGCGGCGTTAGGCAGGCATAAACGTAAAGGCCTGCTTTATATTTCCGTTTTGACCAATCCGACGATGGCGGGAATAATGGCAAGTTTTGCAAGTCTTGGCGATATAACGATTGCCGAGCCGAAGGCATTGATAGGTTTTACCGGCCCGCGGGTCATTGAGCAGACAATCAGGCAAAAGCTTCCGGAGGGGTTCCAACGTTCCGAATTTTTATTGGAGCACGGGATGATCGATTTTATTATACACCGTAAACAGTTAAAGTCTACTTTGGTTCAAATAATCGACTATTTAGCGGATAAATGAGGGAGAAAACATGGCACAGGTACGGTTAAAAAATATTGTAAAAAAATTCGGTGATGTCTTAGCGGTGAAAGAAGTCAGCCTGGATATCGTGGAAAAGGAATTTCTTGTATTGGTCGGGCCTTCCGGATGCGGCAAGACTACAACGTTAAGAATGATTGCCGGCCTGGAGGAACCTACTTCCGGAGAGATTTATATCGGGGACAGGATGGTTATCGGTGTGCCGCCGAAGGACAGGAATATTGCCATGGTTTTTCAAAATTACGCGTTATATCCGCATATGACGGTTTATGAAAATATGGCTTTTGGTTTAAAACTTCGCAAATACAGCAAGAAAGAAATAGAAGAACGCGTGAACGAGGCAGCAGCTATTTTAAACATAGAGAAATATTTAAAGAGAAAACCGCGGCAGCTTTCCGGCGGGCAGAGACAGCGTGTTGCGGTCGGCCGTGCGATTGTACGCAAGCCGATGGTTTTTCTGTTTGACGAGCCGTTAAGCAATCTTGATGCCAAATTCCGGGTCCAGATGCGTGCGGAATTAAATAAATTGCATGAACGCTTACAGACGACAATGATTTATGTTACGCATGATCAAACCGAGGCGATGAGTTTGGGAGACCGCATAGTGGTTATGAAAGACGGGGTCATTCAGCAGGTTGCCGACCCGATTACATTATATGATCAGCCGGCGAATAAGTTTGTCGCGGGTTTTATCGGCAGCCCGCCCATGAATTTCATGCCCGGCAAAATAAATAAAAAGAACGGAAGTTATTACTTCAATAATGATGCCTTTAAACTGAAGATTCCCGATGAAATGAAAAGCAGCGTGGTTTCTTATGACGGTAAAGACGTAATCTTCGGAGTGCGTTCGGAAGATATTTATGATAAACTGTTCGCGACTCTAAAGCCGCCGGAGCATACGATTATTGCTCAAGTCGAAGTTGTAGAGCCGATGGGGTCGGAAACATTTTTGTACCTGCGAAAAGGCGCATATACTTTTATCGCAAAAGTAGGCGCGCATAATAAACCGAAAACCAATCAAAACATGGAACTTATTTTTGACATGAAAAAGACACATTTTTTTGATCCGGAAACGGAAAAAACAATAGTATAGAAGGATGGAACACGTGCAAGAGGATAAGCATAAAGCAGCGAATGCACGCTATACAATCGGGGTTGATTTCGGCGGAACATATGTCAAGCTGGCCTTAGTACGTTTTAGCGAAAAAAACTTTAAAATCGAAGGCTATTCTTCTTTTCCCACAAAGAATTATAACCGTGATTCTTTGATAGAACAGCTGGTTATCCGGATTATTAAGCTGAAAGCGGAAAGTACCTACAAGGGCAATAGAGTCAGAGGCGTCGGGATCGGCGTTCCCGGACGTGTTGATTTCAATCAAGGCTTGGTATTTGACCTTACGAATGTGCCCGGCTGGAAAAATGTCCATTTGAAAGAGGCGTTGGAAAGCAAAGTGAAGATTCCCGTGCTTATTGATAACGATGCGAATCTCATGGCGTTGGCGGAAAGCAGGTTCGGAGCAGCAAAGGGATACAAAAACTGTATTTGTGTGACGATGGGCACAGGCATCGGCGGCGGGCTTATCCTAAACGGGAAGATTTATCGCGGTATGAATTTTGCCGCGGGCGAGATCGGCCATATGAGTATTAGTGAAGATGGTCCGGTTTGCGTGTGCGGCGGCAGGGGGTGCGCAGAACGGTATATCGGGAATCGTTATATCCTGGAGCAGGCTACACGGAAGCTTCGCGCCGGAGCGCGGAGTATTTTACGCGAACAACTGCAGGGTAAATATTCTAATCTGACCCTTGAGATGCTGAATAAGGCCGCGCGTATGAAGGATATGTTTTCCTTATTAATTTGGCAGGAAGCCGGAAAACATATGGGTACGGTGCTGGCGAATGTCGTTAACCTTCTTAACCCGGAAATTATTGTTTTAGGCGGCGGGGTGGCGAATGCCGGGTCATTGCTGCTTGATCCGATTCGCAGAGTCGTTAAAGAAAGGGCTTTTCAGGTTTCGTGCCGAAATCTGAAAATAATATCTTCTAAATTTCGCGGAAAAGCGGGAATTATCGGTGCAGCATTATTAATTTTAACCAGTAAGGAGAAATTGGGTAAATGAACATATTAATTACCGGCGGTGCGGGGTTTATCGGGTCGTATTTAGCGGAGCATCTTTTGTCAGAAGGACATCAAGTAAGGGTTATTGATGACCTTTCCACGGGAAGAAAGGAAAACATAGCGCATTTGGAAGATAAGGATAATTTTCTTTTTATCGAAGGCAGTATTCTTAATTACAAGCTTATGCTTAAATATGTTAGCGAATGCGATCACATATATCATCTTGCTGCTGCGGTAGGCGTAAAATATATAGTAGAACATCCTTTGGAATCATTGATTACCAATGTAAGGGGCACGGAAATAGCGCTGGAATTAGCTTATGTGTTTCGCAAAAAGATATTTCTCGCTTCCTCATCCGAGGTATATGGTAAAAACGGCAAGCAGGCGTTTAAAGAGACGGATGATCGGGTTCTTGGCCCGGTATCTATTTCCCGTTGGGGATATGCTTTTTCTAAAGGATTGGACGAGTTTTTAGCCATGGGGTATTTTCGTTCGGATAGACTCCCGGTAGTTATCGGAAGGTTATTCAATATCTGCGGGCCGCGGCAAAGCCCGCATTATGGGATGGTTATTCCGCGTTTTGTGGAGCAAGCCTTAAAAAATGAGCCGATAACCGTATACGGAGACGGATCACAGGTTCGTTCGTTCACATTTGTCTTGGATGCGGTAGAGGCGATGAAAAGATTGATGAACGAACCGAAATCTGAGGGTGAAATCGTCAATATCGGCAGCTCCGAGTCGATTGTAATCCTTGAACTGGCAAAAAAAATAAAGGAATATACGAACAGTAGTTCGGAGATTAAGTTTATCCCATACATTGATGTTTATGGGCCTGATTTCGAAGATATGCTTTGCCGTCGTGCCGATATTGCGAAAATGCAATCGTTGATAAATTTTTCCCCTAAAGTAAAGCTGGATGATATGCTGAAGTCGGTAATCAATGAATATAGAAACGGGAGTCGTTGATTGAAGCCAAACTTTTCGGATGAAAAGATTTTTTTTTTATTCCTGAGCGTTGTTCTTACCGTAACATGTAATCTCTTTTGTTCCAGCGATTATTTGTTTTGCGAAGAAAACGAGCCGCCGCAATTATCTTCAAACGTTCAAACCGGAAAACCCGTTGTCGTCAATGCCGATAATGTAGAGTATCTGGACGATATGCAAAAGATTCTAGGCACGGGCAATATCCGTATTGATTACAAAAACGCCGTCCTGAAAGCGGATAATGTGGAGGTGGATATAGCCACTAAACAGGCGGTAGCGACGGGTAATGTAAGCATTGATTATAATCAAGTGACGATTACCGGGAAGAAGTTGTTTTACAATTTTGTTTCGCAGAAAGGCGTTATGAATCCAGGGGATGAAGCGGAACAAGGTTCCGATGTGATTGTTACGCATAAAGATGTAAAAGTAACGACAAAACGGATAGATTTTGATTTCGCCGCAAAAAAAGCCGTGGCGCCTTTTCCCGCGCAGTTTTATCAGGGGGAAACAAATATAACCGCCGACAATCTTGTTTATGATTTTAGCGCAGAAAAAGGTGTTTTTGATACTGTACGTGCGCGGTCGGGACTCTGGTACGGCAGGGCGGAAAAAGCGGAAAAGATTGATGAGCAGGAATTTATTTTCCGGCGTGGCTCGATAACAACCTGCGATTTTGATAAACCGCATTATCGCATACAGGGCAGAAAGATTGATTTTTATGTAGACGATAAAATCGTAATCAAAAACGCGCTTTTATTTGTAGGTAACGTCCCGGTAATGTATTTTCCCTATTGGGAACATTCTCTCAAGCAGGGAAAGAGTAATGTTGCGGTGAGCGCCGGAAGCAAAAAAGAATGGGGATGGTTTATCTTAACCTCATGGCGGTATTCTTTGAGCGAGCAGGTGAATGCCAAGGTACATCTGGATCATCGCGAATTAAAGGGGGTTGCCGGCGGGGTGGACGTAGATTATGATTCGAAATACGGACAAGGCCTGCTTAAAACTTATCACATGAATGAGCGTGATAAATATTACGATAAACATTACACCGATGAAGAGGATAAAAAAAAGAAAAAGGTCGAAGAAACAGAGAAATATCGTGTCCAGCTTAAGCATCGCCGGCAAATAGACCCGTCTACTTTAGCCCTACTCGAATACAACAAGATGAGCGATATGGATTTTATTAAAGATTATCTCTACCGCGAATATGAGTCGGATGTCAGGCCTGCCTCGGAAACGTCTCTTGCGCACTATGATCCCGCCTATAACGTGCGCTTATATGCGCGAAAACGAACGAATCGTTTTTATACCGAAGTTGAACGCCTTCCGGAAGCCGGTTTTGATTTAATGAGTAAAAAGATTGCCGATACTAATTTATATTACCGGGAAACAATGGCCGTTGCTAACCTGAACCTGAAAAACGCGAATAGTGATATGGATACGGATGTTAACCGTTTTGACACTTATCAGGAATTAAAATATCCGACAAGATTACCAAGTATAATGGATTGGATTAATATAGCGCCGTTTGCGGGCATGCGGCAAACTTATTATTCTAAAGACCTTAACGGGGAAGAAGCGGACATAATCCGCGGTATCCATTACTACGGACTTGAATTAAATACGAAGTTTTACCGTATTTCGGATTATACAGGGGCATTCTCCGGCGTGGAGATTAATCACTTAAGGCATGTAGTCACGCCCAGCGTGGTATATAATTATGTGCATAATCCGACGATCCCTTCATATAAACTGGGAGCGTTCGATGAAATAGATACGATTTTTAAAAGCAATATTTTTACCTTCGGACTGGAAAATCATTTGCAGACAAAATGGAAAAAAGACGATTCGGATGAGATGGACAACGCAGACCTTATCTACTTTTATCCCCATGTTGATTATATCAATCGGGTGGAGCCGGGGGTGAGGAATTTTTCCAATATTACCAGTGAACTTGATATCATGCCTTGGCGATGGCTGTATATAACCAGCGATACCGTATATAATCAATATCAGAGAAGGTTTCAGACGGCAAATATTGATTTCTCTGCTTTTTGCGCAGAGGATTGGAGTGTTACTCTGGGGAAGCGCTATGAGCGGGACATCAGTGAACAATTTACGGCGGATCTTTATTACAAAATTAACCGTTTCTGGCAGGTTAGGACTTATGGGAGATATCTCTCGTATGCGGATACGTGGCAAGAACAGCAATATACCCTTTACCGGGATTTGCATTGCTGGTTACTGGAACTCACCTATGACATAAAAATGGACACAGACGGAACGATTCAGGACCGTATATTCTGGTTTATCTTTAGACTTAAAGCCTTCCCTGATGAAACCCCTATCCCTATAAATATCGGACGCGATACTTTCAAGAGATTCTAAACTCGCTCATAGCACATGGCTGATGGCTCATGGTTCATGGAACAAGGTTGACAAAAAAATAAATTAACCGCAGATGGACGCAGATGAACGCAGATGAACGCGGATAAAGTATATTCGCATTAAACAGCGTTCATCAGCGTTTATCGAGCAAAGCGGGCGGTTAATTGAGTTTTTTCGGCTTTTATCTCGTCTTTCGTCCCTCGTCATAGCGAACGCAGAGAGCGGTCGTCCTTCGGACTTGCGGAAAATCCTTTCTCTAAGGTTGCTATTTATCTTGAGTTATAATAAGATGTAATCAAATGTAATGGGCGGCAAAATGGAAAAATTTATCGAATCTTATACCGTTGACGAAGCAGCCGAAAATACATCCATACACTGTCCGAAGACTTTGCCGGGAAGGGAAGATGCCGGGGTTTAAAATCGGGGGGCAGTGGAGATTTAACAAAGAGGAAATAGATAAAATCGTCCGATCAAAACATCAGACCGAATGAATTTTCATAAGGAGAGCTCATGAAAGTTTTCGATTTACGCAACCAGCTAATTCAAGAATGCGGAGTTTGAGGAGAGTTAATCAATGTGTTGCGTCAGGGGAAGATTAATGATCGAATACATTCAGAAGAATTCTGCTGATATCAGACGTGAGCCGGTTGAGGTAAAGGATTTCTGTAAGGAGTTTGCATCCATTGATGAGGTTTATGTTGATAAAGTTGATGTTTCACAGCCGGTGATAATAGCAGAGATTGCTCCAGGTCGATATAATTTGATTGATGGGAATCATCGAATGGAAAAAGCAAGAAGGATGGGGCTTGTAAGCCTGATGGCGTACAAGATGGATGTTGAACAGCATATGAAGTTCCTGACAGACAAGAAGGCGTATGTCGCCTATCGAATATTGGAATAGCAAGTTAATATGATTTGTTTTGGCGAAGATTTGGAATTTGGGAGGATGAAATGATGGGTGATATCGGCAGGAATGATCCGTGTCATTGTGGCAGCGGGAAAAAAATACAAAAAGTGTTGTTTCCCCAAAGAAGAGCGAAGGCCGGATAAAGACGGGGTAGATGAAGATCCGATAGTTGACGACTGGGGGTATGAATTGTTTGGTGCCCGTTTTCCGGAAATAGCCGAAAAAGAAACCCGTAGTATCACGGTCATGGATGGCGGTCGTTTCGGCCTGCCGGACGGAATATATGTCTTTCATGAAATGTTTTGCCGTGAACATGGCTGTGATTGTAGACGGGTGTTCTTTTATGTTACGTCCGCGCCACGACACAATGTGGATGCGGTCGTGTGTTATGGGTGGGAGTCGGCGGACTTTTACAAAAAGTGGTATAAAGATGATGACGCGGACATGATCACTGAAATGAAAGGCCCTGCTCTGAACTTGGGAAGTCCACAGTCAAATCACGCGCCCGCAATTCTTGAGCTTGTAAAGAACGTCCTGATAAAGGATAAGGATTATATGGAGCGCGTCAAACGGCATTACAACATGTTCAAGGCGGACGTAGATAAAAGGTCGTAACTGAAGGGGCCGAGGGGGCAGGTCCCAATGACAAAGTGTATTAGTAGACGCTTTATGTAACTATGAAATTAGCCCAAAAGTCGGTTTGCTTATTAACTTTAATCACAGCGGAAAATCCTTTCTCTAAGGATGCTATTTATCTTGAGTTATAATAAGATGGAATTAACAGGTGAGGGAAGAGTAGCTGTATGAGGAGAAAGTAAAGCGAGGATGTAATGCCAAAAATCTATGACAATATTGAAAACCAGCTTTCAATTGGACTGACCGAAACTTTGAAGCTTTCAAAGCGCGTTGATTTTTGCGTTGGTTATTTTAATCTCCGTGGCTGGCATGAAATAGCGGATAAAATTGATGCATTGGCTGGTATGCCTGTAACGGAAAAGAATGAACAAGTGCACCGGTATTGCCGGCTTCTTGTTGGAATGCAAAAGCTACCTTTGGATACATTGAAGGACTCATTTTTACGCGGCGACAATTATATAATCGACCAATCAGAAATGCTTAAATTGAAGAAAAAACTCGCGTATGAATTTAAAGAACAATTGACTATAGGAACGCCGACAGAACGGGATGAGGTATGTCTACGTAAATTAAGTACACAGCTTAAAGAAAAAAAGGTTGTTGTTAAACTATATTTAAAGCATCAACTTCACGCGAAGCTTTATCTCGCCATTAGCGATGATGTCCGAGTGCCGGTAGTTGGTTTTCTTGGAAGTAGTAATCTTACCTTAGCAGGACTATCCAGGCAAGGTGAACTGAATATTGATGTAATGGATCAGGATGCAGCCTCCAAGCTTGCAAAATGGTTTGATGACCGGTGGAATGACAACAAATGCATAGACATTACAGATGAACTGATACAGATTATAGATGAAAGCTGGGCCTCTGATAGATTAGTATCCCCATTTCATATATACTTGAAAATAGCTTATCATCTTTCTCGCGAGGCTCGCGCGGGTATTAGTGAATACAAACTTCCAAAGGTATTTCAACAAGAATTGTTGGATTTTCAACAAAAAGCTGTTTTAGTAGCCGCGCATCATCTGCATAAAAGAGGCGGAGTGATGATCGGCGATGTTGTTGGCCTGGGGAAAACAATTACTGCAACTGCGCTTGCCAAGATGTTCGAAGAAGACTTTTTTCTTGAAACGTTGATTATCTGTCCGAAGAACATTGTTGAAATGTGGGAAGGCTATGTTCATAAATATCAGCTCCATGCTAAGGTTATTTCACAGAGTATGGTGCAAAGCCAACTTCCTAATATGAGACGTTACCGTATTGTTATTATTGATGAAAGTCACAATCTTCGTAATGATGAGGGAAGCCGCTACCGTTCTATTAAATCCTATCTTGAGGAAAATGAAAGCAAAGTTATCCTGCTTTCCGCAACCCCTCACAACAAGTCCTATGTTGATTTGTCCAATCAGCTGCGGTTGTTCCTGCCCGATGACAAAGACCTCGGCATCAGCCCTGAGAGGTATATCGAAAGCATCGGTGGTCATGTGCATTTTACAGCAAAGCATACAGAGACATTCATCAGAAGTATTAAAGCATTCGAGAAAAGTCATTTTTCGGATGACTGGCGCGAATTGATGCGCCTATATCTGGTTCGGAGGACACGCAGTTTTATTAAAAACAATTATGCATGTAGTGACAATACTAACGGCCGTAAGTACCTGACTTTTTCAGATGGAACAAAATCCTATTTCCCCAACCGTATTCCCAAAAAAGTAGAATACACATTCAACGCGAATGATAAAAGAGACCAGTATGCCAGGCTTTATTCAGATGCAATTGTAGATATTATAAATAGCCTTGAATTGCCCAGATATGGGCTTGGTAATTATATTAATCTCAAAGCCACCATAAAACCTACTAAAGAAGAGGAGCTTGTTATCGCCAACCTTTCACGGGCCGGGAAACGGCTTATGGGTTTCTGCCGAACCAATCTGTTTAAGCGATTGGAAAGCAGCGGTTATTCCTTTTTGCTCTCTCTTTCCCGTCATATTCTCCGTAACTTCGTCTTTGTCTATGCGGCCGAAAATAAACTATCTATTCCTATCGGGAAAAACATCGTGGAAAATCTGGATGATTTTATTGAAGACAATGACATAGATAGCAATGGCGAGGATAACAGTATTTCATTCATTCTGAACGAAGAGGAATATCTCAAACGAGCAAAACAGGTATATGAGCTTTTTGCCGGGAAATATAAGAATCGTTTTGAATGGATACGAAGTGATCTTTTTATAAATGATCTTAAAGATTCACTTATTAACGATGGACGTGAAATAATCAAAATATTATCCACTGCGAAAGCATGGAATCCCGATGAAGATAGACAGCTCAATGTACTTTTTGACCTGATCAATGACATCCACAAAAAGGAAAAAGTTCTGGTTTTCACCCAGTTTGCCGACACTGCCCGGTATCTATGGGAACAGCTGAAGAAGAGGGGCGTTAAAAGCATTGAATGCGTTACCGGTGATTGTGACAACCCTACAAACTATGCGCATCGTTTTAGTCCGGTTAGCAATGAAATGCCATTTATGAAAAGTACTGAGAAAGAATTGCGGGTTCTTATTACCACCGATGTGCTCAGTGAAGGACAAAACCTGCAAGACGGGCATATCATACTGAATTATGATCTGCCCTGGGCGATAATTCGGCTTATTCAGCGGGCAGGCCGCGTTGACCGCATTGGACAGAAATCCGATTCAATACTCTGTTATTCATTTCTTCCTGAAGACGGTGTTGAAAAAATCATTAAATTACGCGGCAGGCTGAAAGAGCGAATCAAACAGAACGCGGAAGTAGTCGGATCTGATGAAACCTTTTTTGACGGCGACCCGGTTAATATCCATGATCTCTATAATGAGAAATCAGGCATATTTGACAATGAGGATGATACCGAGGTTGACCTTGCCTCGTATGCCTATCAGATATGGAAAAACGCTTTAGACAACGACGCTAACCTTGCCAAGACCATCCCTGACATGCCAAATGTCGTTTACGCAACGAAAGAGAATGCCTTTGGAAAGGATAAAGAAGGTGTAATCGTTTATACCCGAACTTCAGATGATAACGATGTCCTCGCATGGCTTGACGCGCAGGGTAAAATGATTACCCAGTCCCAGCTTACCATACTCAAAGCTGCGGATTGCAACAAAGAAACCAAGCCGCTTTATAAATTGCCCGATCATCACAAAATTGTGAAAACCGCGGTTGATATCATCAGCAAAGAAGAGGTAACAACGGGAAGCTCTCTTGGTAAAAAGACCGGAGTTAAGTACCGTGTTTATATGCGCCTTGACCGTTATTTAAAAGAAAATGAGGGAACACTGTTTGTAACCGAGGAGATGAAAAAAGCAGTAAATGATATTTTTAAATACCCGCTTAAAGAATTCGCGCGGGATACGCTGAACCGTCAGCTCAAAGCGGGCATATCGGATGATGGACTGGCAAACCTCGTGGTATCTCTTCGGGACGACGATAAATTGTGTATTACCGATAATGAAGAACAGCTAAACCGCCTGCCTCAGATTATTTGCTCCATGGGTATCAGGAACGGAGAGTAAAATATGGCGATTACTAAAGCTGACTTTTCCGTATATATCAAGGAATTTCAGTTTAGAGAGCTTTTTAACGAAATGGGTTGGAACAACGACCGCGTGAAACAGCCGGTTATAGTTAATGAGGATTCTTTTAATCTTACCGGAATTGCTGAAAAAAGCGGATTTAGGATTTTTATCTGCGAGCCTGCCGCAGGGCACAAACTGCCTGATGCCGTCACACGCAAGAAAATTGAAGGTAAAGTGACCAAGTTTTTTCAAGAGCATCTTATCATTTTTATTGATGAGCATAAGAGGGAACAGGTTTGGCAATTGGCGGTGCGTAAAGCCGGCAGTCCGACAAAAATCAGCGAAATCCGCTATAGCATATCCCGGGATCCGGAGCTGCTTCATCAGAGGGCAAGCGGTTTATTTTTCACATTAGATGAAGAAGAAAAGGTCACGATCATTGATGTTACTAAACGGGTTGCGGAAAATTTCCAGCAGAATAATGAACGGGTAACCAGGAAATTTTACGAGAGCTTCAAGAAAGAACACACCGCATTTTTAAAATTCATCGAAGGAATCGATAATAAACTTAGTATGGACTGGTATGCCTCGTTGATGCTGAACCGTTTGATGTTCTGCTATTTTATCCAGAAAAAGGGATTTCTGGATAATAACAAAAACTACCTGCAGGATAAGCTCAAGGCATGTAAAGAGAGAAAAGGAAAGAATAAGTTTTATTCTTTCTACCGCGATTTTTTGCTTGCTCTCTTTCATGAGGGGCTTGGAGCACTGAAACGTAATAATGAATTAGACGTAGAAATTGGCAAAATCCCATATCTCAATGGTGGGCTTTTTGAAGAACACGAAATCGAAAAGACTTATAAGAAAATAGCCATAGACGACAAGGCGTTTGAAAAGCTGTTCGATTTTTTTGACGAATACGAATGGCATCTTGATACCCGCGAAAGTGCGAGCGGACGGGACATCAATCCCGATGTGATCGGCTATATCTTTGAAAAATATATCAATGACCGCGCGCAGATGGGTGCGTATTACACCAAAGAAGATATTACCGACTACATCAGCAAGAATTGTATCGTTCCCTGGCTCTTTGACGAGGTGAAACGAAATTATCCCAAATCTTTTACCGATGACGGCTGGCTCTGGCGCATGGTGAAGATAAGCGGAGACGAGTATATCTATGACGCAGTTAAATATGGTGTGCCGGAAAATGGCGGTTTATTCGATGACTTGCCGGATGAAATCCAAAAGGGCTTTGCGCCCGAACTTGAAAAGAAAGTTGTGGACGGAAACGGCCCCTGGCTCTGGGAGCTGCGTAAAGAGTGGAATAAGCCAGCGCCTTCGGATGTTGCTTTGCCGACTGAGATTTACCGTGAAGTTATAGAACGGCGTAAACGCTGTGCGGACATCAAATCAAAAATTACAAATGGCGAAATCAAAGAAATCAACGAGTTTATCACCTACAACCTCAATATCCGTCAGTTCGCGCAAGATGTGATTGAAACTACCGACGACGCCGAGTTTATTCGCCATTTTTATAAAGCCCTCTCTAGCGTAACGATACTCGATCCCACCTGCGGATCAGGCGCGTTTCTCTTCGCGGCAATGAATATACTTGAACCGCTTTATGAAGCGTGTATTCATCGGATGAAGAATTTCATTGATGAAGAGAATATTAACCACAGATTGACGCAGATAAACACAGATGAAGAAAGAAAAGGGCAAAAAAAATATGTATTTTTTGCCGAAATCTTAAAGCAGGTCAACGCGCCGGAACACCCGAATCTGCAATACTTTATTTTCAAGTCCATTATTCTGAACAATCTCTATGGTGTGGATATTATGAATGAAGCGGTGGAAATTGCCAAACTGCGCTTGTTTCTGAAACTCGTTTCCACGGTTGATACTGATTACCGCAAACCGAACCTGGGGCTGGAGCCTTTACCTGATGTAGATTTTAATATTCGCGCTGGAAATACGCTGGTGGGATATGCCACTAAAAAGCAGATAGATGATATCATTGGTCTGTTTGTGAACGATGCCCATAAGAAAAAGATTCTTGAGCAATGTAGGGATGTTTCCCTTGATTTTGAAGTGTATAAGCAAATTCAGCTTTCTGGTGTAGACAAATATAATGAATTTAAAAAGGCAAAAGATAAACTCGATCAAGGATTAAAGAAACTGACCGATGACCTTGACGGGATTTTGTATATGGAACAATACGGCGGGCATACTCTGGAAGGAAAAGATTATCAGAAATGGCGCACCGCTCATCAGCCGTTTCATTGGTTTGCTGAATTTTATGAGATTATTCATGGCAAAGGCGGTTTTGATGTGGTGATCGGGAATCCGCCATATTTAGAGAATTCTCAAATAGCCTATCAGATTCATGGTTATCAGACCTTCGAAAGTAAAGCTGTTCATGTTTATTGTATCGAACGAAGTCTTTGCCTTTTGAATAATTATGGAAATATCACGATGATAGTTCCACTTGCTATTGTTTCAACACAACGTATGGCAATGATTCAAAAGTTAATCGAACAGAATCGGTTTGTTTGGTATTCTAACTATGCATGGAGACCGGCGAAACTTTTTGATACGGTTAATCGGGCGCTCACAATTTTCTGTGCCTGCAATTCTAATGGTCAGGAAAAGGTTTATTCAACCAATTACCAAAAGTGGACAAGTGAAAACAGAGACCAATTGATGGAACCAATATGCTATGCAGAGGTCAAAGGCAAACGAGCAGCGTTTTGGATTCCGAAAATTAATAACAATTCCGAATTGACTATTCTGAATAAAATGCAGACACAAAAAAGTCTTGCTTACAAAACAGTCAAGAATGGCAGCCCGATCTATTACAGGACGACGGGTGGTCTTTATTGGAAGGTGTTTACAGA
>JAHIOQ010000056.1 GCA_018895275.1 Candidatus Omnitrophota bacterium
ATCTGTGCATTTTCTCCAGTATCATCTCTTACGGCAGGAAGCCTGGAGATTTTATCGGATACATATTATCTGCCATGGGCAATGGTCCCGGGCCTCAACAGGACCGCGCTTGACCTTGAATTCGAATTCGCCGATGATACAAATGACCGGCTCATAAAAGTATCGTATCCATACGCCGGCCTCTGGTGCCCTCCCCCGGCTATTAACGAAAGTTTCCCAGTTCAATAAAAAAATAAAATAATTTGAAAGAAAATCGCCTCCTCATACGTATATATAGGTGAGAGGAGGCGATTTTTATGTCACTATAGGGGGGAGGCAGCCGCAGTATTTTATTGTAATTCTAAAAAGAGTGTGATATTATTAACTACGCAGTAGGAGGATTTATGGCCAAAAAGAACTTAGAGAGAGTATCTTTCGAGAGAGAGACTAGGGTTTTATTAGAAGAGATGAACGGACGCATTAAAACGATTGCCGAACAACATGGTGATACTGTTAATAGATTCGATATGGTAGACGGCAGATTAGACAAGATAGATGAAACTCTCCAGCGGCATGACGCTAAATTATACAAATTAGAGTGGGGTTTAGAGGGCATAAAGAGCAAAGTAGGCACAATGGATATTAAGCTTGATCGCATTGAGCGGGAGCTTGAAACCGTAAAAGTCGCCGTTTTAGATACAAGCTCCAAAGTCATAGATCACGAACACCGCCTGCAAAAGTTTGAATCAGGGCACTGATCGCAGGCCATATGGGTAAGTGATTGGGGTCAGACCCTCGTTATGTAAACTACAATAAATAGGGACAGCTACCGCTGCCCCTATTTTTCTGCCCGCTTATTAAAATTCCCGCTGGATTTTCCGCACCACAGGAGTATAATATAAACTGCTACAAAGGGGATACTGTGAGGCTCAAAATATGTTTATGCCTATTTTCATTTCTCATATGTTTGAGCCTTTTTTATTCGGATGCAGCAGCCGACACAATAAAGATCAAAGACGGCGGCACAATACAGGGAATAATCGTCGAGGAAGGCGCGGATAAGGTTATAGTAGAGCTTAAATACGGGAAGATGACACTTTCCCACGATAATATCGAATCCATATCGAAATCGACCAAGGAAACAAACGACGCGCTAAGGAAAAACTGGGAGCAGGCAAAACGTCAGGCGCAAGGAGCAGCAAAGAAGGTTCAGCCCAAAGTGCCGGCAAAGACCGCCGTTAAGAACCCTTCAGGCAGCGCAACCCAAAGTGCCGGCACAACCAAAAAATACGAAGCCCCCAAATCAAAAAAGACCACCTATCAGCACGGCATTGGCTCTATTCGGACCGATAACTACGCAAACCGCACACTGCAGTATTACTACTACATCCCTCCGGCGATACTGGATAACAAAAATCAGACATATCCCGCCTTGGTCATGATACCGTGGCTTTCCGGGAGAGGGGATGAGTTTGTGAGTTCGGAGTGTAGAGATTTCGCCTATAAGAATAAATTTGTGATAATCTCGCCGACCTTTATTTGGGACGAGAAGAATTGGGATGCCGAAAAGAGTTACCAATATCCCGCGGTCTGGTCAGGGAACGCCCTCCTGAGGATAATAGACGATTTTAAGAAACAACATAACATCCGCCTGAAAAAGAAATTCTATCTATTTGGCTTTTCGGCGGGGGCCCAGTTTGCTCTTCGGTTCGCTTTCTGGAAGCCGGATCTGTGCATTGCCTGCGCTGCGCACGCAAGCGGCGCGCCAATCAGGCCCGAAGGCAAGATAAACACGAAATTTTTCGTCACCTGCGGCACGCAAGACACGGAGAGGATCGGCTATGTGAAGGAATTTTACAACCTCGCCCGCCAGCGCAACATAGACGTCACATACAAAACGTACAATATCGACCATGCCTTGAGCCCCGCCCAGATCGAAGACAGCATGAAATTCTTCGCAGGGGTGCGGTGATAAAGTGAAAGCGATTTTATATAAAATAATTCGCTCAAAATGAGAAAACGACATGAACTTTTTTGAAGTTGCGTTTTTTATAGTTTTCTGCGCGGCATTTGTGTTTTTCATAGCATATTTGGTGCATCTCGCAAAATTAGGTGATAAAATCCTACAAGAAACGGCCTCTCGCTTAGGTGGCAAACGTGATTTACTAGGTAGATATGTAATAAGCAAAAACGGCAGTAAATATTGGTATACCTATTCCTCGCCCGGTAAAAACAATCCGTCGGTTCTTAAGGTCACCATACCTTGTAGTTCCCGCGGAGAGTTTGCGGTGGTACTGGAAAGCGAGTTTGATAAAACCGCCAAAAAGCTTGGGTTTTCATCCGAATTGCAGACGGGAGATAAGGATTTCGATGCCAATTATTATATTTTGTCGGATACGGTAGATTTTGCTCGTATCTATTTTCAGTCAACGGAAAAAAGAGAACTTATAAAAAAGATATATGACATCGGCTTTAATAATATTAAACATGATGGTAAGACAGTTGAAATCATATGGATCGGTTTTGAAAAAAACGGACTCAGCACCACATTAATTACAGAAACAGCCGATTGCCTTTTTGGATTATCAAAAACCCTGCCGGATTATTTTGCGGATCAAATGCTGCTAGGCATACCGCGGATGCGATTTAAGACTATAACAGCGTATACGATTCCCTCTCTGACGCTTTTCGCAGCCGCAATAGCATGGTTTTGGATTGTTAAGTATCCGCCCCTAGATAACTTTGCAATTTTTATTAGGTCGTTATTGTTATCCATTCCGTTATTTATTCTTTATATTGTGGCGGTAGGTTTCGCAATACGCGGACGTGCAGCTTCGCATAAAGACTTTGTAAAAATAGTCGGGATCTCTACGATTGCCTTCTTGCTTTTTGCAAATAATAGTTTTATACTAATAAACGGCCTTAAGGATTTTAATAAGCCGGCGATTCATAATACCGTGGTCACAAGTAAATATTTAACTCGGCATAAAAACAGTACCACATACCATATTATTGTAAGTTCATGGCGGTCCGGACATAATATGGAAGAATTTACGATTACCGGCAATATATATAATCGTATCGAACAAGGTAAAACAGAGGCGATATTTGTTACGAAGCCCGGCGCACTGGGCTTCGAATGGGTTGTGTCAAAAGAATTTAAGAAAGTGAAATAAAAAAAGGGGGGTATATGAGTATTTTGGCAACAGTCGGCATAGCAGTTGTAGTCATATTTTTCATGGGGATAAGGATTGTAAGGCCTACGCACCGTGGTCTTATAGAACGGTTCGGAAAATACAACAGGTTTGCCGAAGCGGGGTTTCATTGGATCATCCCTATTATTGACAGGATGTTTCAGGTAAACGTCACCGAACAGATGGTCGACGCGGAACCGCAGGAGATCATCACAAACGATAATCTTAACGCC
>JAHIOQ010000057.1 GCA_018895275.1 Candidatus Omnitrophota bacterium
GCAGTCCGGCCAGGCCATAGGCCTTGGAAAAGCTGCGGCTGACAATCAGATTTCCGCGCCCCAGATACCGCAAGGTATCCGTATAATCCTTTGCTTCGACATATTCATAATAGGCTTCATCAAAATAAACGATTACCTGCCCCGGCAATCCATTCAGAAAAGATTCAATCTCCGTTCTCGTCACATAGCTTCCCGTGGGATTATCAGGGTTGGCAATGAAAATAACCTTTGTTCGCGGCGTAATCTTTTCCTTCATTGCCGTCAGGTCATAGCGAAACGCCTTCAGCGGAACGCTGATTATCTTTGCATCGCAAAGCTGCGCGGCAAGTTTATAAATAAGAAACGTCGGATCGGCAATAATTACTTCGTCGCCCTTGTTGATAAAGGCACGCAAGGTCAGCACGATAATCTCATCCGAGCCGTTTCCGACGATAATATTCTCCGCGGGTACCTTATATTTTCCGGACAAGGCCTTTCTTAAATAGCAGCACCCGCCGTCAGGATAACGGTTAACCCCCGGGATTGCCTTTTTCAACGCGGATAATGCCCGCGGCGAAGGCCCGAGGGCATTTTCATTAGAGGCCATCTTATACGCGGTTTTTAATTTCATCTCCCGCTTTAACTCCTCTATCGGTTTGCCCGGCTGATACGGTTTTAGCATTAACACCGGTTGTCTTGCCAGTTTTTTTATATTCATTTCTATATCGTCTGAGGATAAGACCCGAGAATTTTAAGGAAATGGCATCTTTTTTCAAGCTGCGCAATCGTCTTCTGCAAACGGGGTTCGCTCGCATGCCCTTCCATATCCACGAAAAAATAATAATCCCAGGCCTTTTTCTTTGAGGGCCTTGATTCAATTTTAGTCAGGTTTATTTTAGCCGACTTAAACGGAAGCAGGATATCGTGCAAAGCACCGACCCTGTCCTTCACGGAAAAGACAAGCGAGGTCTTGTCGCGGCTCGTGCGCTGCGCCTGTTTTTTACCAATCACGAGAAAGCGCGTAACATTATGCGGCGAGTCCTCAATAGATTCCGCGATAAGCTTTAACTTATAGATCCTTGCCGCCAGGCTGCTCGCCAGAGCCGCGGCTCCCTTTTCCCTTACGGCAATCTCCGCGGCCTTCGACGTGCTGGAGACTTCAATCAATTCCCGGTTAGGCAGATTACTTTCCAGCCATAAACGGCATTGCCCGAATACCTCGGACTTGCTGTAAACCTTTTTAATTTCCTTTACCGGGCAATTAGCCAGTAAATTATGCGAAACATCAAGCAGGATTTCCGAACATATTTTCAAGTCGGAGTCAACGAGCATATCCAGGGTATGGTTAACCGCGCCTTCGATAGAATTTTCTACGGGAACCACGCCGAAATCGCAGTTGCCCCGCGCCACTTCGTTAAAAACGTCGGTGATTGTCTGCGTAGCCACATACTCCACCTGCGAACCGAATTTCTGCAGACCGGCCAGGTGCGTAAATGTCGCCGAAGGCCCCAGATAAGCAACCTTCATCGGTTTCTGCAGCACAATCGTACTGGACATAACCTCGCGGTATATGGCCATGAGCATCTCGTGATGCAGCGGCCCTTTATTATAGCGCTTAACATTGTCGTAAATCTGCCGTTCGCGCGCCGGCATATATACCGTTTCTTTTAAGCGCTCCTTTTCTTTTCCTATTTTTATCGCCAATTCCGTGCGCTTATTTAAAATTTCTATAATCTTCTCATCCAAGGCATCAATCGCTTTGCGCAACTTTTGTATATTCATCCTGTCCTTCATTGTTCTCTCCCGCTTCTCTCTGCGCCGAAGCATTTAAAGACGTATTCGCCGCAGAAACCAGACGTTCTTTCTCGGACATCTCTTGAGCCGGCGGTGTTTCTTGCGCCGATTCCGGCTCTTCCTGCGCTGCCCGCTCTAAAGAAAGCGCGGCAAAATCTTCCAGCTTCGGCAGTTCATCAATAGATTTTAACCCGAAATAATGCAAAAATTCCTCAGTCGTCCCGTATAATATCGGCCTGCCCGGCACGTCTTTTCTGCCTTTTTCTTTTATGAGATTTCTTTCTTCAAGCGTCTTGACCACGCCGTCGATATTAACGCCGCGGATAAATTCTATCTCAGCCCGGGTAACCGGCTGTTTATAAGCAATAATCGCCAGTGTTTCCAGTGACGGCGCAGACAGGCGAAATACCCGCCGCGTCTTGTAAAGCTTCTTCAAATAATCCGCGCAATCCGGATTCGAGGAAAATTGATACCCTCCGGCCACCTCAAAAACATGGACTCCGCTGTGCACCGTATTATATTCATCCTTTAACGAATTCAGGATTGATTTTATGCGGCTGGATTCAACTCCCTCACAGACCTCCGCGACCTGTTTTAAGGCCAGCGGTTTTTCGCTGACGAACAACAACGCCTCTACTACCTTTTTCAAATCCAAATCATCCATACGATCCTCACTCTTATGTCGTACTTACATGCATCGGCGGCAGAATCCGCTCTTCATTAAGGAAAATAAATATCTCCCCAAAAAGGCCTTTCTGCGCTCCGACGATTTCTTTCTGCCGGATTAACTCCAGGACCGCCAGAAACGTGGCAATAACCTCATATTTATTCTTCGACTGTGTAAACAGGCTGTTCAAAGAAAGCCTCTTTTGATTTACCAATACGTGCAGCAAATCATGAATCTTGCCTTCAACCGTAAACTCATCATTAATAACCTCGCGGAAGATATCCCGCGGCACGTCGCGCAGCGCCTTGGAAAACGCGCTGATAAGGTCAAAGACGCTTGTTTCAAAGAATACTTCCTCTTCCGGCTCAATGCCGGCCGCGGGATTAAATCTTTTAAAAATCTTCTTTTGTACCGTTTCCTTTTCCTCAAGAAAACCGGCCACCTCTTTAAACTTTTTATATTCAAGCAGCTTAAGCACGAGTTCCGCGCGCGGGTCTTCTTCTTCGGCCGTCTCGGCCTCGGTCTCATCCGGCGGCAAAAGCATCCTGGACTTAATATGCATAAGCGTTGCCGCCATTACCAGAAACTCGCCGGCGATATTCAGGTCAAGCAGGCACATTAATTCCAGGTATTGCAGATACTGTTCGGTAATCTTCGAAATCGGGATATCATGGATATTAATATGGTCTTTTTTTATCAGATACAGCAGTAAATCCAAAGGGCCTTCGAATATCTCTAAATTGACTTTATAACTCATATCCCTACAGTCTTTCTCACTTCATCCATTGTTTTTTTCGCTACCGCCGCGGCCTTTTCTCTTCCGGTTTCCAGAATCCGCCGAATCATATCTTCATCCTTCAAAAGTTCACCGCGCTTTTTCCGAATCGGAGCAAGATAAGCGTTAAGTATATCGCCCAGCTGTTTTTTACAATCCGTACAGCCGGTCTGCGCGTTAACGCATTGTGTTTCAATTTTCGCGGTTAACTCCGGAGAAGCAAAAACACGATAATACTCATGCACATTACACACCTGCGGATGCCCGGGATCGCTCCTTTTGATTCTTTTGGGGTCCGTAAACATCCCCATTACCTTCTTCGCGACTATTTCCGGAGTATCGCTTAAGCCGATATAATTTTCATAGCTCTTGGACATCTTTCGTCCGTCCAGTCCCATCAGCCGCGGTGTAGGCGTTAATTCCGCCTGAGGTTCGGCAAATACGTTTTTTTTCATAAGATGATTAAACCGCGCTGCTATTTCGCGCGTAAGTTCCAGGTGCGGCAGCTGGTCCTCTCCCACCGGGACGATTTCCGATTTATACAGCAGGATATCCGCGGCTTGAAGCACGGGATAGCCAAGAAACGCGTAGGTATTGACTTCCCTGGTAGTTAATTCCCGCAATTGTTCTTTATAAGTCGGGCAGCGTTCCAGCCACCCCAGCGGAGTCATGCAGGAAAAAACGATGAAAAGCTCAAGATGTTCGGGAATTTCGGATTGCACAAATAAGGCCGATTTTTCAGGATCAATACCACAGCTTATCCAATCAATGACATTACCTATAATATTTTCTTTAAGACGGGAAGGATCTTTATACTCGCTCATCAGGGCGTGCCAATCGGCAACCATGAAAAAGCATTCGTATTTATCCTGTAATTGGCTCCAGTTTTTTAATGCGCCGACCAAATGCCCCAAATGCAGTTTTCCCGTCGGCCGCATTCCGCTTAGGATTCTTTTCTTCATTGCCTGTTCTAGAGTTTTCTTGCAATTTTCTCAATATGGTAACATTCAATGATATCATCCGGTTCAATCGACATGAATTTATCAAGCCCGATACCGCATTCCATCCCTTCGGAAACCTCTTTCACGTCGTCTTTATGGCGCTTCAGTGACGCAAGCTTGCCTTCAAAAAGGCACTGCTCAGCGCGAAAAAGCCTTACCTTTTCCGCGGTACGCACAAACTTACCTTTCACGACTACCGAGCCGGCGATTGTGCCGACATTAGAAACCTTAAACGGCTGCAATACCTTTGCCCTGCCGATAAACGTTTCCCTGATTGTCGGCGCAAGCAGGCCTTCCATACTTAAGCGCACGTCATTAATCGCCTCATAAATAATACGGTACATACGCACATCGACATTTTTCTTTTCCGCCGTATCTTTGGCCTGCGCATCAATCGTTACATGAAAACCGAGAATCACCGCGTCGCTGGCAATCGCAAGCATCACATCGGATTCATTGATGCTGCCGACCTGCGCGTGAATAATCTTCACGGCGATGTCCTTAGTACCCAACTCTTTCAAAGAGCTGATCAGGGCTTCCAGCGACCCATGCACATCGGCCTTGATAATAAGATTAAGCTCCTTTAGCTGGCCTTCCTGCGCCTGCAGAAACAGCTGCTCGAGGCTGACCCGCTGCGCCGGTATAAGTTTTGCTTTGCGCAAGGCCTCATTCTTCTGGCCGGATAACTCTTTTGCCTTTCTTTCGTCCTCGACAACATACAAAACATCACCAACCTGCGGCACCTGAGCCAGCCCGGAAATCTCGACCGGAACCGAAGGCCCGGCCGCGTTCAGGCGCTGTCCGAGGTCATTAACCATGGAGCGCACCTTTCCGAACGTAACCCCGCAAACAAATACATCACCAATACGCAGCGTCCCGTTCTGCACGAGAATCGTCGCCGTCGGGCCGCTGCCTTTGGAAATCTTGCTTTCGATGATTGCTCCCCTGGCTAGAGCCGTGGGATTCGCGCGCAGTTCCAGCAGTTCCGCTTCAAGTACAAGCATTTCCAGGAGGCGCTCGACTCCGGTGCCTTTTTTAGCGGAGACGGGAACGGTTATTGTCTTGCCGCCCCATTCTTCGCAATTCAAATCAATTTCCGCCAGCTGGCGGCGCACGTTATCGATATTGGCTCCGGGAAGGTCTATTTTATTAATCGCCACTACGATCGGAACATTGGCTGCCTTAGCATGGTTAATCGCCTCGACGGTCTGGGGCATAATCCCGTCATCGGCAGCAACGACAATGATAACGATATCCGTAATATTCGCTCCGCGCGCGCGCATCGCCGTAAACGCTTCATGCCCGGGGGTGTCAAAAAACGTAATTCTCCCTTTAGGCAGGGCCACTTCATAGGCGCCGATATGCTGCGTAATCCCTCCCGATTCTTTTTGCGTAATATTCGAACTGCGAATCACGTCCAGCAACGAAGTTTTTCCGTGGTCGACATGCCCCATAAGCGTTACTACCGGAGGCCGCGGCATAAGATTTTTCGCGTCTTCCCGGCGGTGTTTTACCAAAAGGACTTCTTCATCGGAAAGTTCTTTTTCGAATCTAAACCCCAGCAAGGAAGATATCTTATTCACCATTTCTTCATCGAGGCTGTAGTTAATCGACGCCATTATCCCTAGATTCATCAATTTCTTAATAAGGTCATTCGCGCTCAATTGCAGCTTTACGGAAATGTCCTTAACGCTGAGCGGCAGTTTGCCCGTAACAACCTTCATCTCAACTATTTTTTCCGGAGGTTTAGCCGTTTTAGGCGCTTTTACCGGCGCTGCTTTTTTAGCCTCTCCCGCAAGCTCATGACGGACAAGCTCCGCGGTATCCTCATCAAGGCTGCTCATATGGCCTTTTACGCTCACATGCAGTTCATTAAGCTTCTGCACAAGTCCCTTGCTGGAAAAACCCAATTCTTTTGCTAATTCATAAACACGAATTCCCATAATTTTCTCTATTTATTATCCTCGATTATTTTTTTAACTTCTTCGATTATCTGCTCCGCGCGTTTTGTCCCGATACCTTTGACCTGCGTTAAATCGCTCACTCCGGCTTTCGCCAGTGATTCAAGGTCATTATATCCCGCCTCCACCAGGGCATCGATGGTTTTCTTTCCGATACCGGAAATCTTTGACAGCGAAACCCCTGATTCACCTGCCGCTTCCCCGCTGATAGCCTTTTCGGATTGCTGCTCTTCAAGCAAATGGCTCTTTATATTGATCGACCAGCCGATGAGTTTAGAAGCCAGGCGCACGTTCTGGCCTTTCTTGCCGATAGCCAGCGACAACTGGTCATCATCCACATCGATATCCATCTTTTTCTCGTCCGCATGAAGTTTGATATGGCTGATCTTTGCCGGGCTCAACGCCGCCTTAACATACTCGCGCACTTCCTCATTCCATCTGACGATATCAACCTTTTCTCCATGCAATTCGAGTACGATATTTTTTATACGGGAACCGCGTACTCCTACGCACGCTCCCACGCAATCAACCTTATCATCCTTTGACCTGACGGCAACCTTTGTCCGCTCACCCGCCAGGCGCGAAATCGCTTTGATCTCCACTATCCCTTCATAGATTTCCGGTACTTCCAGCTCAAATAAGCGCTTCACGAACCCGGCATTCGTTCGGGAAAGGATTATCTGCGGCCCCTTACTGGTTTTTTTAACATCGAGAATAAGCGCGCGCACGCGGCTGCCCTGTTTAAACTCTTCGTGCGGAATAAGCTCCTTATAAAAGAGCACTCCCTCGCTTTTCCCCAAATCCACGATAATATTATTTCTTTCAAAACGGTGCACAATCCCATTGGTAATATCGCCGACCTTAGCGCAGTAGTCATTATAAACCACTTCGCGTTCCGCCTCGCGGATTTTCTGGGTAATGATCTGCTTCGCCGTCTGCGCCGCGATTCTGCCGAATTCACCCGACTCTACTTTTTTACCCGCAAGCAAAACACCGACTTCTCCGCTTTTAGGGTCGATAATCACGCCGACATCGGCTTCTTCACCAAAACGTTTCCGTGCCGCGGAAAGCAGCGCAGATTCTATCGCCCCAACAATAACGTTCCTATCGATTCCTTTTTCCCGCTCAATATAATCCAGGACCAATAATAATTCGTTGCTCATACCTGCCACCTGATTTCCAATTTTGCTTTTAGTATATCGTGAATATTTATCCTCAGAAAAAAAGTGGGAACTTTTTCCCACTTTGCATTAAAACCCGGATTGCACCGCAACAGTAATATAATTATTATACCTTTATTTATGCGCTTGTCAAGCCCTATGCGGTTTTTATCCGATAATTAAATCCAGCCGGAAGATTTTTTTGCTATTCAGGAATCTCCTTTCGCTGACGGTAAACATCTGCGGATATCACTGCGTTGCTTTTATAATTGAATCCAGTGATTCTCGAAACATTGCCTCTTCATATTCAAGTTTAAGCTCCCATTCCGATACCCCTTCCGCAGGTTGCGCTTCAGGCGCAGTCTTTTCCTGTTCGTGCTCCACTACCGGAACCTCGGCCTCCCGTAGCGGCCTGTGCTTATGTACCTTATGGCGCTTTTCAACTTCTTTTTTTTCAACCTCTTTCGCCTTTAGCTTTTCCGCGATTTTTTTCGTTATATCATTCAGCTTTTGTAGTTCCGTTCTCTCATCCATAACAACCCTTGCCGTGTTTCCCAGCTTGTCGAACAACATTTTTTCATTGTCCGAAAGCACGGCCTCACGGATTATGTGCGGCGTAACAAATAAAACAAGCTCCGTATCTATTTTCTCAATAGTTTTTTTACGGAAAAATATGCCGAAGAAAGGAACATCTCCAAAAACCGGAAGCTTTTCAAACGTTATATTATCCCTCGACTGCCGCAGCCCACCGATAACAATCGTCTCCCCGTCCTTAACCAGAAGATTGGTCTCCGCCTTACGGCCGTCGATAATCGGCTGTCCGCCCAATTCACCGGACTTAAAACTCTGCTCCTGCCTTACATTCATGGAAACAAAACTGCCGGTAGTAATATGCGGCGTTACAAACAGTTTTATGCCCGCCTCTTTAAATTTAACGTTTGTCGTTGTCCCTGACCCGGAATCAACCGTTTCCAGATAAGGGATTTCTTCGGTAATTTCAATTTTTGCTTCCTGGTTGTCCAGGGTAAGCACCTTCGGATTGGCCAGGATCGTCGCCTTATTCTGCGATATCCACATATCCAGCAAACCGCTGATACTGAAATTTTCCGCCAGAGTGTTGAAGTTAAAGGTATTTGTACCGGCTGCAGACATACTAGTTCTAAGCGTGTTGGAATCCGCCGGTGATTTAAGGTCCAGTAAGGTCAACGCGCTGCCCCATTGATCATTATCGGTAAGCTTAAGATCAACCATCATCGCCTCAATCAAAACCTGCGGCGTCCGCGTATCAAGCTGGATTGCCGCCTCTTCCACATTTACTACAACCTCCGGAATATCCGTCACCAGCAGCGAATTGGTTCGCTTATCAACTTCCAGGGTACCGCGTTTACTGAGCATTTTGGCCAGAGACGTCTTTAAATCATCCACCTTGGCAAAGTTCAAGGAAATAATTTTGGTTACTGTCGGCACCTTACTTTCTTCTTCCAAAGCGCGCACCAGGCTCATTACCCGGATTAAATTTCCTTCTTTCTTGTAGGTATAATTATATGTTTTTAATATCACGTCAAGCGCCTGTTCCCAGGGCACGTCTTTAAGCTGGACGGAAACCTTTACGGTAACATCCTCTCCGGCAACAATGTTGACGCCGCCTTTATAGGCAAGAATCGCCAGAACTTCTCTCATATCCGTATCTTTAAAGTTCAGAGAAACCAATGATTTAGCTTCCTTTGCCGTATCGCGGGGCGTCGACGATGAAGCATCGCCTTCCTCATAACCTGCTTTCGCATCCCGCGCATAAGCAGCGGATAAAAATGCAGCGTTTATACCGCAGGCCGTAAAAAAACACAAAAGAAGCGTTCCCGCTATCCTCTTCCTTGAGCCATACCCGGATAATTTCATTCATTCCTCCTTACCCTATTCAAATTTTCTTTTTTCAACAAGAGATATTTCACGCGTGAGTTTTCCGTACCCGAGAACAATAGAATCGGCGCTGATATCGCTAACCAACAGCCCGGATTCAGTAACATCTCCCTTTTTATAAATCTTATTATTTATCATTAACAACGGCATTTCCTTATCCCATAATACGCCGTTGACGGTTATCATCTGCAGGCGTTTTGCCAATTCTTCCATTTCGGAAGATTCGGCATCCTTTATCTTCCCCGACTGATTCAGCAGAGGCACAAAAGGGTCAGGGCGCTCGCCGGCATCATAAATAAACCTATCCTCTCCGTTCTCCTCCGGCTCAGGCAGCTCCTGGGCATAAAGAAGAACGTTTCCGCAAAAACAGCATAATAGCGCAATCATGATGCCGCGGCATTGTCCCGCAAATGGATTTTTGACACGTTTTTCCACGTTACTCCTTTTTCCCCATGGCAAAGGCCGTTACCGTTAAGCTGATATCATGTTTAGCGGATAATGATTTATCGGCATTGATTTGGATATTGTCAACCTTCATGAAACGCTGAAAATTTTCTATATTATTTATAAAACACGCACACTCATGAAATCCCGCCTTAAGCCTGAGTTGAATCGGGATTTCCAGATAATTTCTCGCGCTTTCCATTTCACCTATAGAAATGTTCATAACCTCCTGCGGTTCTATGGAGACAAAAGTGACACCACTCTCCGTGCCGGCTTTAACCAGCTGATTTAAAATTTCCGAGATAGAAACTTTTAACGGCAACCGTGCTTCGTAATACTCTATCTGTTTTTTTATCTGCGCGACCTCCTTTGTCAGGTTTTCTCTGTCCGCGGCCATGGCCCCGGCGCTTTTCAGCTGCGCGAGGATTATTTTTTCTTTTTCATTATAATCAATGATCTTTTTCAAAAGCGGCTGTATGATAAACATGAAACAATAAATCAAAATAATAAAAAGACAAACAATTGCCGCAATCAAAATCCGGTCTTTTTGCTCCAACTTTTTTTCCATTTAAACACCTTTACCAAAGGTTACACTCCACTTCGAATTTCATTACCGCCGTATCGTTAACCATTTCCATATAGGAACGTTTAAGCTCTATTTTCTGGAAATCAGCCGCAAAACTGCTGTTCGTCTTAAGGTTATTCACGAAATTACTGATCGCAGAAAGCATTTCATCGTTTTGTCCGGCATAGGCCGTTCCCCGGATAAGCAATACCTGGGCCGGCGACTGTTTTGTCTGTGCTAAAGCTCCTTCCACCTCCGCGCTAATTCTGCTAAACACATTCGCCGGCTCACTCTTAGCCGAGGCCTTGGAAGGCAAGGCTTTGACCATAATCTCCGTCAGCCAGATATTCTTAGGCATCGCCGTATCTATCTCATAAAGCTTCTTGCTCCAGGACACCCTGCGCGAAAGCAGCATACGCGTAGCATCCACATGCTCACTAAGCAGCTGCCGCCCCTGTTTAAGGCTTTCTATATCCTTCAAAGCTTCCGAAACCTTCAAGTTCTCTCCCAATAACTTTTGCTGATTCACTTCTTTAATATTTATCTGGCTGGTTAAAACAACCCATATCCCAATCAGAAAAAACGCTAATACCCCGGCAACGATAAAAATCATCTTGTATTGAGAAACTACCCTCTGGAATTTACTCTGTCCCGCCGCGGGCTTTGTCGTGAGAAGGTTAATAGAAAAAACCCGAAAACAGGAAAGCCCGGCGCATAGAGCGAGCATTAACGCATCGTCCGCAAGCCCCTTTTTATCAAAAACCGCGTGGTCATATTCTATACCGGCAATCGGATTCCATATTGTTACCTTTAAACCGAGAATATTCTGCATGTACTTATCTAAATTCTTATACATGGCCATCCTGCCGCTTAAGTAAATCTCTTCTACCGTTTCCCTGCCCTGGCTTTCATAAAATTCGATAGTGCGGCGGATTTGATTCGCAAGCGCGTTTAAAATAAACAAACATAACTCATAAACATCATCCGACCCCAGCATCCCTTTCAGGCTCGTAAGATTATTAAAATCAAGCTGAACATCTTCCGGCAGCACATCCACTAAATTGCTCCAGGCGACAAACGAGTCTTTCGTCAGCCCCACGATGCGGCCTTTGATAATATCGATATTGGTTACTTCCATGCCGACATTGATAATCGCGATCGTCTTGTCCGCAGGTACCTTAGGCCCGTTTATATAAAAACAATTCAACAGGCTGAACGTATCGACTTCAATAAATCCGCACTGATAACCGGCGGCATCGATCAATCCCGCATAATTTTCAATCAAGTCTTTTTTTGCCGCCACGAGGATGATGCGGGTCTTTGTTTCGGCAATACTTTTATCAAGCACGGAATAATAATCAAAAACGATTTCTTCGGTTTTATAATGCACCTGGCGCTCAACTTCAAATCGCAGCGCTTTACGGATTTCCTCATCAGTCATCTGAGGCCAGTGGATGTCGCGCACCATAACCGACTCACCGGAAACGGATATGTTGATTTTGGTTTTTTTGTTTTTTACCGGCAAGGCATCCAGGACTTTTTTTATGGCCGCGACAATACCATTGCGGCCATCACGAAAATTAACTTTTACCATTTCGTATCCGGCCAGCTTATTCCCTTTGCCGCTTAACCGGATGGACATTGCCTTAACCAGGCCGTCTCCGATTTCCAATCCAACTGATTCCGTATTACGTTTAAACATTATTCACCCTATATTATTCTTCCGCCGAATAAGTATCCGCGAATTCGGAATAGCATACCCTGTTTCGGCCTTCATTTTTAGCTTTGTACAACAAGTCGTCGGCACGTTTAAGCAGCTCATCAATATTGAGGTCCTTTTCTTCCGGGAAGCGCCTTACGGTAACCCCGATGCTTATGGTAAGTTTTACGTGCTTTTCTCCTAAAACGACAAAATCGGAATTTTGCACCGACTGCCGCAGGCGTTCCGCGATAGAAAATTTATCATTCGGGTTTTCATAGATACCGGGCAAAACCACGACAAACTCATCGCCGCCGTAACGCGCGCACACATCCGTCAAACGCACATTTTTAGTGATAATCTGCGCGATCTTTTTCAAGACCATATCGCCTTCCTGATGGCCGTAGGTATCATTAATATTTTTGAAAAAATCCACATCGATCATCATCAAGCTTAACGCTAAAAGCTGGCGGTTGCAAAATTCTATTTCTTCTTTCAAGCGTTTCTGGAAAAAAGCGCGGTTATACAACTGCGTCAAACGATCGACAGCCGCAAGCCCGCGATGGATGGCGCTGCCTAAAGCGATCGATGCCTGCGCTACGAGTAAAAGAAAGAATCCTTCCTCATTTTTAATGCGTGCCGCCGCGTCTTCCCGGCAAAATATTACGACTATACCCCAGACATTATCTTCTAACACCAGCGGAATCAGCGCCAAAGAACCCAACTGCGAAAGATAGCTTATGCGTTCTTCTTTCAGAAAAAACTGCACGTTTGAATCTCCGCCGAAAATGTCGCTGATATACGTTGATATCTTTCTTGAACGGATCACGATTTGCAGGAGCTCTTCCTTAGCGCTGAACGACAATTTCTTAAGCGTATTGCTGTCGAAATTAGATCCGACTTCATAAACGAAATCGTCCTCTACCTCGTCATGGCTCAACAAAAAACACTGGCTGTCTCCGGAAGCCGACTGTGTTGCTTTCCCAAAACGCTCCACGATTAAACGCAGCAATTCATATTTATTAAAAGCCATGGATAAATCTTTCCCGAATGCCCACAGCTGTTCATAATGCTCCTGCTGCCTCTTTTCCTTTTTTTGTATTTCCCGGATAATTTCTTCCTTTTCCCCCTGGAAGCCGTGCACGACATCAAGCAGTTCTTTTTTTGCCTTCTTTAATTTATAGATTAAGTGAAACATAACGATCAAAAAAGGAATTGTAACGACAAAAAGAAGCGGCCCCATAAGCGGATTAATAATCCAAAACAGCGCCAGAAAAATGCCCCCGAATAACGGCAGTATAAATATCAATTTATCCATAATGGATACACCCTTTTAAAAGAATTTTCGTGGAATAAGACAATGCGCTATCAGGGGCGTAAACAACGTTATGGGCGACAAGAAGAAAGGCTTGCGTATTTAGATTAGATACAACTGTACCTCGAGCTACACACTTCCCTGTCATAGCACAAACTCCATTTATAGCTGCGTATATTTAAGATTACCTAAAAAAATTATATCAATTCAAAAGTTCGATGTCAACAAAAATCATTATCAAGTAGTTATCAAGTAGTTATAACAAGTTAAAAGGAAATTCCTATACCATTAAATTTTATTGTGTAACCTCCATCGCATTATATCCGGCTTCCGTGTTCACTACCACACCATTGTTATCCAGGGCCCGCAATACGCCCGATTCATTGATCGCAAATGTCCTCGTGCCGGAGACGCCGTAAGCATCCGGCACAGCGCAACATATATACTGCTGCCCGTTAATTCTGGTATAAATAAAATTATAACCGTTTTTCGGCACGCCTGATGTGGCCGTATCCACGGTTGAATCCAAAAACGCGGGATCCGCTGTGGTAAGCGCTGCCAAATTCAAAGGACATCGATGCCATACCTCCGCAGCCCGGTAATTCTCGCAGGCACTTGCCACAGTTTTCAGCGTTCCCTGAACGACGGCTTCGTTCGCCGTAAGCCTGGCGCGCATAAGGTTGGGAATCGCCAAAGCCGCGAGCATGGCGATAATCGCGACTACGATCAATATTTCCACTAAGGTAAACCCCGTTAGAGAACTTCGTCCTTTTATCCCGTTAGAAATATTATTTCTAATGGGACTAACGGTTTCCGCTGACGGTGGCATTAAACCACCGTCAGCGTCTATATTTTTCCCACCACCGACTTCGTCGGTGGCTTTCTCTAACGGGGTAAACCCATAGCGCGACATAATCACTCCCATACGTTCATTTGGTTCTGTCAAAAATATCTTCTGTATTTTTATATAAATAAAATATTCACCACCTACCTGACTACCTTGCGGTAAAGGTAGGGAACGGGCCTGCCCGTTCCTTTAATTAATAAATACCGGAAATTAATCGAATAAATGATGATACCTTCTTTAAAGGTTCAGGCAGGCCTGCCTGTCCCGCTATGGCGGGGAACCCTACAGGATAATTTTAATCATACCGGTGGTCGGCGCTTCCGCCGGAATACGGCGAGGCGGGCAAAGTTCACCGGTTCTGTCAAAACTTAACCGCAGAAGCACGGAAATATGGAAAAGGTCAATTCACTACTCTTTTTCTTTTTATTGTATTATCGATCTATTCTCGGTCAGCCTGTCGAGATTTGACCCCTTATTTCTTGCGCTATACGCTTGTCGCCGCCTTTCCAATCGCTATACCTGCCCTTTGTCGATTATGGAATGCGGCCCGATATTACGAAAAGTTATTGCTTCTTTGCTTACGCTAAAAGTAAACCTGTACTTATCGCTGATATACGCCTCCCAGATGTTCTCATGGTTTTGGCAGCGGTGAATGTTTAAGGAAGGGTGCTTAGGGTTTTGTAAAAATAATGACAGTTTATTATCAAACCGCTTTTGTATTTGTTTTGAAAGCTCTTGATAATTACGCTTGAAGGTCTTAGTGAAAATCAGCTCTTTAGCCATTTAACAGCCTTTTTATGTTCCGAAAACTTTTTCACTCTGCCTTTTTGGATATCCTCTTCTGCGCGTCTGTCTTCTTCTGCCCAATCAAATTGATTTTGCGCTTTATCACAGTATTTACATAGCATTTTGTTTATAAATGTTGACCTGGGCTGCTGTCCTCTTAAAATATCAATCCAATGCAATATTGAATTATCCAGCGTTATGTTAACATGCGTCTTTTGCGGCATTATTCATCCCTCCTGCAATAGAGTTTTAACTACCAAAATTTTTATACTACTATACTATAATAGTAGTATACTACAATATTACTTATTTTGCAAACTTAACCACAGAAGCACGGAAATATGGAAGGCGGAATAGAACCTGTTAGCGCTGCCAAATTCAAAGGACATCGATGCCATACCTCCGCAGCCCGGTAATTCTCGCAGGCACCTGCCACAGTTTTCAGCGTTCCCTGAACGACGGCTTCGTTCGCCGTAAGCCCTGGCGCGCATATAGTTTTAATAGGGACTGGCACATTGTTTTCTATGGCTTTTATAATAATTCATTAAATTTTTCTACCGAAATCTGCGCCTGTTTTAAAACATGAGAAAGAGTCGAACGCTTAATTGGCCGATGCGCGGGAACAATAATCTTTAAGGTTTCATTATTAACGTGTTTTTGCAATCGGATATGGCTTCCTTTTTGGCGTACCACAACCCAACCGTCACGGTGCAGAGCGGTTATGACCTGTTGATAGTTTATGCTTGGCACTTTCATACCGTAATTTCTACCTGTTCGGTGTTAGCGAAGAAAATGCCGTCGTCTTCAACAGGCTCGAGATAAAGTTCTATTGCCTCGCGGATGTTTTTCAACGCCTCCTCTTTTGTGTCTCCTTCGCTAACACACCCCGGAAGAGCCGGAACAACTGCCGTATAGCCGCCTTCATCACTATGTTCTAGTATAACTTTAAGGGTCATTTTAAATTACCTCCTAATAAAATTATAACATATGGCCGATACATAGACAACTAATTTGAATAAAAAAACAGCTATAAAAAAGCTGGGAGCTTTAAGCCTCTAACTTGTAACTCCCGGGTTGATGAAAAGCATGGCCTGATCGTAAGCATTGATGTTACTAATGCGAACAATGATAAAAATCCATGGAGAAAAGGTGGTAGAAGGAGATTAATTTCTAATTTCGAGGTCATGCCCCCTTATTTCTCTTATGTGGCAAGAAATCATTCCCTCTTCAGAATATCGTGGGCGCCAATATGCCTTAACTTAACCAGTTCCTTAGCCCATTCAAAGGTCCATCTGTAATTTTTACTTATGCTTGCCTCCCAGATATTTTCTGTTCCCAGCATTTTCTTAACTCTTAGAGAGGCGTGGCTGGGATTCTCTACGAACAGCTGAATCTTCTCATCAAATCTCTCCCGGATATCCTTAGGCAAGGCACGGTATTTCTTAGAGAAACTTTTAGCCCAGCTAATCTTCATGGTGTAATTCCGTTAGGAATTCTTTAACGTTTTTAGCGGTCTTATATTTGCCGGACTTATATTCAGCCTCTACCTCTTTTTCCGCCTGCTGCCATTCTTTACTCCAGAACCAAACCTGAGAAGAATCAATCAGCCTCTTGGGCATTAAGACTATCCCTGTATCCGTAACCCTAACCTCTATAAAGTCTCCTACCTCGATATGGAGCTTCTGTCTTGCCTCTGGAGGTAAAGTAATCCTGTACTTTTCACTTACCTTGGTTGTAATCATTGTTGTACCTCCTTCCCATAGTATATTATTCCCGCTTTCCCACTTTTAAGTATACACTACAGAAAAGAATGCGTCAAGAGTAAAAAAGGAGCGGCAATAAAAATTGCCGCTCCTTTTTTGCCCATATAATTATTACTGAACTACTTCCCCCCATGCGTTATATCCAGCTGAATCCCCAGGTACTGCTGTTGGTGAAGCCGCCGCTTTCAATACCCCCGTTTCATTAACTGCAAACCTTCTTGATCCAGTAACATTGTCTGTTACAGGAGTAGCAGTCGCTACATACCGCTGCGCAACAGCACCTACTAGTGTAGGTCTATACACAAAGACATATCCCTGCCTGCCTGCTGCTGCGAAAATCCCTGCATCCACATATGCCGGAGTTACATTAGTCAGCCCCGTCACACCTGTATCAGTTGAGTCAACTGCCGGATAAGTCGGAGTTGTCTGCGCGGCACGAAAGCTTTCAACCGCCGTAGAGATCGTCTTTATTGTAGACTGCGCTGCCGCCTCATTTGCGTTTAACCGAGCACGCAAAAGGTTCGGGATTGCAATCGCCGCCAATATAATCAGTCCCATACGTTCATTTCGTTCTGTCAATGAATATCTTCTGTATTTTTATATAAATAAATACCGGAAATTAATCGAATAAATGATGATACCTTCTTTCAAGGTTCAGGCAGGCCTGAACCCTACAGGCCTCTGTGTCTGTCTGTTATCCTGTTTCCAATCATTATTTGATAATAACATATTACGACATATATTTTGTAGGGGCAATTCACGAATTGCCCGTGTCTGACGAATTGCCCGTTTCGAATCAATATTATTTTTTGTATCATTCCATCGTTTATCGATGATTTGGCCAATATTTTATAATTTAATATTATTTTTGTATCGGACAGGGGCACGCCCTGTCCCTACAGGTTTTGTTTATTTTTTAATTTATTATTAATTTTTTTGGTTCTTTCTTGTTTAATGTGGTAAAAGAACCTGATTACAGCGAATCCATCCACAGATTACGATCCACAGATTACGCAGATTACGCAGATTGAAAAAAGACTAAAAACTAAAGAACCTGATTTCGCGGATTAAAAAAAGATGAAAGAACCTCATTTAATATGATTATGTGCTGTGCACGCCTAAAAAAAGGAAGCGGTTAGTTTTAACCGCTTCCTTTTTAATTCCAAGAAATTACAATGCTGCTGATTACTGAACCACTTTAAAAGCCTCATACGCACCTGTGGTAATGACTGTTGATTTAGCTGCAGGGTCAGATGCCCTGAGCACGCCAGTTTCGTTAATTGCAAACGTCCTGCTGCCTGTGGTATTAAACACATCCGGCTCCGCGCCGCACACATACGTATTCGCGGTTAAAAACGTATACGTAAAAACATACCCTTGTCTTCCCGGTGACGCTGCAAATACCGACACATCAACATAAGCCGGAGTAGCGCCGGTCATTAGCCCTGTATTTCCCGGATAAGTCGGCGTTGTCTGCCCAGCACGATAACTCTCACATGCCGTAGAGATCGTCTTTAATGTAGACTGCGCCGCCGCCTCATTTGCGTTTAACCGAGCACGCAAAAGGTTCGGGATTGCAATCGCCGCCAACAAGGCGATAATCGCGACAACAATCATAATTTCCACCAACGTAAAACCCTTACGACCCATAATACACCTCCCCTTTCAATGGTTAGCCAATTCTTTCAACACCATAAAAGAAGCACATGCCGTGCCAACATCAAAAAAAGTGCAAAAAAATTATTATTTACTCCTAACAGCTTTATTTTAAATGTGTTACACAATTAACGCCTGTTTTTCATTTGTGGATAGTTTTGGGCCGCTAAACCCGGGTTGGAAATTTTTTTCCAACCATGAAATTTTTTTCCGGATACAACCGTAGGGACGAAACCACGTTTTCGCCCGTGTCCGTATGGTTTTCTTTATTTTTTTTTTAATATACGAACTTCCTTTCTTCTCTGAAATTTTCTTGTAAGGACTAAATTACCTTTCCGGCCAGCATCTCTGCCGTCTCTTCCAGATCTTCAGGAAACACATCCACATAATATCTCAACGTCGTCGCCACATGTCCTAGACCTATCACTTTTGCGACACTCCATATAACGTTCTTGGCGGAAAAGAAGTTGCCGAAGGCAATTTGTGCGTAGTGCCGAAGGCACGAAGCTAGATACGCTCTGTTATCTACCGTTGCCATCATTTCCTGAAGCCTCGCAGTTGTACTTCTCAATACAGTACCTAAATGACCTATTCTTCTGCTTTGCTATTTCAATAGAAAAAATTCTCAGAATTTCTAACATAAAATCTATTCGGGAATCAAACGTTTTGGGAATTAAAGCATTAAATTGCTCTTTTGTAATGGTGTCTGTTTCACTAAAAGTGCGAATTTTAAATTTTTCAGCCTCTGTATTGCCTAATCCAGCAAGATACCAGCCCTCTATTTCCTTGACCACCACAATTATTCTTTCTTCATCAATATTTCCTAATTTGTTTTGTTTTTCCTGTTTCTTGGCAGTTACACATGGTGAATTGTTGATACTACCACAAAAATATACTCCGCACCCATTGCTTTAATACTTTTAAGGAAATTATCAATCTTCTCTTTCTTCAGAGACGCATAGCGTATCGTTTCTACAACATCATACTTCTTCTGTAGTTTCGGTTCCATTATTTTCTCGAAGAACCTTGCGTCATCCTCACCTTCAACCCATATAAACAATCTTCTATAACACATAACTATACCCCAAGTAAATTTTGTACATAAAGCTCTTCGATTCCTATTTCATTTTTTAAAAATGTCTTTACTTCCTCTTTATCAATTAGTCTGGAGACTATTGAAAACCCCTTTTCATTACGAGAAACAAATAGAATGTTATCCAAACCCGCATATTTTACTATTTCCGGGTTATGAGTGGTAACAATAATTTGTTTCTTTTGTGAAACATCCTTCATCATATCTACTACCTTGGAGATGAGATAAGGATGTATATTTCGCTCGGGTTCCTCGATAATAGTCAACGGTTTTTTCTCAAAATATAAAGCAACAATTAAAGCTGTAATGTTTATTGTCCCATCAGAAATCAAAGATGCCGGCAAGTACTGGTTCTTGAAATATGTTTCTTGTAATTTAAAAAGCAAAGATTTGTCCGCAAATTTTTCTACATCAAGATTGCTTATGAATGGTAGGAGGTCTTTCACCAAATTAAAAAGTTTTCTCCTTTTATCTTTATTTTCCGTGATATTTTTAAGAATGATAGATAAATTACTTCCATCTTCTTCTAATTCAACTTTTCCTGTAATTGGGGTGGCTTTTTTAGGCAACTTTGGATCAAAATCATATATTAAAATCTCACTAAAAATTTCCTTCAGTGGCGGTATAAAAAAGAACGGACTTTGAAGAAGAAGAGTACTGGCTGGTATTTTTTCTTCTATTAAAAAGAGTGGATATATATCCTCTTCTTTTATCGGTACTTCTTCTGGTTTATGTAAATCAATCTTTACTTTTCCATTAACACAAGATAGAATGATTTCTCCTTGTCCAATTTTTTCTTTTTCTTCTATTTTTTCCTTTTGTCTTTTGAATCTAGCAAATTCGCATTTCTGAATTAAGTTGTCTTGGACAATCTCAAACCCCAATCCTCCTTTTTGTTTGCCTTTAAGCTTCAACGCAAACTCGTAAGTCGTCTCATATGTTTTTATCCCTATTAAACCTTCCTTCGTTCGTCTTCCAGGGAATGTAAATTCCTGATCAGAAACAACTTTTAAGGAAAAATTCTCAGAAGCACCAATGTTTATGTTTCTGAGATACTCAACACCTCCTTGCATGGATACTGCATTATTCAAACCAGAATTTGCTATATCCCTTAGAAATTCAAAAATCTGAACAAAATTGGTTTTTCCTGAAGCATTGGCGCCTATCAGTACATTGAACTTACCGAAATCTACTTCTAACTTTTCGAAACTCTTAAAGTTTGTTACTCTTATTCTCTTTATACTCATGGTTCAACCTCCTCGTCGCCTAACTTAAAATAACCGAACTAATTCGTCTATGCTCCCAATATGGTATATTTTGCGAAGTACTTCCTTCACCTCTCAAAACTCTACCTCCTGTTGCACCCTCAACGCATCCTCTTGCGTAAGCGTCGATAAATACCTCAGCGTCATCGCTGGCGAATTATGCCCCAGGTGATACTGTGCAGCGCCTTAGGATTCCCGGTTTTCCTCAGCCGGGTAATCGCGTCAGAGTGCCTAAGTAAATGCGGGAATACCCTCTTTTCAATCCCTGCGGCCTCTCTGGCTTCATTTAGGATCTGCCAAGCCCGTGCCTGTTTATGTCAAAAATCTCATCCTTGGTTCAATTTTAGCCCTGTAGGCGTAAGATTCCAGCTTCTCCTTCAAATTCACCGGCAGCGCTACCATTCTTAGCTTTTTACCCTTGCCTATTATCTCCATGGCCGGCTTTCCTTCAAAATTCCTTATCGCAGCCGGCGTCAGCGCCAGCGCCTCTGATATTCTCACTCCTGTCTGGAATAATAGCGTAATCAAGAGACGGTCCCGCTCTTTCTTACAGGTTTCTGTGAGTTGTTTTATATCTTCCTCGGTTAGATAGCGGACAGGCAGGTTTACCTTATTGAGCGCCATTTTTCTCTGAACCAGGGCGTTATTCATAATCTATACACTTCTCACTTTTGTTTAATTTCCAGTCTTGTTTTTAGATAGTTTTTGCTTTATTTTTTTACTAATCGCTTTGAAACTAAACATTCTTGCTACTTTTGTTTACTTCATAGTTATGGGGGACGTTCCCCAAAAAGATACTTTACCATATTCTAAATTCTTTTGCCACAACAAAATCGGGTTATGGGTTATGGGAGTCATGGGATCCCTATGAGGTATCTCCTGCAAGGACGCCCAGAAAGGGTTCACCATAGAAGCACTCTCTGTAAACAGCTATGGTGAAATTTGTGAGAGGAATACAATACATCAACATTGTGGATTATTAAACCCGGAATTATCACTTTAAAACAAAAAATTTCCCTGCGATCTTGTGCTGTCATTTGGTATTTGGTATTTGGTATTTGGTATTTAGTTCTTGGTTTTTGGTTTTTGGTATTTAACTTTTGGTTTTTGGTATTTAACTTTTGGTTTTTCCTATAGCCCGTACCGTTTAATCTTGTAATCAAGATTACGGCGGGTCATTTTTAATATCTTGGCCACGAGATTTTTATTGCCGCCGGTTTCAGACATTGTCCTGGCAATCAGTTCTTTTTCAAACTGCTCAACCTTTCCCTTAAGGGATTCACTGGTGATCTGCTCCTCAACATCTTCCGGCGGCTGGAGCATCCGCTGCGGAATATCTGTCGGCGTAATCGTATCGCTTTCGGCAAGCGCAATCGCGCTTTCTATCGCGTTTTCAAGCTCACGGACATTTCCCGGCCAGCGATAGCGCGAAAACACGTCCATACATTCCTGGGAAACTTTTTTAAGCGGCTTACCCGGCAGCTGATATTTCTTTAAAAAATGGCTCACCAGCAAAGGGATGTCTTCCGTTCTCTCATACAATTTCGGCAGGTGCATGCTAATCACGCTGATACGGTAAAAGAGGTCTTTACGGAAATTTTCATGCCGCACTTCTTCGTCTAAATTGCGGTTGGTCGCGGCCACCACCCGCACGTCGACCTTAACCGGCCTGGTCGCGCCTACCGCGCGTATCTCTCTTTCCTGTAAAGCACGCAGCAGCTTTGCCTGCGTCGCCTGCGACGTCTCTCCTATCTCATCGAGAAAAAGGGTTCCTCCGTCGGCAACCTCAAACAACCCCTGCTTGCTGGAAATCGCTCCCGTGAAAGAACCTTTCACATGCCCGAAAAGCTCGCTTTCCAAAAGCTCATCCGGCAAAGCCCCGCAATCAATCGACACAAACGGCTTATTCGCGCGCAAACTGTTATAATGTATTGCCTTGGCGATGAGCTCTTTACCCGTGCCGCTTTCCCCGTTGATCAGCACCGTGGTATTGGTCCTGGCCACCTTATCAACAATATCAAACACCTGCTGCATCGCCTTGCTTTTACCGATAATATTGGAAAAACGATAGCGTTCTTTTAATTTTTTCTCCAGCGATTTATCGTCGGAAAAAATTCTCTTCTGGCTGAACGCCTTCTTAATGATCAGTTTTATATCGTCCAGCTTGAAGGGTTTGGTTAAATAATCATACGCGCCAAAGCGCAGGGCCTTAACCGCCGTCTCCACCGAGGCATAAGCGGTTATCATCAGGACAATCACTTCCGGATTATGTTTTTTAACCTGCCGCAAAAGTTCCACTCCGCTGAGTACAGGCATGCGGATATCCGAAATAACCATATCAAACGACTCCTGTTTAAACCATAGCAGCGCTTCTTCCGCGGAAGTCGTACTCTTAACGATATAGCCTTCTTTCCTCAGAACGACGCTAAGCCATTCCAGAAGATCTTTCTCATCATCGACTAGAAGTATTTTACCCTGCATCATCATTTTTCCCTCTTTAATGCGCAATCGGCAGGCAAAGATAGAATGTCGTTCCCTTGCCCGGCTTCGTTTCCAGATTAATCGTACCGCCGTGTTCTCTTATAATTGCCGAGGCGATTGCCAGGCCCAGGCCGATGCCCTTTTCCTTGCCGCTGCTAAACGGCTCAAACAAAGACATCTGCAATTCGTCGCTGATACCGCACCCGTTATCGCTAATGTCGACAAAAAACTTATTCTCATTAGCGTTTACTCTCTGCCTGATTATAATTCTACCACTTTTTTCCACGGCTTCAACCGCGTTAATAAGCAGATTAAAAAAAACCTGTTTTATCTGCTGCGCGTCACAGGTAACCTTTAATTCAGGCTGCCTGTCCTCTTTTTTTATAACAACGCCTTCTTTGAAGCCTCTGCTGTTTTTCACGAGAAAAATCATTTCATCGATCAGCTCATCCATACAAACCTGCTCAAGCCGCAGTTTCTTCGGCTTCGTGTATTCAAGCAATCCGTTAATGATGTTATTAAGCCTTGACGTTTCTTTCATCACCAGATCAAAGAGCCGCTTATTGTTTTCATCCAGCGGCAGGCTTTCCTTCAAAGCCTCAACACATCCGGAAATCGAAGCCAACGGATTGCGTATTTCATGCGCGGCGCGCGCGGCTAATTTTCCGATCGCGGAAAGCCGGTCTTCGCGGCGCAGTTTTTCCTGCAGTGAAAGCACGACCTTGTCTTTTTTATTTAACTGCTCGGCGATATAGGCGCTTAAAAATCCGATTATACAAAAAACGGTTACGCGAAAATAAAGCAAAGAAAATACATAGGAACTTTCCCGCGCATACTCAAGCAAACCGGCGGACGGCAGATAAGGAAAATTAAAGAACTCCAGGGTGACGATAGCCGAATAAAACGCGCTGCCGAGAAATGCCGTAATTACGGCCGCGCGCGGCGTAATCATTATACTCGCGGCAATAATCGAAAGCGGGAAAAGCATCCCCAATACCGAGTCGATTCCTCCCGTATAATGCACAAGCATTGTCTCGATTATTATATCTATAATAATCTGCGTATAAAAGAACACCGGGTGCCTGACTTTGGCCAGCAGCAATAAGGAATAGACAATCGTCAATACATAGACCGCGGAAATAAGAAAATAAACCGGAGTCCTTCCTAATCCGAAAAGCGCGGCATTAACAAGCAGGATTACCGTGGCGATGCCGAAACGAAAAAAAATCACCGCATATTGAGAATTTTTATTTCCTAACATTGAGGCTATTATAGAGGAGAGAAGAAAAAAAGTCAACCGCAAACCCGAGAATAATTAATATTAAATAACGGGCGGACACACAGGTCCGCCCCTACTCCTTACGCGCGTTCTCCTGATCTTCTAAACAAAGAAAATGCTCAACATCGACCTGCATCGCAAGCATTTCAAGCTTTACCTGCTCAGGATCAATATATTTACCCCCCTCAGTACCAACACCCTTGTCTTCCGGCGAAACATCGGAATTTTCAAACACATAAATATCCTCAGCAGGATCAATTTTTCTTTTTCTCTCCTGCTCCGGGTAATAATAACTGTGCTTTTGCCTTAAAGAACGCACCTTAACCCCCTAAATCCTAAATAGAAATTTAAAAACAGCTTTTACAGCAATTTTTAACTAATTTTCCCAAAAAAGAGCAGAGCCATGTTACCCCAACAACTCATTATCCAGCCA
>JAHIOQ010000058.1 GCA_018895275.1 Candidatus Omnitrophota bacterium
ATTTAAAACGGGCAATTCGTCAGACACGGGCAATTCGTGAATTGCCCCTACAAATTCGACGTCGTAATATGTTATTGTCGAAAATGGTTGGATATATTAAAACGCGATCTGCAAAACAAATAACTGTATTACGTAATTGCCTTGGCAAATCTGTTTGGCAACGTAATTATTCCGCGCCACCTGACCAAAAACGGATTCTGTCTTTAATATCGCGGTGAGCGCAAAACTTGCTCTGCGCTAAACATCTACATCTTTCCTCTCGACAAACACAATTCACAGGCGTAGAATATTTAACGGAGGCAAGGAACAAAAACATTTCTTATTAACAAGGGGAGGTGCTAAATGACAATCTCTATAATGCGGGACGTTTTGGGTTGGTGCTCGGTCATCAACATCGGATTACTGTTATGGTGGTTTCTGTTTTTTACCTTCGCGCATGACTGGATTTACCGGATGCACGGGAAGTGGTTTAAGATACCCGTAGAGAAGTTTGATTCCATACACTATGCGGGCATGGCCTTCTTCAAGATATGTATATTCTTATTCAATATCGCTCCGTATATTGCGTTACGGATTGTATCTTGAAAAAGGAATTAAACAGCATAGAAAATGGATGCCCCGCGGCCATGGCCGTGGTCCCTCCATTCCCGGAAAATGCTTTCCATTTTCCGGGCAGTCCCGCCATGGCGGGACACTAAGCGTTCCTCCAATGGCGGAACGCTTCCAAAAAGATGCGCCTCCTCCACGGGCATGCCCATGGTATCCGGCGCAGATTTTTAATGAATCTTTTCCAAAAACTCGCCGATCTCCTTGCGCACCGTGTCGTTACAGGCAAAGAACGCGTCATTGTGCATGCCGCTGCCAAGCAAGACGAATTTCTTCGGCTCCGGAGCGGCATCGAACAGCTTCTTTCCCAAACGCAGGGGCACGATATCGTCGCATTGGCTGTGCAGATGTAGTTTCGGCGCTTTGACCCGGGAAATCTTGGCAAGAGAATCGAACCTGGTCTTAAGAAATCCAGCCGGCAGCCAGGGATAAACAACCTTGGCCATATCCGCGACATTGGTAAACGTACTCTCGAGTATCAACCCGTCAATTTTTTCTTTTGCTGCCAAATCTACCGCCACCGCGCCGCCTAAAGATTCGCCGTAAATAATTACATGCTCCTGTTTAAACCCCCGCCTGACGTATTCATAGGCTGCCTTTGCGTCCGCGTAAAACCCGGGCTCTGTGCAGTGCCCTTTGCTCTTTCCGTAGCCGCGGTAGTCGAATATAAACATGTTCGCCCCGAGCCGATGAAAAAAATCTATCTTTTCCAGGCGGTGGCTGATATTGCCGCCGTTGCCATGGCAGAAAATAACCGTGCAGGATGCTCCCGTTGCCGGGATGAACCAGCCGTGCAATTGAGTACCATCCGCAGCCTTAAATGCGATATCCCTGTATTCAATCCCAATCTGTAGCGGAGTTGCTTCAATGTCTCTAGTCGGATAATACAGGCTTGCCCGTTCCAGGTAGCGCGCGTAAAGAAACAAAAGTCCCGCACAGACAAGAATAATAAATAATGCCTTTACGACAATCAACATTATCCGCACCTGCTCCTGTTTTTCAATGCCAGGTTAATCTTTTCCCTCACATGCTCCGTGCTGATATCCATCATGCACGGCCCTGGCGCGTCTTTAACCCCGCAATAGCCCACCTCTTTGGCATTAAAACAAGGGATGCAGGGCATCGCTGCCTGGGAAATAATCATCAGCCCGCGGTGAAAAAAAGGATGAAACACCTTATGGTTGCTGGGGCCGAACAGCCCGATACACGGCACTGCCATGCAGCTGGCAAAATGCAGCAGGCTCGTATCCGTGCCAATAAACAGGTCCAGCTCTTTGATTACCGCCAGGCTTTGACGCAAGCCGCACTTATCTACAAGCGAAACCGCCTTGGGAGATATCTTCCGCATAAAATCCTTTTCAAACGGATGGCCGTCCGTCTTTCCCAAAACAAACACGGCCGCGCCGAAACCCACGCTAAGGAAATCAATGATTTCGTTCCATTTCTCAACCGGCCAGCACTTCAGTTTCCAGGCGCTGAACGGCATGATGCCCACGCTATACGGCGGGTTCACCTCTTTAGCCGGATTCAAGTATTTACGGGCGAACTCCTTTTCCTCTTCGGAAAAAGAAAAGTTAAAATGCGGTGTTGCGTCTTTGATACCGATACGCTCAAGCAAACGGATATGCTGCCAAGCCACGTGCTCCGCATCATCCGAAGACGTATTTTTCAGGTGGGCAACGCTGACCGGGATACCGAAGAAATGATGCATATGGCCGCGCAGGATAACCGCGGCATCAAACTTTCTCCGGCGGATGTAAAGAATAAACTTTAAATAGCCCGGGAACCCTTTATGTGCGGCCTGCTTGTCAAAGACAATGACCTCATCTATGCCGCTAATCGCCGAAGCCACGGCCTGCGCCCTGGCAGAGGTAATAAAGCTGATACGCGCCCCGGGAAACTCCTGCCGCAAGGGGCCAACCACCGCGCCGTCATAGCAAACGTCTCCGATATTACTGTGCCCGAAGATCAATATGTTCTTAAAGTTCTTTTTCAAATCTTTACCCCTTGCTTATTGCGCCAAAACCCAGTCAGGCACATGCTTCACAGTTTAATCCGCAAAGGAGGTTTTGTCAAATGTCCAGTTGAGATGTCCAGTTGAGATGGAAAAAAAACTTGCTAAAGAAAAAAAATCTAGTAAGATATAATAAAGATATTTGTAAAATTTAAAGCAAAAAAAAAAGGAGGCAGATTACGATGAAAAAGAAACTGGCTTTATTGTCGTTGATTTTCATTCTGGCAACGGCTGCTGTCGGTTGCGGAAGCGTGGGCAACAAGATAAACCGGCTTAACATCAGCATGTCAAAGGACGAGGTGCGCGCCTTATTCGGCGCTAATTTTACGGCCCGCGCTTCAAAGGTTGACGCGGAAGGCAACCTCCTCGACCTTTGGGAATTATATGACCAGAAAGGAAAGACAACTTATCAGATATATTTTCTGAATGACAAGGTTTCTCAATGGGGCAAAAAAGAAGACCTGCAGGCGTTTCCGGACCTGCACACGCCGACTTTCACACCGAAATGATAACGTCTTAATTGGAATTTATTTGGGAATTGGGATTTGTCATTTGCAATTTGTCTATCATCCATGAGCTATGAGCTATGAGCTATTTTTCCTACCGTCTCTTCTCCGTCTATCCTCTGCAATGTCCTGTTCCCGCGCTCGGCAATTACAACCATGCTGCTCTTTTGCCCGCTAATCCGGTCATCAGCCAGGATAGTGCATTCGCCGGACTCCGCGACATCGCTGTAGGCAGCACAGATAAGCGCGGCCTTATGCACAAACCGCTC
>JAHIOQ010000059.1 GCA_018895275.1 Candidatus Omnitrophota bacterium
CAGGAATTAAGAACCGGTAATTTTTCGCGCTTATTTTAAGGCATGGAATCGGCGAAAATTTAAAAAAGGCGGTAAAACGCGGAAAAAAAACATTTCGCGTTCTATTTTTTTGTGGTATAATACGGTGAGATATATAACCCATCCAAGAGAGGAGATTTAAAATGTTCGAAGAAAGTTATGAAAGGCTGGAGCGCAAGCGCAGGGCATTGATGAAGAAAATGGCCAAAATAGGCCCGGTGATCATGGCCAGCCCCTGTCATCTGCTGGTGCGCTGCGGTAATCCTATTTGTAAATGCAAGAAAGATCCACATGCGCGCCACCCGGCGCTGCATTTAAGCTGGAGTGAAAAGGAAAGTCATTCCACACAGTATGTTCCGGTAGGACTCAAGGAGGAAGTATTGACATGGATAGAAAATTATTGGCTGCTGAAAGAATACATAAAAGAGATAAGCTTGATCAGCCGGCAGATGGTGAGAATTTATGTAAAGAGCAAAAAGAGGAAGAAAATTTAGTTAAGATATTAGCGGCGACTGTGGGGCATTATTTTCCGGAGTTCAACGCGTGGTTAAAACAGATCAGTGATCCGCGGGAACAAGAAGCGATAGACTTTACAAGAGAGACACAGATATGGACAGGGATAATATTATTTTTGACGAAGAGAGGAGCGCGTAAAAAGATTAGCGATGAAATGAGGACGAAGGAATTTTGCGAGAATTTAAAGGCATTGAGCGGGCAGGAGAATTTAGAAAGAGTAGCGCATGGGGACGCGGTAAATTATGCTTACATGCGATTTAAGGAGGAAGAATTTGAATTGCTTCTGGTTAAAATGATGCGGCGATTATTAAGAGTGCGCGCGTTGGAGAAGTATCGGTTGTTAGGCAGGTATTATACAATTGCCATTGACGCGACAGGTGTATATAGTTTTGATTATAAGCATTGCGAGCAATGTTTAATGCGGGAAGATAAGAAAGGCAATAAGAAGTGGTATCATTTTAAACTGCAAGCCAGTTTAGTAACCTGGGATGGATTATGTTTGCCGATGGCGAGTGAGTGGATAGAAAATGAAGCTAAATTTAATAAGCAGGATTGTGAGATAAGAGCATTTTATAGATTAATAGAAAAGCTGCGTAAGTTATACCGGCAGTTACCGATGTGTATTCTGCTTGATGGATTATATGCGGGAGAACCGCAATTTAAAGCATTAGAAGAAAAGCGTATGGAATGGGTCGTAGTATTTAAAGAAGGGGCAATGCCGGAGGTATTTGACTGGACGATGAAATGGAAGGCTGAGTATGGATTGGAGAATGTATTAGTCAAAAAAGAAAGAAAGGAAATTGGAGTTAGGAATAAACGGACACATCAAGAGAGGTTAATGCGCAATAAACCGTGGCATCAAACCAGGATCGTAGAAAGAGAAAGGATTTATACCTGGATGCAGGGTATAAAACATTGGAATAATCAACGCCGGTATAACCTGCTTACGTGTAAGGAAAAGGAAGATGGACGGATAAATTGCGATTATATCTGGCTTGTAAGTAATGGGTTATTATTATGCCGGGAAACGGTGGAAGAGTTATCCGAGAAAGGAGGCCGATGCCGCTGGAAGCAGGAGAATGAAGGATTTAACACACAAAAAAATGGGGGGTATGGTTTGGAGCACTGTTATTGCCGCGATCCGTCGGCAATGAAAATCTGGAATCGCGTTTTAGAGATTGCCTATTTTATCAGTCAACTCATCACGCGGGGTTCTTTGGTTGCTAAAGAGATCTATGGCAGCGTAATAAATATTGCTCATCGGATGTTTGAGCATTTTAGATATTTTAATTTCAAGAAGACGTCTCTCCGGAGAAGAATTCAGATTAGATTAGGCTGGAATACTTCTTAGAATAAAAAGAGCTCCGAACTTCACCCCCCTAAAAGGCATTGTTCTAAGGAATAATTAAATTCCTGAAGGAGCTCTTTTGTTTCTATTTTATACCTATTTTCTATTTTTCTCAAAACTTTTTTTAATACAATTTTTTGTGGTTTAGGGATGGCCGGTTCTTAATTCCTGGGCGTCCGAAGTCAGTCTGGCGAAGAAAAATAGGATATGGTATACTTAATCACCTTTTCTGACCAGAAGATGGGCAATCTTTTGAAATAGACTGTAATTTAATGAATTACGCAAAATAAAGGGAATATGAAATACGCGACAAAAATCTTTAGCGTGCTTTTGATCCAGATGTTACTATTTGGAGACGGCGTCCAATGCGCAGGCGATTATTCTTTGCGCCCGGCACCGGATACCCTTTCCCCGCAGGTGAACATCGACTATGGCCAATTTCAGCAGGTTGTTTCCGCTTATATCGCGCATCAACCTTCATCGCAGTCTCGGATTTCCGATAGCGGCGATCCCGCGCGGCCTTTATCCGCAGCTAAAAAACATGGCTCTGGGGTTAAGGAGTTCTTAAAAAAGAAAGCCGGGGATGTTAGCCTGTTTATTCTCCTGCGTACGGACAACCATGGGCTGCGACACTTGGCCTGCAAAGCTCTGGTCAAACTTAAAGATACGCACAATATATATAGACTGTGTTTTTTCGGCATAGAAAAAGAGGCTATTCTCAAAAACGGGACGCGTAATAAGCGCGCGCAGGATGCCCTGATAAAACTGTATCTTATCAGCAACGCAGAAAGCGAGCCCAACCTATTACCGTTAAAAAGGATGTTATTCAAAATGTTTTTCGAGGTCGAAAACTCAGCCAGATCAAGGGTTGTGGAGTTGTTGATGCTTTTGCCGATGAGCGATAAAGACCGCGAGTATATTATCCCGTGGCTTAAAACAGGTAACTTTCCTTTATTTAATAAAGCATTAACTTGGATTAAAAAGCTGCGGGGGGAAAACTTGGATAAATTGTGGGGGAAAAAGGTGCTTGAGACACTTGTCGCCGCATCTTCTTCTCAGAACATGCTGAAGCCGGTATTTTTGAATATGATTGATGTAATGGAAAGACTGGGCGCGGAAGAGGAACAGATAACGGAGGTCTGCTGCAACGTCCTGGAAAAGAACTACCATACTCCGGTAGTCTACCGCGAAGCGGCATTGCGTTTAGGCGGAGTAAAGAGCGGTAAATGTAAAGCAATGGCCGTAGCTGTACTGATTAAGAGGCTTAACGATGCGTCAAGCATTGCAAGGTTTGGCGCAATAGAGGCGTTAGGAATGCTCGGCGAAGCGACTGCGATTCCGGACTTGGAAGCGCGGCTCGTTGTTTGCTCGCAGAAAAAAGAGGGAGTAGAGGAAGGAAAGAAAGGAAAGAAAGGAAAGAGATGGCAGGACATTGCTGCGAAGGCAAAAAAAGAGTCGGTATTACTTAAAGAAACAATCAAGAAACTGAAAGAAATAAAAAACCAGGATGCCCTTGCCGGTTCAACGCATTTTTGTTGTGATTCCGGCCCTCAGGTAAACAGGGAATTGACGATTCTTGCCGAGCGGTCGATATAGATAGGGAATAATCGTGCTGTGGAGGCGGGAGTGAGCGCGGAGAGTAAGGCTGCAAGCCGCAGGATTTAAAAATAAAAAATTTTTTCGATCTGCGAGTATCAGCGAAGATCTGCGTTCTAATGTGTTCTAATATTTTTAGTTTTGGATTTTAATAAAAAGTATCAACTATATGATGTTCGGCAATTGCTTTTTGGGCCGGTTTCTGCTATAACTATTCATGCCTTATATGGAAGAGAAAAAATCCGTTCCGCAGCAGGGTGAGAGCTTAGATAGCTTGTATGGATAAAAGTATTTATAATAAAAAGTGGTATTTGTATATTGCGGAATGTAGAGATAAAACGCTGTATGTTGGGATAGCAAGGTTGGCGTTAGTCAAGAAAGGAACAGCGGGAGATTAGAAGAAGCTTTCTTATCCTGAGTTGAGCGAAAGAGAAGATTACCTCGAGCGAAGGGAGAAATCTTACGATATGGATATAAGACTTCTCACCCGTGAAGGGTTCGAAGTCCAAAAATTTATTTCATAAATTTTTGGAGAGTTGGCAGAGTGGTCGAATGCGGCGGTCTCGAAAACCGTTGTGGCCGTAAGGCCACCGAAGGTTCGAATCCTTCACTCTCCGCCAGTGCTTTTGAAATGCCATAAGATGTTTAATAACAATATATTGCCTCCCTCCTTAATAATTTATCATCTGATTAATGGTGTGGTAGTGGGAATGACAGATATGAATCATAAAAGAAAAATTATAACTATTTTAGGTGCTGTTGCGGTTATGCAAATATTGTTGTCAGAACTGACAACGTATGCGTATGAGAATAATAGTGCTCTTAGATGTAGTTTTCTGTCTCCACGAATTTTCATACAAGATGGATTTTTTCTAAATGGCTATGAGAATGTGTCAGCGCTGGACACCCGCGGTAAACAACGTTTATTTTCTATTGATTTTACTTCCGGTAGAGAGGAATCACCGGATTCGATGGAGTCCCGTAAACAGCTTATCCAGGGAATAGAATGGACAGTTGTCCATGACTATGGGTTTGTGTATGGAAGTCTTCAGGAGAAAGAACGGATTTATGCCGGAGGATGCACAACCTGTGGAGCTGTTACGGTTATTGGCGAGAATGAAAGAGGAGAGAAAGTTAAGGGAGCAGCTCATTTGTACATGAATGAACCAACCCATATCGCATTTGTTATTAAGTTAATTGACGCAATAAAAGCGAAGGGATTACAAAATACTGTAGTGGTTTTCGCTCTTTCCAGAAAAAGGAATTTTACCAATGAAGCAGAAACAGAAAAAGCTCTTCTTGAATTAAGTAAAAACTTTACAGAAAAAAGGATAGGATTTATTGGTTTTGTAAGAAGTGCTGAACCTGCTGCGTCCGCATGGGTAGATAATAATAGTAGCAATTTTGACTTTTATGTTCAAGAAGGACGGTTTGCATCGCAACGAAATATTTCATTCGATGATAAGCGGGTTAGAAAATTGTTTCAGTTAGCTGATTGGCAATCACCTCCCGCTTATTTGGTTAGCCTGCAGGAAATAAGAAGCAATAGCGCACTAAATAATCCGTTTTTGATAAAGATTAATGAAGAATTGAACCTGCCCGGTGGTGGTCGCCTTCCTCACAACCACGAAGAACATAACTTAGGAACCGCACACCAGAACATTGAAACTTCTATTTAAGCTTCTCGCTCCTGATACAAAATATTGGTGAAGTATCAATATGGCAATATGGTATGTCCTCTACTGGTTTATGTTCTTTCATCGGGAATTTTGTTTGGCAATCGCCAATCTTTTATATTATAATGTTTTATACCCTTTTTGTAAATAAGATAGCGTAGCTATTGTCGAAGGTTAGGAAATCATGAATGGGAGATACAAAAACGTGAAAGGTAAAAAACTTCGTATATTTGTTAGTTCTGTTCAGAAAGAACTCGAAAATGAACGACTTACAGTGCTTGCGTTGATGACTACTGACTCCTTTCTTCTGGCCCATTGCGAAGCAATTCTCTATGAGCAAGCGCCTGCTTCTCCTGAAAAATGCAACAAAGAGTGTCTTCGGGTATTAGACGGTTGCGATGTTTGTTTGAGTATAGTTGGCAATGAATACGGCACCCATTCGGGTGCTTTATCAATAACCCATCAGGAATATCGCCGTGCTAAAAAGAGAGGCAATCCAATCCTAATATTTGTTAAAGGAAGCTCTGATGCAGGGCGTGATCAGAATACTCAAGATTGGCTGAAAGAAATTCGTGCGGATAATTTTAAATACAAACGTTTTGGCAATATATTTGACTTACAAAGAGAAGTAAGAGCGGCGTTGTTGAAATTGCTCAAAGAACGCTTTGCTTTGGTCCCTTCTTCAGACGAGGATAAAATCGCGGAACAGACCATAGAGGCAGTTTCTTCCTTTGAAACACAAGCATTGAAACGCCTAAAATGGAAAAATATGAACCAAGTTTTGGCTAAAAAGCTTAAAACACAATCGGGGAGGAAAAGCGAAGAGCATATTTCAGACGAATCAATTATTGAAGACATGATGACGCGGGGTCTTTTGTGGTTTGACCCGGAAACAAATGAATATTATGCTACAGCCGCTGGAATAGTTCTATTAAGCAATGATCCCTCAGCTGTTTTTCCACAAGTCAGATTTTTAGCCGATGCGTATCGTGCTGTAGTTCCTGATGGTGATCCGGTAGACCAGGAAGATATTCGTGGGCCCGCGCCTTTAGTCATAGAACGGACGCTTGAATTTATTGACCGTAATACCAGACATCCGATGCGCGTGATTGGCTTAGAACGCGTGCGTCTTGACGAATATCCTTCCGAGGCTTTAAGAGAAGCGCTTGTGAATGCACTTGCGCACCGTAATTATGAAGACGCCGGTCGTAAGATAATGGTGGAAGTGTTTCCTGATCGCATTGTTATTTCAAGCCCCGGGCTTCCGCCCAAGCCGCTATCCATCCAAAAATTGCGTTCCGGGAAATATAGGCCTTGTTCGCGTAATCCTATTTTGGCGCAGAGTCTGTCCTATTTCCATCGCATAGAAGAGCGTGGCAGTGGATTTCGAAGAATTCGCGATCGAATGATAGATCACGGGCTTGCAAATATTGAGCTTGGCGAAGATACGGGATATTTTCAAGTGATATTCAAGGGGCCGGGCAAAAATATCTCAAAGTTGCGCATTCCGGAATCGTTGAACAAAAAAACTATTCCGCCATCAGTTGAGAAAATACTGAATAAGAGGCAAAGGGAAATCATAGCGCACGTTCTTAGGTCAGGGTATGTTACCAGCGGATGGTGCAGGAAACGTTTTAATGTTGTCTACGATACGGCACAGCGGGATATTTTGGGTCTCATCAAATTGAAGATTCTTAAGCAGGCAGGCCGTGGACGAACAACGAAGTATGTTGAAGCAGTGAAAGAAAAATCTACCGATAATCTACCGATTATTTAGATCAAATCTACCGATGCGTCAAGGTGGAATCGTTAAATTGAGAATAAAGGAGCAAGTTGTGATACGGAGCACAAATTATGAATTATACGAAAAAGCATAAAGACCTTATTGCGAAACTGTTCAAGAAAGTCGGCATGCTTAAAGAGGCGAAAATAGTTTTATCTTGCGATGAGTACAAATACGATATCGGAAAAGCCATGCGGGATGCCGCAGGAAAGATGAAGACAGGTATTGGTGCAAATCCGGCGCTATTAGACGCGGCAAGGCGGTATGAAACCAGAGAGTGCGCTATTTTTAAGGAGTGCACTTTACCTCATTGTGAAGGCGGAGTATGGTGCGATATCTACAACCTTGGCGGAAGCCATGGGTGTATTGGTACAGCCTATCGTCATTTGGGTAAGAGTGCGTATGACGTTCCTTTAAGCAAGCGGCGCAAAATTATGCTTGAAATGTTGGAATATAAAACAAAAAATAAACCCGACAAATACAACATAAGCGTGTCAATGGAACAAAGGCGTCATAAATAGTAATGATCAAAGAAAATAAGACAGCTGTAATCAAGAGCTGGCCGGAGGATGATAGGCCGAATAATATCAGGCGGTGCTATCAATAGGGCGTTGTGGCCACCGGGAAGCAGTACAGGGAGAACGGAATGACAGCAGTCATAAGTAAGAGTCGTTTAAATAATTTTGCCAATCAGATTTGGAAGTCAGCTGAGCGTATGCGCGGTAAATTTAAAGCGTATGAGTATCAGAGCGTTATTCTACCCATGATCGTCATCCGGAGGTTTGAATGTGTTTTGATTGATTGGCGCGCCAAGGAAGCCGAGAAGATAAAATCTAAGCGGCCGACGATCAAAGATAAAGAGCTGGATTCGCTGGTAAAGAACCTTGAGCTTAATCCGCGCAATATACCCTTCTCAAACAAGACTTCATGGACTCTTCGTAAAATTTGCGATGAGGATCCTACGCTACTGGAAAAGAATTTCCGCGCGTACATAAATGGTTTTTCTGAGAACATTCAAGACATCATCAATCGTTTCGACTTTCGCGCTACAATCGGAAAGATGGTTACAAACGCGCGGCTTGAGCCAATCGTAAGTCAATATGCCAATGAAGAATTGGGGCCCGATCAATTTTCTAATCTGGAAATGGGGTATATCTACGAGGAATTATTAAGGCGATTTTCGGAACAAAGCGGTGAGGAAGCTGGAGAGCATTTTACCCCTCGAGAGATTATTCGTCTGATGGTTGAGCTTCTGGATATTCCCTTGCCCAAAAAGCACACGTCTATTTATGACCCCGCCTGCGGCACAGGCGGAATGCTTTCGGTGGCCAAGGAGCATTTATTGGATCAATGCAAGACAGAAAAAGAACAGCAGGATGTAGAAAATCTTGTTTCGCTTCATGGTCATGAGCGTCAGCCCGGCAATTATGCGATTTGCCAGGCGGACATGCTTATTAAGAACGATAAACAGGCTCATATTTATTACGGCAATTCTCTTATTCCCCACAAAAAGATACAGAACCGAGAGGACGGCGATCAGTTAGCTGAGCAGCAATTTGATTATATGCTATCTAATCCTCCATTTGGTGTGACATGGGGCGGAAAAGATGGTTATGAAAAAGAAGCCAAAGAATATGCCGCTACCCGTTATAAAGCAGGAATGCCGCGTACTGATGATGGAGCACTGCTTTTTTTGCAAACTATGCTTGCAAAAATGAAATCAGATGACGATGGCGGAAGCAAAATCGCCGTAGTTTTTAATGGTTCTCCTATGAGTAATGGTGATTGTGGTTCCGGCCCAAGTGAGATTCGGCGTTGGATATTGGAAAATGATTGGCTTGACTGCATTGTTATGCTTCCGGAGCAGCTTTTTTATAACACTGGCATCTTTACTTTTATTTGGATTTTGACCAATAAGAAAATTCGATCACACAAAGATAAGGTGATGATTATTGATGCGCGTATGCAGTTTGATAAAGAGCCTAAGTCATTTGGGGATAAGCGAAACCGTTTGCTGGATGAACATCGCGCATGGATTGAAGATCGGTATAAGCATGGCTGGAAAGAAGGAAATAATGACGAATGCGTAAAAGTTTTTAGTACAAAAGACTTTGCGTATCATAAGATCAGTGTAACTTTCTGGCAGACGGATGGACAGGATAAACCAGCTGTTATCACAGAGTTGTTTGATAAACCCTTAACTTCGGCAAACGTTAAGAAAAAGCAGGAATTTTACGCAACAGATATTCAATTTGATCTGAAAGCTGTGGGTCGAGGAAAGACAGAGCAGCTTCACTTTGTTTTAAAACCACAAGATACTTTCGTGGAAAGAGTTGAAGCAGTGATAAGGCAAGCTTTTGATAAGAAGGAAGCAGATAAGAGCGCGTTAAAGGAATTTATAAAAAATTTAACCATTGAGACGCATTATACGCATCCACATTATGTCGTGGATGATGAATATATTTCAGACGGCGAGAACATAGAGGCTTTTTTAAAGCGAGAAATGACTAAGCCAATTATTCGTTGGCAGGATAGTTCGCAGCTTGGTTATGAAATATTACCTAATAAATATTTTTATCGTTTTCAATCTCCTGTGTCTGCGAAAGATTTATTGGCAGAGTTTTGGCGTTTGGAGAAAGAGGCGGAAAACAAATTAAAAGGACTGGCTATTAAATGAAACACCTAGAAGAGAGAATAGCTCTTGCCCCATGGATTGAAACCATCCCAGAAGGTTGGTCCTACAGTCGACTCGATTCAGTCGCGGACGTTATGTTTAGCAATGTTGATAAACATACATTTGAAGATGAAGTAGCTGTTCGTTTATGTAATTATGTGGACGTCTATAAGAACGATATAATAACAGGTTCGCTTGATTTCATGGAAGCAAGCGCTGAGCAGCGCGAGATTGATAAATTTCAGATACGGATAGGTGATGTTTTAGCAACAAAGGATTCCGAAGAAGCTGATGACATTGCCATTCCGGCATTAGTAATAGAAGATTTACCGGGGGTAATCTGTGGATATCATCTAGCTTTGATTCGCCCTCGCTCAAAAAGAATAACAGGGGATTTTATTGCATGGTTGCATAGATCGAAACAGTTTCGTGCCCAATATGAGGCAAAGGCTGTTGGTGTTACAAGATTTGGTCTAGCGCAATATGCTTTTCGATCCGCATTGATTCCTATCCCGCCGATTGAGGAGCAAATCCGAATTAACAAATACCTTAATAAGACTTGCGCCGCAATTGATTCAGTAGCGTCAGCAGTTAAATCAAAAGATGATGATATGGTGCAGTCAAATGGTCTGCTTAATCAGCAAATGAGGACATTGCGCGCTTATCGGAATTCTCTTATTTATGAATGTGTCACAGGTAAGCTACGGATTACAGAACATGATTTAAAGGAGCTGACGAATGTTTGAAGGGCCGGAAAAGAAATTTCAGCGGCATGTAGGTAATTACTTCTTGAAAAAGCACCATTTTGCACTATTGGAAGAGACCGATATAACCGATCGGACTTATTATATCGCCGAAGAACACTTAATCGGGTTTTTACGTAAGACACAGCCCGAGACCTTTAAGAAATTAGAAGAGAATTATGGCGTTGATGCGTCTCTGGAGATTTTGCGTGCGCTTCGCGGTGAGCTCGAGAAAGCACCTTTATGGTATCTAATCCGACATGGCTTACCTGTGCGTGGGCTCACATTCCGGCTGTTTTATCCAAAGCCACGATCATCAGAAAGTGAGGCAGGCAAGTATTATCCTGAGAATAGGATATCATTCCGTCCGGAGCTTGTGATTAAGGCAGATAAGCGGCCTGATTTTGTTCTTTTTCTAAATGGGCTTCCTATCCTAGTGATGGAACTCAAGCATGAAAAAAATCAGACTGTGCATGACGCGGTCAATCAGTTTGTTACCCGCGATCATTCGGATAAGATTTTTCAGCTTCCCTTTTTGTATATTGCCGCGGACACTTCTGATGTGATGGTGGCGACTGACTCGCGGCGTGAAGAAAATTTCCGCTGGCATAATGCTGGCCTTGAGAACAAGGCAGAGACAGAAGGCGAGTATCCGATCGAGTACCTTTATCGCGACGCGTTTTCAAAAGACGCTATTCTTGAATATCTCTCGTTTTATCTGATTTATGTCTGCCCGGAAAAAAGAGAGGATCAAGAAGCCGCTAAAGCGCCGTTTACGGTTTTCCCCCGCTTTCATCAATCCCGAATGGTCGGCAAACTTTCAGGAGATATCCTCGCTCACTTTGATCGGGTGAACGATGTTGGCAAGAAATATCTGATCGATCACTCGGCAGGTTCCGGTAAGACACTATCTATTTGCTGGTTAGCCGATCGCTTGCATAGTCTATATCATCCCGCAACAGATAAAAAGATGCTGAATATGATTTTTGTCCTTACAGATCGCAAGAGTTTGAATAAGAATATCAAGGATGAGTTTGAGAAATTTTCCCACCTCAGATCCGTCGTAGGTATTACGGAAGACTCCGCGGATTTAAAGGGGTTTCTTGATAAGGAAAAGCAGATAGTCGTAACTACGCTACAAAAATTCGCGTGGATTTTAGATGAAATAAAGAACAATGAAAGATTGAAAACATTACAAGTTGGATTTCTGATTGATGAAGCGCACCGTTCGCAGGAGGGCAAACTGGGAACGGCCATTCGCTTGCCTTTCCGAGATGGCCCTGACGCGGACGAAGAAGCGGCAGATCCAGAAGATGAGATTGCTCGAGTCATTAAGGCAAATGATCGTAATCAGCTCTTTGTGGCATTTACCGCAACCCCATCAGAGGCAACAATTCAGCTTTTCGGAAAGTCGTTTGATGGTTATGCGGAAGCAGAAGCTATTCAGGAAGGGTATATTGTTGATGTGGCGCGAAGTGTTATTTCTTTTAAGACTCTTTATAATCTCCATTGTTCATATGTTCCCGCATACGAAGAAGAGCAGAAGCTTTTTCCTGCAGGCATTGTTTCGAAGGCATTAAAGAACGTAGCGTTTCAGGACGAAGGGCTTATTCAGTACAAGGCCGAAGTTATGATCAGGACATTTGAAAAATCTATCAAAGACCTGATTGGAGGCAAAGCCAAGGCCATGATCGTGACATCTTCCCGCATGGCGGGGTTAATTTACCACAAAATCATTAAAGACAAATTACGGGACCGCGGAAGCGATTATAAAGTTTTATACGCGTTCTCTGATTTTGTTCATCCCCAGACCAACGAACTCATTACCGAGTTCAGCCTTAATGAATTGGGGGCGGGCGAGGATATTGAAGATCGTTTTAAGCAGGATGCCTATCGCCTGATGATTGTGGCAAATAAGTTTCAGGAAGGATTTGATGAGCCATTGCTTGCCGGGATGTTTTTAGATAAGCCGGTCTTTGACCGCAAGGCTGTGCAGACAGTTTCGCGTCTTAATAGGGCGTGCGAAGGCAAAGACGAGGTTGTCGTTGTTGATTTTACGAATAATGCGAAAGAAATTGTGAAGGCGTTCAAGAAGTATCGTCAAGGGACGCCATTTGACCCTGATGAGCCGGACAAAGAAACATGCGTTCGTCTTTATGCGGAAATAATGGCCAAAAAGATTTTTACTCAAGATGATGCCAAGCAGGTCGTGTCTTTGGTTGCGGGAGGCAATGATCCACAGGCGCAAAGCATTGTCTCGGCATTACGGGTGAGGTTTCAGGATAGGATTAAGGATTTTGAACAGAGAAAAGCGTTTGTTTACTTGCTCGCCAAATTTGCGAAGTCATTTTATTTTCTTCATTGTTTCTTTTCTTATCCGGAGGATCTCGCTGTATTTGCCGCATTCGCAGATTATATTGGGCCTCAGCTGATCAAGGAAGGCAAGGTTTCTGAACTGATGAAACGTATCAAGCAAACGCAGGTTGTAAAAGCCAGTGTTCAGTTTGAAGGAATAGTCAGAATTTCAGGCGCAAAGAAAGTCATCACCCGTAAGGGCAAGAAAGCGCCCGTTCCACAGAAAAAAGTTACCATTGAAGATGTGATTAATTCTTTGAAAGAAAAGTTCAAAATCAGTGATAGCGAAGCGATTATTATTCGTGAAGTCATGGAAGAAAAGACAAAAGACGAGAATATCCGCCAGACGGTAATGACTAACCGTCTGGATAGATATTTTCTTGAACATGAATATCCAAAGCAGGTCAATCATTCCATCCAGGACTCATACGAAACGCGGGGGCGCTATGAAGAACTTGGGGACCCTAAATATACGGATCCCGGCGCAATCTTTGCCACGATGTCTTTGTCCGTGATTTATCATGATTTAGAAACGGCGGTATAGCATGACAGAGAAGCGATTAAAAAATATGCCTATAACAGAACGCCCCCGAGAGAAACTTTGTCTTAAGGGAAAAGAGGCTTTGTCGGATCAGGAACTATTGGCCATATTATTGGGGAAGGGCTCAAAGAAGCATGACGTATTAACGCTGGCGCAGAAATTGATCGCTGTTATTGATAAAAAAGGGATTGATGTCACGATTGATGATCTTGTCGATTTTGATGGTGTTGGCAAAGCCAAAGCGACAATTATTCTGGCGGCCTTTGAGTTTGTGCGGCGCAGGATAAAGAAAGACGGCATCACTTTTGAGAAGCCTTCTGATATAGTCCCACTATTACGACATTATGCTGACCGAAAACAAGAACATTTTCTCTGCGTTTCATTGAATGGCGCGAATGAGATATTAAATACTCGAGTTGTTACGATTGGGCTTGCTGACCGTAGTCATGTTCACCCGAGGGAAGTATTCGCTGATGTTTTGGTTGATCGGGCATCCGCGATCATCCTTGCGCATAATCACCCAGCCGGATCGCTCGATCCGTCAGAGGAAGATATCGCGGTTACCAAACAGATAGCCCAAGCCGGGAAGATTTTGGGAATAGTAGTCCTGGATCATATTATTTTTAATCAGCGGGAATATCTTAGTTTTGTTGAAAGAGGAATTTCCATTTTTTAAGAGGAGTAGCTTGATGAAAAAAACATTCCGAGTTTTATGTATAGATGGTGGAGGTATGCGTGGCCTTTACGCAGCAACATTGTTATCTACTCTCGCCTATAGGTTTGATTCTCGATTTTCGAAAGAGTCTCCCGATATAGGTAAGGCATTCGATCTTATTTGCGGGACAAGCACTGGAGCGATTTTGGCATGTGGGCTGGCAGCAGGGATTCCCATTAACAAGATACAATCTTTATATATCGATAATGGAGATAAAATATTTGTTGATTCAATGCCATCGGAAAAACGGGTCTTAAGTTTTCTAGGATGGGTGTGTAAATATATAAGAAAACCGTCAGCAAATGCATCTAAGCTTAGAGAGGTTTTACTGGCGACGTTTGGAACAATGACAATCAAAGAGCTTTATGAAAAGAGAGGCATTGCTTTGTGTGTTCCCAGTGTTAATGCCGCGACTTATAAGGCATGGGTTTTTAAAACGCCACACAATCAAGGAAAGCATAGGGATAACAACTATACTCTGGTTGATGTTTGTATGGCATCTTCTGCCGCACCAATCTTTTTCCCTATTGCGCAGTTTAATAATCCCGACGATAGCAAGCTTCGGGATAATTTTGTAGATGGAGGCCTTTGGGCAAACAATCCATCATTAATTGGATTAATTGAGGCATTAGGCATGATTGATTTGAAAAATCATCAGTTAGATATTCTATCAGTTGGAACTTGTGATCGTCCTTCGGGAGATCCATATTCGATTGAGAACCCTAATTGGGGACTTTTGAACTGGCGTGGTGGTGTGAATATTGTTGAAATGTCGCTTTCTTCGCAATCGTTCGGCTATACTAACGCTACAAAATTTCTCTGCTCTTCATTAAATAAGTTAGGCCTGGTTAGTCGATTTGTGCGTTTAGAGCAAACTAATAAATCGCCTGAACAATATAGCGCTATTAATATCGATAGGGCAGATAAGGTGGCTGTTCAAACTTTAAATGAATTGGCACGTACGGATGCGGATGCTGTGCATAGTAAAGTTTCGGGTAATGATCCAGGAGATTTAGCATTGGTTAAAGATATTTTTTCAAATTTGCAGGTCATTTCTTAAGAAGGAGATAATTATGGCAGATGTCCAAAAATACTTTGAAATATTTCATAAAGAGATCCGTATGGATTACGATCTCAATAAAACGTTAGCTGAAAAAAGAGATATTATTTTAGATCGAATTAGGAATTATCTTAAAGAAGACAAGAAGCCGCTATTTCAATCAATGCTTCAGGGTAGTTACATAATGAAAACTGGTGTCAAGCCAATCGAAAAAATGGATTATGATATTGATGTCGGGTTGAGATTCGATATTAATGAAAATAATTATGCTGCCTCAGACGTTCGAGACTGGTTATACAATGCGACAAAAGACCATACAGAGAAAGTTGAGTCAAGGGGGCCCTGCACGCGAGTAATTTACAAAGATGGGTACCACGTTGATTTAGTGGCGTATGCTGTCTATAAAAATATTTTGGGTGCAGATATTTACAAGCTGGCTCACAAACAAAATGGATGGCGAGATGCTAATCCAATCGGTTTATTGGATTTTTTTGAAAAAGTAATAGCAAATTATGAAGAAACGGAAGATTCTGCAACTAAGACAAATCAGTTTAGGCGAGTTGTTAGATATATTCGTCGATGGGATGATGAGTTTATGCCAGTTGAATCAGATGCTAAGCTTTCCGGTTTAGCATGGATTCTTCTAATCAATAGAACTTTAGGGGCTAAGTTAATTAATAATGGTAAACCGGATGACATTGCTGCCTTGGTACGTATTTGTAATTCAGTATCTTTGACTACTGAGCGTATTAGCATTAAAAAACCGACACCAGAGTTTGAGGATTTGTTTGCGAAAATAAGTGATGCTGAAATGGAAAAATTAAAAAACCGTTTTAAGAGTTTATTGAATGTTTTGTACCAAGCTCAGAACGAGCCAAGTGAAAAGAAAGCATGTCAGCTATTGAAGAAACAGTTTGGGAGGGATTTCCCTGTGCCAGAAGAAGACACTTCTGGAAAGTCACTTTTAAACAAGGCTTTTGTGCCAGCAGGTTTATCTTTTCCTGATAAGCCCTTAGTGCCAAACAAGCCAGGAAAGTTTGCTTAAATGGAATTGTGGTTTTTATCGAATCCTGAAATTCTACGCCGAGAACGCGAAGCATTTAACGCGTTACAGGCCAATAAGAGCTGGTTAAGTGGCTTAGATTGGGCAATTGAAGATCAACAACTATGCGTTTATGTAGTAATTAATGTCGCAAATACTGAATATAAGGCCAAATTAGTTTATTCGAAACACTTTCCCGATGCCCCTCCAATAGTCCTCCCACAGTTACCAGCGCGTAGATGGAGTACCCATCAATATGGAGAGAATGGATCGTTGTGTCTAGAGTGGGGGCCTGATAACTGGGTTTCTTCTGTGACCGGCGCTGAAATGGTCGTTAGTATGTATAATTTATTAGCGAGTGAGAATCCTGTAGATGTACAGCAAAATAACAACGAAAGAATCATAGCTCCTTCCCGTCATTCTTTAGAGATAGGCCAAGAAATAAGGGGGCGATATTGCCGTTATGTAGCCACAAAGACTTTATTAGAGCATATAAGTAAAAGTGGGGCTTCGAGCAATAAAGCAATGAAGTACTCATTAAACTGGCTTCCAGGTTCTCTTGTTGCGATGATTCATGAGATTGGCTGTAAAGAGCATAATGATTTGTGGACTGACATGCTTGTTCCATCCAATCTAAATGGGAGAGATGATGCCAAAGATTTGCATGATGGGCTATTTCTGCTCCACTCTTCTTTCACGGATGCATCATTAAAGTCTGTTGATGCTTTTGATAAGCTAATGGATGTAATTGCATCTGCCGGATTCGACCGAAACAATATTGCAGCTGAGTTGAAGGGATTTATTGAACAGAAAAAAGTACTAGGCATTTGTTTGTTGAACTGTGACAAGACTATTAATTTTTATATTTCATTTGATGCCAATAAAATTTATCGCTTATGTTCAATTTATGACGATATCTCGGAAATTTCAATGCATGATAATGCGCTTATTTTAAGCAAAAAGGTATGTATCATTGGGCTAGGCTCTGTCGGAAGTAAGATTGCCGATACATTAGCTAGGATAGGGGTTAAGAAATTTCACTTGGTCGATTATGATATCTTTTTGCCGCATAATATTGAGCGTCATGTTTTGCATTGGGAAGATGTTGGAGAACATAAAACAAAAGTTGTAAAAAGGATGCTCGAAAAAATTGTAAAAAATGCTGAAATCAGCATTAGCGAAATTAATCTTACTGGCCAAGAGTCAAATTTAAATTTGGATACGTGTTTAATGAAAATAGCTCAATGTGATTTGATTATTGACGCCACGGCAAATGACCGCGTTTTTAATTTGATGTCATCTGTTGTTAAGCGAGAAAAGAAACCATTCTTATGGATGGGCGTTTTTGAGGGAGGAAAGGGTGGTTTGATTGCGCGATATTTGCCAGATAAAGATCCATTTCCTGAAGTTATCCGAGCTGCTTTTAACCAATTTTGTATTGAGAATCCTTTTCCTGAGTCTAAAAAAGCTATGTATTATGCTTCGGAAGATCAGCAGGGAAAGATTATGGTGGCTTCAGATGCAGATGTTTCGGTGATTGCTTATAATGCGGCACGAATATGTATCGATTGTTTGTTGGAAAGCTATGAATATAAATATCAAACTTATTTGATTGGACTTGGATGCTGGTGGGTTTTTAAATGCCCGTTAGACATAATCCCTATTGACTGCAGTAGTTGGAAACAAGTTAAGTCAAGCGTTGATGCCGCGAGTGGATTTACTGGTGAAGATAAGAAATTCCTGGAAGATTTGGTTCAAAAAAAAGAGAAAAAATGAATGTGATCGTGCCCGGAGAAATATCAAACAGAATAAAAGCGGAACTCGAAAAGGCAGGATCGCGAGAAATTGGCGGAATCTTGCTTGGGGAACACATGAACGAGAACGAATTCAAGATTAGCGAAATTACTATACAAAAAACTGGTGGTGGGCTAGCGTTCTTTGAGCGAATTGTACACTATGTTATAGAACCTTTAAAAAAATAGTGAGAGGAGAGGGACGTTGATTAAAGTATTAATAGACATTGACATTTGAAAGAGTATTTGATACTATTTAAAACATGCCAAGACAAGCCAGAATAGATTATCCGGGAGCATTACATCATGTAATGGGGAAAGGAATAGAAGGCAAAAATATATTTGAAGAGGAGCAGGATAAGCAATTATTTTATGCTCTAATCAAGGAAATCTTATCCAAAAGCAGCATGCAACTATACGCATGGTGCATTATGAGTAATCACTTCCATTTATTAATGCAAACAGGGAAAACCCCGCTTTCGACGTTCATGAGAAGATTACTGACAGGCTACGCTGTAAAATACAATAAAAAGCATAAGCGGAGCGGGTATTTGTTTCAGAATAGATATAAATCTATTGTATGTGATAAGGATGAATATTTATTGCCGTTGGTAAGATATATACATTTAAACCCGGTAAAAGCAGGTCTAATAGAATTCAAGCAATTGAGCGGGTATAAATGGACTGGGCATAGAGAAATCATGCGCGGTGATGGAATAATTGCGCGGGATGAGGTAATCGGATACTTTGGGAAGAAAGAAGCGCAGGCAAAGAGAGAATATGATGATTATGTTAAGGAAGGTTTGGACTTAAAAGAGGATTTTAGCGGCGGAGGTTTAATTAGAAGCGTAGGGGGTATAAGAAAAATTTTGGAATTAAAAAGAGGCCCCGGCCAATGCTATGATGAACGTATTCTGGGTGATGGCGATTTTGTAAGCGGTGTTTTAAAACAGATAGAAGAAGAACAAAAGGAGAAGATATTTAAAGATATAGATGAGGTTTTAGGGGTGCTAAGCAAATTTTATCAAGTAGAAGCGGAGGAGATAATAAAAAGCCGAAGAGCGCGGGTAAGAGAAGCCCGGAGTGTTTTAATATACATAGCGCATGAATATTTAGGATATACGGTTACAGAGATAGGGAAAAAGCTAAAAATAAAACAAGCAGCGGCAAGCATAGCAATGCAAAAGGGAGAGTGTGTTGTTAGGGAAAAAGGGCTTATAAGTAAATTAAAGAGTAAACTTTAATGTTTTAATCAACGTCCCTCTCTACCCAACGTCCCTCTCTACCCTCTCCTGTTGGGGTTATTATGGAAATAAAGGCAAAGAAAATAAGTGTCAATAAAAATTTCTCTCCATGCCCGGTTAGCGATGAAGATGAGATATATCGAAATGGTATTTTTGAGTTTAATATCACAAAAATGATCGAATACATTCAGAAGAATTCTGCTGATATCATGCTTGAGGCGGTTGCGGTAAAGGATTTATGTAAAGAGTTTTCATCCATTGACGAGGCCCATGTTGATAAAGTTGATGTTTCACAGCCGGTGATAATGGCAGAGATTGCTCCAGGTCGATATAATTTGATTGATGGGAATCATCGAATAGAAAAGGCAAGAAGAATGGGGCTTGTAAGCCTGATGGCGCACAAGATGGATGTTGAACGGCATATGAAGTTCCTGACGGACAAGAAAGCGTATGTTACCTACATCGAATATTGGAATAGCAAATTGTGATGCCTTATTGGGACGAGAGCCTGGAATTCTGGAGGATTAAGTAATGGGGGATATCGGCAGAAATGGTCCTTGCCATTGTGGCAGCGGGAAAAAGTATAAGAAATGCTGTCTACCCAAAGATGAGCAGAGATTAGACAGCGCCGCGGCGGATGAAGATTCGACGGTGGACGACTGGGGTTATGAATTGTTCGGTGTCCGCTTCCCGGAAATCGCCGAAAAAGAAACCCGTAGTATCACGGTCATGGATGGCGGCCGTTTCGGCCTGCCAGAGGGAATATATGTTTTTCACGAAATGTTTTGCCGTGAACATGACTGTGATTGCAGGCGGGTCTTCCTCTATGTTACGTCCGAGCCACGACACAATGTAGAGGCGGTCGTGTGTTATGGGTGGGAATCGGCAGATTTTTACAAAAAATGGTATAAAGATGATGCCCCTGACATGATCGCTGAAATGCAAGGCCCTGCTCTGAATTCAGGCAGTCCACAGTCAAAACATGCGCCGGCAATTCTTGAGCTTGTAAAGAACGTCCTGATCAAGGATCGGAATTATATGGAGCGCGTCAAACGGCATTACGACATGTTCAAGGCAGACGTAGATAAACGGTTGTAACACAAAATAGTCCGTTGTTTTTCGCGATTAATATGCGGTTGACAAATGTGGTAAAATGTGGTATATTGTCAACTGATGAGGGAAAAGACCATGTTAGGCGTTGTCAATAAATTAACTTTACATCTTTGGTAGAGTTGCACATCTTGGACGAATCATATAATTCCATTCACCATGAAACGTATGGGGTTTGAGATTAACCGCGGCAAACTCCTGATCCGTTACCTTCCGACCTGTGGGATATTTACGATGATCTAACCGACAGGTGACAACAAGTCCTTTAGCCGTGGTTGTGTTGGCAATCAACTGCACAATAGTTTCATAGTCCTGTAGTGGTTCTCCCCGCCAGTTTGAAGAAATAAATGAAAACAAGCGATGTTCTACTTTGTTCCATTTGCTTGTGCCCGGTGGAAAATGACAGACGGCAATGGAAAGGCCTGTTTCATCCGCGAATTTTTGTAATTCTATCTTCCAAAGACGCAGTCGGTAGCCGTTGCTACCTCCGCCGTCAGCCGTGACCAGAAGTTTGTCAGTCTTCGGATAGAGCCGCTTGCCTTCGTGACGCCACCACCCTCGAATAGAAGCCACCGCAAAAGTCCCCGTATCATGATCGGTTCCCACATTCACAAAACCAGTGTTGCGCTTAAGATCATAAACCCCATAAGGATAGGCGCGCGGTATATCTGGATCAGGAAAATCATGCCCATTAACCCTCCTGAAAGATTTCGAATTGCGCCATTGGCGACCATTGTTGTCAAAATTTCCGATTAATTCTTTCTTCTTCGTATCCACAGAAATGACGGGTTTGCCTGCTCTCAAGGCCTTGCAGACTCGTTCATTGATATATTCAAATTGCGCGTTGCGATCAGGATGGTCCTCGCCTTCTTCCGTCTTTCGGTTACCTTGTGTTGGCAATCACGAAAAAGCAGCCAAAAATAATCAACTTGGAGAAAGAGAGAAGGGAAAAGAATAGTAGTCGTAGTAATTTCTTTCTTTTTTGCTGTTTTTTTCTTTCTTTGTGGAAAATGTGGATAAGTGGATAACGAGCCTGCCGAAAAAACCTTGTAGTTAATCCAATCGTATTAACCGCGCATTAATCTTTCTGTTTTGTTTGTATTTAAGCGTAATTGATGGGAAGCTTGCAATACTGTGCTCTGCCAAGCAGGCAAGGAGGCGAAAATGCAAGCCAATAAGCGAAAGAGAAAAAGACAAAAGCATTGTCTGAGTTGTCACGAATTATTCCTGCCGGATCCGCGAACTAAAGATAAACAGCGCTATTGTTCCCAGCCGCAGTGCCAAGAAGTCCGGCAGCGGAAAAATGAAGCAGACTGGCGTTTACGTAATCCTGAATGCGTGGAGTTACAGCGAGAGCAAACCCGGCAATGGCATAAAGCGCGTCCTGATTACAGCCGCAAAAGAAGAAATCAAAATTCCCGGCTGCTTGTTGAAAATCGGGAGCAAACCCGCCTGCGCCTGCGCAAATTCCGGCAGAAAGAGATGTTTGATAAAAGCAAGTCGATATTAGCGCAAGTTACTGCGAATAAAGCTGATAGATATTACTTAAGCAAGGGAAAATCCTGGCTGCACATACGTTTGACAAAAGCAAGTTTATTGTCAAGAATCGCCTCCATAAACGATAATAAGCGCATACAAAGCAAAATAATCACTAATTGTTTACCACGAGGTAAGCTTTTTATGATTTACCCCGGCAAAGATGGAGGCTGAAAAAATGGACACAGAGCTGATTAAAAGCAAAATATTGCATTTAAGAGAAGTGGAAAAATTATCTTTGCGGCAAATATCCCAGGTTACGGGGATTAACCGCAAACGTGTGCAGAGGATCATCGCGGCAAACGGAGAGCCAATACGGCAGTTACGCAAAGACAGCATTGTCGAAGTGTATCGTAATCTGATCGATCACTGGTTCAAGGAGCGTCCGAAATTAAAAGCCCTGCAAATATACGAACGGCTCAAATCCTACGGTTACCCTGGCAGTTATCCTTCGTGGTACGGTTCAGCCGGCAATACCGGCAAATAAAGCCTCAGGCGTATCATCCACTTATTTTTCTGCCCGGAGAAGAAGCTCAAGTTGACTGGTTTTTCTTTAAGCATGAAGTGAATTCGTTGAATCTGCCCCGGAAGAATCTTTTTATTATAGCGTCAGCTAGAACTTTAATCTTTTCATCCGATTGTGTCGAATAATAGGGTCGCTATCTTTGGCGATCCTTTTTTATTATGGTTAAGCGGTCTGATAAAATAGCGGATTATAAGGCGCTGGATTTGATATCAAAGTCAGTCTAACTCGGCTAAGCCAGCGACCCTTCTACTTCGCTCAATCGTTTTCGCGATTGAGCTTCGTAGAAAAAAATTAGCAGCGAAGTAGAAGTTTCTGCGAAGCCATTTGTAATGGCGTAGCAGAACTTTTTAAATCAAGTTTATAGAATACGAGAAATATACTCCGAAAAACTTCCGGGATTTAGCCAAGAATTTCAAAGTTTAATGCCCAATTTAATAAAAAACATTGACAAATCAGGACAAATAAGGTATATTTTAAGTAGAGATTACAATAAATGTCCCAAATACAGGACAAATTATGATGGATAGATTGATTATTATAGGCGAGCGCCTCAAACGCGCTCGCGAATCATTGGGGTTGACTCAGGAAGATGTGGCGACCAAGCTTGAGATCGGCCGACCGCGATATTCTGATATTGAAAACGGAAAAAGAGATGTTCCGTTGAAAGATTTATATAGGTTTGCCGAGTTTTACGGGCGTCCTATCGATTATTTTATTAAAGAGACCCTTTTGACCAACAGCGGATTCAAGGTTCTCTTTAGGAAAACCGAAGGTGATGAAGAGGTTGCTCGAGTTGTTACTGAATTTGAGAATCTATGCGAGAAGATGTGCGAGCTTGAAAATATATCAGGCATTACGGTTCGGCCACCCGTCAATCAGGATTATCAATTTGAGCGAAATAGAGAGTGGTATTGGGGAAAACATTATGCAGATTTCGAAAGAAAACAACTCGATCTTGGCCAAGCTCCATTACGAAATTTAAGCCAGCTTCTTGAAGAGAAGCGCGGCCTTAAGATTTTTTATTTGCCTATCCCGCCTGAACGCGGCGTTTATGGAATGTTCACGTACGATCAGAAGATGGGCGGGTGTGTTCTTATTAATTCAAATCCGAATTTTGGAAATCAGCTTTTTTCGCTCGCGCACGAATACGCTCATTTTGTATTCCATAAAGACAAATCAGGGATTATTTCGACAGAGCAAGATCAAAATTCAACGGATGAAAAAGTCGCGAATAGTTTCGCGAGTAACTTCCTAATACCGGAAGATACATTGCGCGATCTTTTTAATATGAGAATAACGGACGTAAGCGATATTAAGGCAGAAGATGTTATTTATCTTGCTGATTATTTCGGGGTGAGTTTTACGGCAATGGCATATCGGCTTAATAATTTAAAACTCATTACTGATAAGATTAAAGATGAACTTATTAATTATACTTGGGTAACCTCCGTGCGTGAATCGATGGGGATATCCGAGCCGGAGCGTAGCAGATCGAAATTCCCTACCCTTTACTTGCATCTTGCCATTAAGGCCTTCCAGCAAGGGAAATTAACCACTGCCAAACTCGCCGACTTCCTGGAAATTCCTCTCTATCAAGCGATGGATCTAGGGAGAAAATTAAGAGGGAGTATTCAGGATGAGCCCGGCAACTCTGTTTAACGGAAATAAAGTTGTTTTTGATGCCATGGTTATTATTAATTTCCATGGTCTTGTTATGTTCGATAAGCTTATCGGCTGGGCTCCGGAAGAAATTGTCATTGAGAAAAGCATAAAAAAAGAAGCAAGCCATTCAATGAACGGCCCGATAGACCTTGCGCTGGTTAACAGTAGCAATAATGCTGTGTATGTTGGAAGGTCGGATACTGATCTAAATAGCCGGTTAAAAAATCACCTGCCTGAGCGCGAGGATAATGCTTGGGTTAGGCGTAGTTTCCCTACGGACTTTTATTTTGAGTCAACAGCTAATTCTCAGGAAGCTTACAGGTTAGAATGCGAGTGGTTCCATAAATATAGGCCGAGTTGTAATAATGCACATCCCGCAAAATTATCCTATAGCTGGGCTTGCCCAATCTGCGGATTATAAATCCCTGCATTTTCTGATGATCGCTGATAATATTTTGAAACCATTTTTCAGATAATGCCCAACTATTCGAAAATTTCGAATAGTTCGATTATGCAGATTTTCCGCGCGACTGTGCGCATATTAACGCAATTGGCGGGCGCTCTTAAGCCAAATCGCTTGATTATTTCAAGATTTCTATTTGGCTCGGGTCTTTTAAAATGATTTCCGGTTTTCCATTGTATTCCTTTAGAATTTCATCTAATTTTTCGCGCCCTTCGATGTTGAGGGATTCATATCTTTTTACAAGGTTAGCAATCCTGCCGTCCCGGAGTGATAGCTGCCATAAACCGTATTGACGTTCGCGCGCTTCACGTTCCAAGGCGATAAATTCAGCTTGCCGGCGAAATAAGAATCGCATTATCATACTCCAAAAAAGTCTAATACAAACGCATTTAATTATAACATCGGTTCTTTTATGTTGTATTTTTCCCTGCCCTTGTTTATCATATAATTAAAAATAGGAAGGAATTCTTATGTCAAAGAGCGTGGTTTATTTTCAGGAGGTCAAGGATATCAGGGATAAGGTATTGGTGCGCGCAAAGTTCAAACAGATTATTAAGGGAAGCGGTTTGTGCGAAGGCGTGGAAAAGGGCGAGCTGGTGCCGATAAAGATACATATGGGCGAGAAGGGCAATACCGGCCATGTGGACGCGGAGGTGGTAAAGGCGCTTATTGATAAGTTAAAGTCCAAGGCGGCGAAGCCGTTTCTTACGGACACGAATGTGTTGTATCAGGGACGGCGGGTGAATGCCGTTGACCATATGATGCTTGCCGCGGAACACGGTTTCAGCCTGAGCGCGTTGGGCGTGCCGGTGTTTATCAGCGACGGGCTGATGGGAGAAAACGCGGTGGATGTTACTATAAATCAGAAGCATTTTAAGAGCGTGAATATCGCGCGGCCGGTGATCTATTTTGATACGATTGTCAGTGTGGCGCATGTTACCGGGCATATGCTCACCGGATTCGCGGCATCGATTAAGAATATGGGCATGGGGTTTGCTTCGCGCTCCGGTAAGCTCAGGCAGCATTCGAATATCAAGCCGCACGTTAAGGTTAATAACTGCGTGCTTTGCCGCAGATGCATCGAGCATTGTCCGGTAAAGGCAATCCGCGAAAAGGACAGCCGCGCGTTTATTGATGAGGCGGTTTGCGTGGGCTGCGGTGAATGCATTGCCGCCTGCAAATTCGCGGCGATCAGCGATGATTACGGGGAGGATGCAAAGGTTGTCGTGGAAAAGATGGTCGAGTATGCCTACGGTGTATTACTGCGCGTCAAGCGTAAGGTGTTTTTTAATTTTGCCGTGCGTATTACGAAAAACTGCGACTGCATGGCCAAGGACGAGCCGCGTATCGTGCCGGATATCGGCATTTTTGCTTCTAGCGACCCCGTGGCCTGCGATAAGGCCGCGGCGGATATGGTATGTGAGAAGGCCGGAGGCGATGTCTTTAAAAAGGTATACCCGCAGGCGGATTTTTATCTGCATCAATTACAGTACGCGCAGGATATCGGCCTCGGTAATCTTGAATATGGCCTGGTGCGAATCCAATGACAAAAACAAACGCTTTGAAATTCAAAAAACTATTCGGCGCAGAACCTGAATCGATGTCCGCGACGTTGATTATCAGCCCGTTTTTTCCCTTGAAGGTATTTAGCGCGCATTTGAAAAAACAGGTTTTTTTTAAGGGGCTTGTGTTTAAAGGAGTGCGGGGTATTTATAAAAATACACCGGTTACTTTCATTCATACGGGGATGTCCGCAACGCTGGTGAGCGATTGCGTTCTGGCGCAGGAGCCGCGGCATACGGGAAAAATAATTTTTTTAGGCGCGGCCGCTGCGGTGCAAAGGCTTAATGTCGGAGATTGCGTGATTATTAAGGAAGCAGGCCTGGATATCGAACATTACCGGCACTATGGTTTTGAATGCCGGCAAAAAGAGGAGAGAGGATTTTTTGCGGATAAAGGGCTGATTGAACAGAGTATCCGCGCGGCGCGGGAACGGAATATTGATTTAAAACCAACGCGGCTGATGAGTGTGTATTCCTTGTGGGATCAGGATGAATCCTTCGCGGAGGCGCTGGTTCAAAAAGATATTCAGGCTATTGATCTGGAATGCGCGTTGTTTTATGCCGCGGCAGGCCGCCGGCATATCAAGGCCGCGGCCCTGTGTTATATAAGCGACCATATAAAACATAGGCCTTTTTGGAGTGAGTTTACATTGCCGGAACGCCTGGCCGTAAGAAAGAGTTTTTTGTCCATTATACAGGTATCCCTGGAGCTTATCCGGGAGTAATTTTCCCTCTCTGCCCGGATACAATATGTTGTATTTCGTTTACTTCCTCTACACAACGATTTTTAATCGCATCTTTTCCGTTATTTATTCCGGATAATTCTATATGTTGTGCTAAAAATTAAAAAATCGACTAAATATTGTATAAAAGGCTTTAAAAAAGTTATTTTTTGCTTGACATTTTTATCAATTTATACATAATGAATATTATTAGGGAAACAGGCCGGAAAACTGATTTAAAGGCGGTCCTTTATACATTTAAAAGAACGGTTAACGTAGTACGCTAGGGATAACTTTATGCGTAATAAGAACAAAGTGTATGCCGTCCTCTGTGCCAGTCTCGTATTGACGTTGACTGGAATATCAGTTTCTTCCGCAAAACAGCAAAATAAGGAATCCTCACCGGAGAAGACCAAGAAAAATGCCTATTATTTCAAAAAGATTCTGGAAAACGAAATCAATTTTTTGAAAGAGAAATTAAAACAGCAGGAATCCCAGCAGTCCGCGGCGCTGGAAGAACAAAAGAAACGCTACGAGGCGCAGTTGGGCGAACAAAAGCAGTTGCTGGAAAAGCAAAATGAAGAAGTCTTGACAGGGGCGCTGGAGGCGAAAAAAAAGCAGGAAGAAACGGACGTAGAATTGCTCAAGCAAAAAAAAGCGCTGCTGCAGCAAAAAGCGCAGTACGAGACATTGCTTGGCGAATATAAAAAAATAAGCCAGCGCAGTTATGAGGAGACTTCTCTTATCGCGGAATTGAAGAGCAGGCAGGAGCAGCTGCAGGCGGACTATGACAAGCAGAGTAAAGATTTTGACCAGGTGCTGGTTCAGAAGGCGCTTGAGCAGGAAATGAAAATCGCCGTGATATCCGAACAGGTCGAAAAAGTAACGGCAATTGCCGTGGAAGAAAAAAAAGAGATGCGGGATATCCTGAAACTTCTTTCGGAAAAGACGGCGCAGATAAGCGAGCTTCAGGAAGAAAAGAAAAATCTTAACGCGCGGTTTGCACAGCTGGAAAAAGACTATGAGCAAAAATTCAGCGGCCAGCAAAAAGAGTATGAATCGCGCCTGCAAATGATTTTATCTCCAAAACCGGACGCGGCAGAGAGTCAGCTGCAGAGAGAGCAGGACAGCGGGCAAGCCGCCGCGCAAATTACGGCGATGGATACGCAGATAAAGGCGTTGCAGCAGCAGGTTAATGACCTGAATGAAGCGATTGAAAAAACCGCGCGGGAGCATGAAGCGGATTTAAACAATGAACGGCAGCGCCAGAAGGCCATGTATGAACAGCAGCTTGCGCGCAAAGACGCGGAGTATAAGGAAAAGCACAAGGAATTAATAGAGAAGTATCGTAAGGAAGTAGAAGATGCCCGCAAGGTGGTGGAGCAGAAATTAGCCGACAAGTATCAGCAGTTTGATGATGCCTTGCGCGAAAAAGAAAAATTTTATAATGAACAGCTGAATGCCAAGGATAAGGAAATAACCGTGCTGCGCGTGCAGACGGAAGAAAAAGAAAAGACGCTGCGCCAGATGATTGCCAAAAACGAACTGGACTATAATTTAAAGTTTGAAGAGCAGAAGCGTTCTCTGGAAGAGAAGATTGTTTCCCAGCAAAAGTCGCTTGAACAGCTAAAGATGTACCAGGTGAAACTGAAAGATGAATTAAATCTGCAGAGTGCCGCGATTACGGAAAAAGATAATCATATCGCGTTGCTTACGAAAAAACTTGCGATGTATTCCGGAGAAGAATACGGCAATGAAGAAAAGATCAGTGCTCTGATGAAGGAAGAGTTCAATGTGGTGAAAAAAGAAAATGAGCGTCTTGTTCAGGATTTGAAGTCGGCAAAGCAGGAAATGGCGGAAAAGGAGCAAAAAAGCAAGGCGCAGGCGGGTGAGGAAAATCTGCGTTTGATGCGCGAAGTGGAGGCGCTCAAAACCCGCTTGGTTGAAGAAAAGAGCATTTATGAAGAAGCATTAACACGGCAGCAGCGTACGATTCAGGATTTGCAGCAGGCGTCTTCGGTGAAGTCAACCTCGGATACGCAGGATTGGGAAAAGAAAATGCAGCTGATGGAGAAAAAATATCTTAGGCAGATCCGGGAGCTTGAACTGCAGAATGAAAAGATAAAGGAAGAGTGCGAGCTGAAATTGCAGGCTGTTGTGGAAAGGATGCGCACTAAGGTTGTCGAAGACGAAAAGCTCAAAGACAAGCTTACGTCTTTCCGGCAAAACCAGATTACCTTATTGGAAGAGATGCTTTTAAGTAAAGCGACAATGATGAAAAAACTGCCGCGGGATTTCTCCTCTGCGGAAAAAGAACGTGCGCAGGTTTATTTTGAGCGCGCGATGGATGCGATCATAGAAAAAAAATATAGTCAGGCGAAATATGCATTGGATATGGTGCTGGAAATAGAACCGAATAACCAGACAGTGATAAGCATGCTGGAGAGCGTTAAATATTTGTTGGAAAGAAAACAATAAAAGTTTACAGTGGTTAGAGAGGAGGTAGGGTAAGATATGAAAACATCGGTAGCGCAGATAGAACGGGTTTCTTCGTGCAAAGAAAGTTTAATTTTCCCGGAGGGGATCATTGGTTTTGCCGAACATAAGGAATACGCTGTAATAAATGAAAAGTCAAAGGAGCCGTTTGTGTTGATGCAGTCGGAGAAAGATTCGGGGTTAAATTTTGTTGTGGTTGATCCCAGGGAAATAATGCCGGATTACAACCCCAGCTTGAGTGAAGCGGATAAGCTCGCTCTCGGAGTTGAGAGTGTCGAAGAGTGTCAATGTTTCTCGATAGTGACGATTCCGCAGGATTCGGATAAAATTAGTGTTAATCTGCTGGCCCCGATTCTTATTAATCAGAGACGGGGGATCGGGCGGCAGGTGGTGTTACAGGATCAGAATTATTCTCTTCAGCACCAGATTCTAGATGAAATGACAAAACAATCAGAGGATAAAGATGTTAGTTCTCTCACGTAAGCCAAATGAAAGTATTATTATCGGTGATAATATCGAGATAAAAATCGTTGACGTCCGCGGCGAGCAGGTAAAGCTGGGAATTACGGCGCCGCGTGATATTCCTGTTCATCGCAAAGAAGTTTATGAATCTATACAGGAACAGAATAAAATCGCGGCGAAAGCGGACCATTCGAATCTCGAAAAAATTTCACATTTGCTTAAAAATAAGAAAGACACATCCAAATAAAGGATTATCCTCTCTAGTTTCGGCGGTTTATTTTTCGCCGGCCAATATCTGCTAATTAAACGCTAGCCTGTGCGGGATCGATGGGCAGGGTATCCTGCCTGATGAATTTATCTTCGATGGAAGAGTATTTTGATTAATTGAAAAAAATCGGCGAGATTTTTGCCTGAATGCTCTTTTTTTTGGCCTCATGAAAGATGGCGCATGCGCGGTAAATATCTTTTTCCTGAGCCCCGGCGGCAAGCGCGTTTTCGAAAGCAATTGCCTGTATCAGATCGGTATTACGGTTAGCAATAGCACGTTGGGATTTATCGGGTTTTTTTTGTTTTTTCGGCTGCTGATTCGGATGAAGATAGGAATTATTCTTGTACGGCATCCTGGTATTTACCTCCTTGTAAATGTAAGATGATTCCTTTCAATAAGCAAAGCTTATCACAGGCGGTTTTTTTTGTCAAGTCTTTTATCGATAGAGAGTAACGTAACGGGCAGCTAAAAAATGAAAAGTTTTATTGCTCCCGTATCGGCGTTCCTATAATTTTCACGAATACAAATTGAATATGTTTGTCAGAATCCTCATAGGGTAGTATAATAATATATCATGAGCAACGAAGTGCTTATATTAAAAGAGGTGAGCGTTACCTATAGAGGCAAGGCGTATTCCAAGGATGCGCTGCGGAACCTTTCTCTGTCCGTTAATCGCGGCGAAGTTTTTGGTTTTCTGGGCCCGAATGGCGCGGGAAAAACAACCACGATTAAGTCTATTCTTAATTTACTCTATCCCACGCAAGGCAGCATTTTCGTTTTCGACAGCCCCTCGTTTCATCCCCGGGTGCGGCAACGCATAGGGTATATGCCGGAGATAGCGCAGTATTACTGGTACCTGACGCCGCGGGAATTAATGATGATGTATGCCGGGTTCTTCGGTATTAAGAAAAACGATGCGTTACGGAAAATAGATGGGTTATGCGCGCTGGTCGGACTGGAGAAGGAGGCAGGCGTGCTTATGAAGAATTTTTCCAAGGGTATGATGCAGAAGGTCAGCCTTGCCCAGGCATTGATTAACGACCCCGAACTTTTAATCCTTGATGAGCCGACCAGCGGCCTGGACCCTGTAGCGCGGATGAAAGTGCGGGATATTATTAAGGATTTAAAGGCCAAAGGCACAACCGTGTTTTTTTCTTCGCATGAGCTTTCCGAGGTGGAGCTGATCAGCGACCGTATCGGAATTTTGAATGCCGGGCGCATGGTTACGGTCGCGGATATGAAGGATATCCTGAGCCAGAAAGGCCACCGTCAGAGCCTGGAACGGTATTTTCTGGACATAATAACGAAGGAAGAAAATCAATGAAGGCCGTTTTTTTGATTGCCGCAAATCTTATGCGGGAGATATTCCGGAAAAAAGATTTTTATGTGCTGCTGCTTCTGCTTTTGCTTTTGCTGGTTTATCTCCTTAATGCGGCCTTTTTCGGGATTAGGGATGTGTTTCGCTATATGAAAGAGATCGGCCTTGGCCTGGTTTTTCTTTTTTCCCTGCTGATTAGCGTGCCGTTTGCGGCAAAGGTCATGATTGATGAGGCGGCATCAAAAACGATTTATGCGCTGCTGGCCAAACCGCTTTCCCGTTTTCAGGTTATTATTGGAAAATTCCTCGGCAGCCTGTTTGTCGCCTGGTGCTCTTTTAGTTTTTTCTTTTTTCTGTTTGTGCTGGCAAGTGTTTATAAACAAGGCGTATTTACGGGCATATTGTATTTTCAGGTTTACGTTGCGGGGCTTTGCCTGTTGCTGGTGCTGACGGCAATGACCCTGTGCCTGTCTGTTTATTGTACGTTCTCAACCACGATTACGCTTGCGTACATGATTTATTTTCTGATGAGCTGGTTTGGGGGCGGGCTGCATGAATCATTATATAAAATACCGCTTTTAGGCCAGGCCGTCTATTATGCGTTACCGCATTTTGAGTTTTTTGACCTCAGGCACCGGCTTATACATTTGTGGGAACCGGTCCCGGCTTGGGTCATGCTTGCGCTGGTTGCTTACGCGTGTCTTTATTCCGGGGCAATGCTCCTGTGCGCACGCTACGGGTTTAATAAAAGGTGGCTATGAAAAGAATTATCGGCAGTGTTTCCGCCGCGGTTTTTGTGTTTGCGGTGCTTATGCTTGCTTTAAAAATAGACGTCTTTTTTTATCTTGAAAACGCGCGTAGTTATGCGCGGCAAAGTGATGTTTTGTATAATATCTTCGGACAGCTGCGTAACGATATCGCGGCGATATTATATCTTAAAAGCGATGAATATTTTCACGGCGGTACGGAGCATCCTCACGGCGAGGAACACACTATTGCCGATGAGCTCAGCGGGGAGCATAAACATCATGAAGATGTGCCGTCGCAACGGCAAAGAGGCAAGGAGGAAGATGCGGATATTTTCCTGCGGCTTGACCGGGCGATACATGCGCACCGCGTGCAGCATCTGGCGCCGGATCAAAGCGCGGAGATTGTGCCTTGGTTTTCTCTGGCGGTTTTGGTTGACCCGGAGTATGTACAGGCCTATGTCGTGGGCGGTTACTGGCTGGGAATGCGGCTTAACCGGCCGGATGAGGCGCTTTTGTTTTTAAAAAAAGGGTTGAAATCTAATCCGCAGGCTTGGCAGATTTATTCCCAGATCGGCGATATCTATTTTCTTGCAAAAAAAGATTACCGCAAGGCCGCGGCGTACCTGGAACGTGCGTATCTTGCGATGGATGCCCCGGATGTAAATAAGATAGACAAAAAGCATGTGCTTATTTTCCTGGCAACCGCTTGGGAGCGCCTGGAGGATTATCGTAAAAGCGTGTATTATTACGAAAAATTAGAAGCGCTTGTGCCGGATCCGGATGTGGCGAAAAAAATTGCCGGTCTTAACGCTCAAATAAAGGGTATATCCGTTTATGGACAGGAATAGACAGTACGAAGATTTTAGCGCAACGGCGCTTTATTGCGGCCGCTGCCGCAAGTCGATGCCTGTGCGGGAACGGCTGCTGCTGGTTTTGCCGGACGGTTATCTTTATGAATACTTATGTGCTGACTGCGGGGATAGTGTGGGTGAGAAAAAGGTGAAGCTTCAGACGAAGGACAGGCTGATGTTTTAATCCGGCGCTAATTTCGGGGTTAACCTGTGTAAAGAGCGGGGGAAAAATGGCGGAAATATTATCAAAGCAGGGGGCGCTTGCCAGGAGATTTTTGGTTACGGTTGGAGTTATTCTGCTTGTGCGGCTTATCTATTGTATCCCGGTACCGGGGGTACAACTGAGACCGATAATCGAATTGTATCATGAGCATATTCAAACCTACGGCGGCAGCTGGTTTGATTTTATGTCGCTTTTTCATGTAGGCCGGCTGCGGAATATTTCCTTGTTTTCTTTAGGGATCATGCCGTTTATTAATGCCTGCATAATTATCCAGATTATCGGCTATCTGGTCCCTGAGGTTAAAAAAATCATTTTTCAAAATAAGGATGGCCGGCGGAATATGATGCTTGCGGCTTTGGCCGTGACGCTGCTTTTGAGCGCTATGCATGCTTATTCGATCAGCCTTAAAATAGAGCTGCTCGATGATTTCCCGGATATTCAGCTGCTTTATTGCTCGGGACTTTCTTTTCAGGTACTGGCCGTGATTTCCCTGTGCGCGGCGGTAATGATACTGGTGCTCTTAAGTGAAGTAGTCAACAGATTTGGGGTAGGCAACGGCGTGGGAGTGATTTTTGTATCCGAGGTGCTGGTCAGGCTTATTCTGGCTTTTGACCAGGTGATGCAGTTTTACGCGCGCGAGGTTATTCAAAGGCACCAGGTGATATTGTTTTTTGTTGTCGTCGCGGTATTTTTGTATTTTGCGCGAAAGATTACCCGCTTTAGGAAAAAGATTGAACTCTCTACGCACGAGGGGGGAGAAAAGTTTTTTATTTCCGTGCGTCCTTTCTGGTCCGGAGTCTGGCCGCTGATTATCGCCGAAGCGGTTTTTTCCATGTTTGAATTTTACTTAAAGGGAAGTTCTCTTTTTGCCGTGGCCGCAACGATTGTTTTTTTCAGCCTGCTTTACGTGAAGGCCGTGTATAATCCGCGGCGGTTTTATGAACAGGTTCTCTCTCATAATTGCCGCTCCTGCGAACAGCAGGGCAAGCGCATTGAAGACTTTCTCAATCACGCCGTCCTGCAATGCGTCCTGCTCAGCGCGCTTCTTTTCGGCGTAATTTTTTCTCTGCCGCTGCTGCTTCCGTTCATTCTGAATGTTTCTTTTTTAAGCGCGGGAATCTTCGGTTCGTTCGGGCTGGTTATGCTTGTCGGCATGCATTATGATATCGCGCGGCAGGTTAAATTTTACCAAAGGATAAAACGCCTGCCCATACAGGAGTGGTGGCGGTTGGACGTGGCGCGTGATGAGGCGGAAGCAGAGGTGAAGAAGGCCTGCCTGCGCAGCCATGGGGTTATGACCGAAATTAGGCCTTCGCACTTTGCCTGGGGAATGCCGGTGATGACGATCGCTTCCGGCTATTCTCTTTTTGTGCCTACGGAAAATGTCGATATGGCAAGGCAGTTGCTGGAAAAAATGCAGGCAGCGTGGAAAGAAAAAGAAATATGAAAGTTATTGCCGGTTCTTAAGGATCTCGATTACCTGCCGCAGGTCCGCTTCGGTATCGACACTGATTGTGTCATGTTTTGTCTCGATGACTTTTATGGGATATCCGTGCTCTAGCGCGCGCAATTGTTCGAGTGATTCCGCATCTTCCAGGCGCGATGACTTTAATCCCTTGAACGTGAGCAGAAAGTCTTTCGTGTAGGCATAAATCCCGATATGCTTATACAGCGGAACAACCGAGGTGTCTTTCTTTCTCAAGGTGTTCGGGATCGGAGAGCGCGAAAAATATAGCGCGAAATTATTTTTGTCCGTGACGACTTTAACGACGTTGGGGTCGTTGTAGGCTTTGGGATCGGTTATTTTGCATTTCAAAGTAGCCATTACCAGTTTCGGGTTTTCCAGAAGGGCGTATGCCACGTCATTAATCATCGAAGGGTTGATCAGCGGTTCGTCGCCCTGAATGTTCACGACAACTTTAACATCCAGGTCAAAGA
>JAHIOQ010000060.1 GCA_018895275.1 Candidatus Omnitrophota bacterium
AGGCGTTTAAGAGGCAAGTTTTTTGAGAATGCTGTAAATTTTAACGAAAGGAGGAATTAAACAATAAACAAGGGAGGGGGCTTCAGAAACTTCCCCACCTTAAATTCCCTTAACTTTGGTCTTGACAAAGGAAGTATTTTAAGGTGCAGGCGGATATTATTTCCCAGTTAAGGTTTGATAATCCGCGAATCAATATTGCCTCGGTTGATCGGCCTAATCTGGTATACCGGGTAATGCCGCGGTCGAATATCATTTCCCAGATCACTGAGGTTTTGGAGAAACATTCCCAAGAGGCGGGTATTATCTATTGCCTGCGGCGTAAGGATGTAGATGATATCTCTGCTAGATTGAATAAAATGGGGGTTAAAAATCTGCCGTATCATGCCGGGCTGTCGGATGAAGAGCGTCATGTGAATCAGGAGAGGTTTATCCGTGAGGAGGTTAATATCATTGTGGCTACGGTAGCTTTTGGCATGGGCATAGACCGCTCGGATATCCGTTTTGTTATCCACGCGGCAATGCCCAAGAGTATTGAGCATTATCACCAGGAAACCGGGCGTGCCGGCAGGGACGGCCTGGCTTCCTATTGTTACATGTTTTACGGCGGAGGCGATTTTCGCGTCTGGGATTTTTTTTCGCAGCAATCGCTAAACCGCCAGGTAATGCTCGATAAACTGCGGAAGATGTATAATTTCTGCACGCAGCCGCAATGCCGGCATAAAGTTTTTGTAAACTATTTTGGCCAGGAATACGGGCAATTTTCCTGCCAGGCCTGTGATTATTGCCTGGGTGAAGTGGAGATGGTTGATGATGCGCTTGGCATCGGACAGAAGATTTTGAATTGCGTAGAGAGCGTCAAATACGAAAATAGCCAAGGTTTTGGAGCAGGTTATATAGCCAATATTTTAAAAGGAAATCTGACCGACCAGATTACCAGGTGGGCTCATAATCATAACCCGAATTTCGCGGCAATGTCTTCGGAAACGATTGTTTATCTTCGTTATTTGATCGAACAGCTGATCGGCCAGGGATTTCTTGCGCGCCAGGGAGAGTACGATACCCTGGCCTTGACGGATTCAGGCCAGAGGCTTTTAAACGGTGAAATCACGCCGATTCTCGCCAAGCCGCTGGTAAAGGAGAAAAAACAGGAGATAAAAATTCGTCAGAAAGCAAAGAAGGCCGCGGATTGGGCGGGTGTGGATGAGGAGCTGTTTGATCTACTGCGCGCCAAAAGAGCGGAATTGGCCCGGAAACAGGGGGTGCCGGCCTATGTTATCTTCGGTGACAAGTCTTTAAAAGATATGGCTTCTGTCAAGCCGGTAACCCGCGAGGATTTTTCCGGGATTTTCGGTGTGGGTGAGCATAAGTTAAAAATCTACGCGGAGCCTTTTATGAGCGTAATCAGGCAGTATTTAAAATAAAGGAAGATGATGATTAGTGCGAATGAACTGAAACGCAAGGCAATGATTATGATCGAAGGAGAACCATACCAGGTGCTCGAGGTTTTTATCGCGCTTCCTTCGGCGCGGGGGGCGTCAACCATGGTGCGCGTTAAAATGCGGCATTTGTTGAGCGGTTTGGCGCAGGAGATGGCGTTCAAGGCGGCGGAGAAATTAGCTGAGGCGGACGTGGATATTGTTGAGGCGCATTTTCTCTATAAAGGCGCAGACGCGTATTGCTTTATGGACCAGAAAACATTCGAAACTCTGGAACTCTCGCAAGCAATGGTCGCAGATGCGGCCGGGTATCTGGTGGAAGAGCTTGCGGTTAAGATCATGATGTATAACGGCGCTCCGGCGTCGCTGGAATTGCCGTTGTTTGTGAATATAAAGGTTACGCAAACAGATGCTCCTATGCAGCAGGCCGGCAGTGCCGGCGCAGGCACGAAGAACGCGACCCTTGCCAGCGGCCTGGTGGTGAAGGTGCCGCAGTATATTGTTGAGGGGGAGATGGTGCGCGTGAATACGGAAACCGGGGAAGTGTCCGGCCGGGCGTAGAGAATAGCTGGTGGCTCATAGCTCATAGCTCATAGCTTGTAGCTCGTAGTTCATGGCGGGGAGCGGATAGAACCGAAGTCCGAGGGATGATCGCTCACGATGTTCGCTGGGACGAGGGACGAAAAGGCACAAAAATCCTAAAAGTAAGTTAGTGTCAAATCCGCCCCTTGCGCAAAACACTTACCGGATATACAATGAATAGACGATGAAAAAACCGCAAAAAGGGACGTTTTATGTCTACATCCTCGAATGCCGTGACAATACCTATTACACCGGCTATACCAATGACCTGGAAAAACGCCTGAAGGATCATAATGAGGGCAAGCGCGGGGCAAAGTATACGAGAAGCAGATTGCCGGTAAAATTAGTTTGGAAGAAAGGGTATAAAGAATTGAAGGAAAAGATTACCTTAATTTTAGTATTTGTTGCAACCTTGCTTGTCTTAATTTTTCTGCTGGCTAAGGTAGCCGGGGGACAGCCGGAGCAAATGTTTAGCCGGCAGAGAGAATCTATGGTGAAGGATCAGATTCAGGCACGGGGCATACAGGATAACCGCGTGCTTGAAGCCATGCGAAAGGTAAAAAGACACCTGTTTGTCCCATGGCTACACAGAGATCTGGCGTATATGGATTCGCCGCTTCCTATCGGCGAAGGCCAGACCATTTCGCAACCTTATATCGTTGCTTTGATGACTGAACTATTGGAATTGAAGGGCAATGAAAAGATTCTGGAGATAGGCACAGGTTCAGGTTACCAGGCGGCAATCCTGGCAGAATTAGGAAAAGAGGTCTACACTATTGAGATATTAAAGCCATTAACGAGCCGCGCGGAAAAGCTTCTTAAGGAAATGGGTTACCAGAATATTCATGTAAAGTGCGCGGACGGTTTTATGGGATGGCCGGAACAAGCGCCTTTTGACGCGATTATCGTAACCTGCGCCCCGGAAGAAATCCCTGCTCCTTTGATAGCACAACTGGCTGAAGGCGGAAGGCTGGTTATTCCGGTAGGCAGCCAGTGGCAGGAATTGAAATTATTGCGCAAGATAGAGGGTAAAGAAGTTATTACCAGCGTCATTCCGGTAAGATTCGTCCCGATGATAAGAGATAAGAGCAAAGTACGGTCTAAATAAAATTTTGGTAAGTATGAAAGAAATCGCAATATATACCCGAGTTTCAACTGAAGGCCAAGCTAAAGAGAGATATCCTTTTGAAAAAATCGATGGTACGGCCGTGATTAAACAAATGGAAGAATATATGGATACTAAGTATGGCAAAAAAATCTAAAATTCCGGAGAAGTTTAAGATTTGGATTGATGTCCGAAAGAAATATCATCTTTCCCATG
>JAHIOQ010000061.1 GCA_018895275.1 Candidatus Omnitrophota bacterium
GCCGCGTATAAAGCCGAACTGACTAAGATATACATTGTATGTTTCTGCACCATGATTTTATTGCTGAGTTCCAGAAAAGGATTGCGCAGCCCCATGTTATCGAGGTGATGGAATTCGTCAAGAATCAAAACAACCGGTTTTTTCCCCTCCTCGTAGAGTATATAAGGCAATTCCAGAAGAGCGGAATAAGTTTCGTCTTCACTCGTTTGTTTGTCCATAGCGGCGATGGTTTGAATAACCGCATTGACCGTTTTCGGTATTTTCGTTTTGCAGGTGCTGATCAGGAACTCGAAATCATCTTCTACTTGTTGCTGTTCGGAACTCAGATACTGATATAACAAAACACCGATAAAATTCTTTGCGAATTGCTCTATCGGCTGCGGTTTGATTCCGATATACGCCGGAACGATGTCGTTTCCCCGGCAGCGTTTAAGCAACTCAAAAATCAAAGCTGTTTTACCTAAACTCTGATATCCGATTATCGCAATGTTTTGTCGGTAGTTATTCTTTAACGCATTTACCCGCTTTAAAAGAATCCCGAGTATTTCCGGGCGTTCGTAATGTTTAGAACGGGTATTTGTTAATGTTTCCATTTTCTTTCCTCTATTACGGTAAATACAGTAAAGGATTTTGCGGCCGGTTGTTTTTTCTCAATTCAAAATGAACTATATTATCGTTGGTCCTTCCCGTTGAACCGGCAGATGCAATTGTTTGCCCCTGCGTGACATAGTCACCGGATTTAACCAGATTTTTTTGGTTATTCGTGTAAACCGTCATAAAATTACCGCTATGATGCACAATAATTGCTTTTCCGTATCCGCGCATGTTTTCAGAAGTAAAAACTACATTTCCGGACGCAGCCGCTCTAACCGTAGCGCCTGAACGTGTACTGATATCTATTCCCTGATTTCTAACGTTTTGCTTTAATTGGTTAAAACAGGTTAAGACAACGCCTTTGCAAGGCCAGATAAAATCGGTTTTATTATCATTCGAGGTTTTTTTGTAATTGCCTTTTGTACTCAAAGAATCCGGGATAAAGATTTTTTGACCGACTTCGATTTTGCAGGCCTCGGAAAGCTTATTATAGGCGGCAAGTTCGTGTAAATCGATGCAGTATGAACGGCTTATCCGCCATAATGTTTCGCCTTTGCGCACGTAATGATAACTCCCGGGTTCTGAAGGCGTTATCGCCGTAGGCGGAAAGGTGTTTTTGGGCAGAGAAGCAATTTGCGTTCTTGTTGTCGTGCACCCTGTCAGGTTGAGCAGACATACAACAATTATACTAATTCGGGTTAGCTTTATCATCTTATCCTCGCGCAGCTGCATGAATAACAAAAATGTTTATTTACTACGCTACTTTTTTAAACCTGCGCATATAATTAACGCAGGCGAGTGCCGTTTCAAATAAGAAAGTTATTGTTTTTTATTCCTTAACTTATGTAGTAAGAGTAACTTTATTCGACAAAAAGTGAAACTTATTTATTTGAAACGGTACGAGGACCTCCAGGTTGTCCAATTTACATTTCACAACTACTTCAATTCCCTTTTTCAGGAATACTGGAGCGGGCGAAGGGAATCGAACCCTCATATTCAGCTTGGGAAGCTGATGTTCTGCCACTGAACTACGCCCGCTTAAAAAACTCCCGCTATGTGATAATAACAATCAACGCTTGGCCCCGCCAAGGCGGGATTAAATTCGGTCTAAACTTTATGTCGCACAGCTCCATAAAATTTGACCTCATTTAAGAAGCTGATGTTCTGCCACTGCCCGCCAAAACATAGTTTTGGCGAGGTCTCGCCATGGTTTGTGGCGGAAACTACGCCCGCCTCCGAGATTTTTCCATTAATCTTATCGAACAAAAATCTCCACACATCGTACAAGCATCGCTAACTTTAGGTTTGGACCGGCTTCTTTTTAACTCTACCATATGCGGGTCGATAGATAAGGCTATTTGGCTATCCCAGTCTCGCTTTTTGCGTGCCAAACTCATTTTTCTATCTTTTTCCCATGCCTGCTTATTGCCTCTGGCTAAATCGGCGGCATGCGCTGCGATACGGCTGGCAATTACACCTAATTTAATATCTTCGATATCCGGTAATTTCAGGTGTTCTGCCGGCGTAACAAAACATAAGAAATCTGCGCCATAAGTTGCTGCCAGACCGGACCCGATAGCTGCGGCGATATGATCATATCCGAGCGCGGAATCCGTGACTAAAGGCCCCAAAACGTAAAAAGGCGCTTCCCCGCAAAATTTTTTCTGCAACTCGATGTTTTTTTTAATTTGATTGATGGGAATATGCCCCGGCCCTTCAATCATAACCTGCACCCCCTTGCGCAATGCCCTTTTTGCCAGCAAGCCCAAAAGCTTCAATTCATCGATCTGAGGTTTATCCGTGGCGTCATATATCGTTCCCGGCCGCAGACCGTCTCCCAGACTCAATGTTATATCATATTGCCCGGCAATTTGCAAAACTTCATCAAAATAAGCGTAGAAGGGATTTTCTTGCTTGTTTTGCTCAATCCATTTGGCCGTAATCGCTCCGCCTCTGCTTACAATACCCATAAGACGGCGCTGGCGTTTAAGGCTCGCCAAGGTCTTTCTGGTTATGCCGGCATGTATGGTGAAAAAGTCTACCCCGTTTTCTGCCTGGGAGACAAGGACATCCAGCATGTCATCCTTATTCATTTTCAAAAATGTGCCGTATTTTTTTGCGGCATTAATTGCCGCTTCATAAATAGGAACCGTTCCTACCGGTACGGAAGATTTGCCGACAATGAGCTTTTGTATCTTATTTATTTCGCCGCCGATACTTAAATCCATTACCGTATCCGCGCCGAATTTTATCGCGGTGGATAATTTTACAAGTTCTTTCTTGATATTTATTTTATCGGGAGACGTGCCAATATTTGCGTTGATCTTTACGCGCATCATTTTACCGATTGCGCAGGGGTTGGCTACCTGGCGTTTCGTGTTTGCCGGAATTACCACTTTTCCCTCGCCAATAAGTTTTGCCATTAGTTTTAGCGCTATCTTTTCCTGCTTTGCCGCCTTGCGCATTAAAGGCGTTATTTTTCCGGCATTGGCAGCCGCAATAATCGTTTCCATTTTAACCGCTTTCCTTATCGATATGAATAAAACAAATAGCCGTTTTGTTCGAATTAAGCAATAAGAGTTTTATCTCCGTTAAAAGATAAGCGTGCCTGGTAAACTCAGGGTCTAATTAGCAGATTAAGTTTAACTTCTATGTATAGTATGTGTTATACTATCTTATGATCTTTAAATTACGTTACGTTCGCTTTGGGCACACCCACCATTGCAGTTTCTTCCTACCTTCTTACAGATTTATTATGGCACAAATTTAAAACTTTTTCAATAGACGATTTTTCCAGGCTGTATATTCTATATCGCAGCTTCTTA
>JAHIOQ010000062.1 GCA_018895275.1 Candidatus Omnitrophota bacterium
AGGTACTCTAAATACCTACTTTATACTCCCCAAAAATACTCCTTGGCCGTTCAACAATATACTTATATTAATATTTTTGTTAGATTAAATCATGATTCAAAAATATTATGCTCACACAGTAAAAGCTAAACCGCCCTCTGACTGGCAACCGCTGGAAGAACACCTAAAGAATGTCGCAGAAATAGCCCGTAGTTCTCTTTGGCGCTCCGTCTTGTTCATACTTTGCAGGGCTCTGGCATGATTTGGGGAAGTATTTTGAGACCATACAAATACCGCAGAAAATATTGCGTAAGGCAACAAGGAAAACAGGTGAGACTATAATAGCAGGTGATTTATGAAATACTATGCACATTCAGAAAATATTCATAACAAAAAACACGGCTTGACGAAACATCTGCACCGAACAGCAAAACTTGCAGAATCTTTTGCATGCCGGGAAGATTACAAACCAATTTTCAATCTAACTGGTTTATTGCACGACCTCGGTAAATATCAGCCCGAATTTCAGAATTATCTTGAAAACGGCGGAAGGCGCGGCAGTGTTCCGCATGCTTCATGGGGTGCAGGGTATGCCCGACTTTGCAGAATCATTGAGGCGTCTTTGGCAATTGACGGACATCATAAGGGGTTGCCGGATAGTGCGGCATGGAAGAGCGACACAGAGCCTTTCAACCGTGGAGAAGTTATTGAGTTTGAAAATGTTGTTAAAGCTTTTATCAGTGATTCGGAGGTCAATGAGGCGGATATTAAGAAGACCGATTCTTTGGTATTCGCAGAGAAATCACAACGTGAAGTTTTTATCAGGTATCTTTTCAGCGCGTTAACCGATAGCGACTGGCTCTCAACGGAAGAGCATTTTGATAAAGATACTTTTGAAATGCGCATTGGGATTTCCTTGCCTATAGACGAGATGATAAGAAAATTGGAAATGGAATTCTCCAGAAAATCAAAAGATGGTGAAATTAATCAGTTGAGAAATAACGCCCGCGATCAAGTTTTGCAAAAAGCTGATATGCCTTGCGGATTTTATTCGTTAGCTCTTCCGACAGGGATGGGCAAGACGCTGACATCTATGGCGTGGGCATTACGGCATGCAAAAAAGAATGATTTGAAACGAATAATAATAGTCCTTCCTTATATAAATATTATAGACCAGACAGCTCAAGTCCTGAAAACCATTTTTGGCGAAGAATGGGTTCTTGAACATCATTCCGCTTACAATGAGGGCGAGTATGAGGATAAAGAGAATAGCTCTTCGACTCAGCAGCGGAAAAAACTGGCGTGTGAAAATTGGGATTATCCGGTTATTGTAACGACAACCGTTCAGTTTTTTGAATCTCTGTTCAGCAACAGGCCGTCTCAATGTAGAAAAAATCATAACATTGCTGAATCTGTGGTGATATTCGACGAGGTGCAGACGCTACCAAAGGAAGTGATATTGCCAACCCTTCGGATGTTACAAGATGTTCAGATTGTTATGAAGACATCGTTTTTGTTCTGCACAGCAACCCAGCCGGCATTTGAAAAGAGACAGGGATTTGACGGCATAAATGCCATTTATCCGTTGGTTGACGATCCTGCCGAACTTTATATGAAAACAAAACGTGTTGAGTATCGCTTATTGAACGAATTAAACCCATTAAATTACAGAGGGTTGCTTGACTCTGTTATGCGGGTGGAAGGTGCTGCGCTTGTTATATTTAATACGAAAAAAGCGGCATTGGAATTTTATAACTGTGCTCGAATTGAAGGCAATTGGGAAAGAAGATATCACCTTTCAACGGCAATGTGTCCGTCTCATCGAAAAGATGTAATCAAAAAAATCAGGGATGATCTGGAAGCAAAGAATAATATATTGGTAGCTTCCACACAGCTTATCGAAGCTGGTGTAGATTTTGATTTTCCGGTTGTGTTTCGGGCTATGGCCCCGCTTGAGTCGGTTATCCAGTCTGCTGGTCGGTGTAATCGTGAAGGCATTTTGGGTGAGAGGGGCGGAAACGTTTTTTTGTTTAAATTGCAGGACAGCGGCATGCCGGACAAGACATATGCCGCTTGTGCGGGTCATGCGGAAGAATTGATTAAACCAGATATAAACCAATTACACGGGCACAAGATATTCAATAAATACTATGCTCAAGTAATAAAGCTATATGTTGATCCCGATAGATACAATATTAATGACGCCCGCAAGCAGTTTAATTTCAAGACAGTAAAAGACAGTTACCATATAATACAGAAGGTTACCGAAGGGCTTTATATTTATAACTTCAGCGATAAGAGCAGGCGGTTGTTTCATTCGCTTGAACATAAGGAGTTTTTATCGCGGAGTGATTATAGAAACATGCAGGTTTTTACGGTTCAGGTTTATCAAAACTTTATAATAAATAATAACGATATGTGTAAAACAACGCCTCATGGATTTATGGTCTGGTACGGGAACTATGATTCTGAAACAGGTATTTCAGTAGCGCCCATAGAGGCGGATAAATTAGTCGTATAATCAGGAGGTGCATATGATTGATAGTCGAATTGTAAAGGTTAAAATCACCGGCGATTTTGCATGTTTTACAAGGCCGGATCTGAAGGTTGAGCGCATGACGTATCCGTGCATGACGCCGTCGGCGGCGCGGGGAATTCTGGATTCGATTTTGTGGAAACCGGAGTTTCAGTGGTATGTTAGAAGGATAATTGTTTTGAACCCCATTCGGTTTGCAACGATCAAACGCAATGAAATTAAAATGAAACAGGGACGAATTCCGATTGTAATAGAAGATAAACGTGTTCAACGAAACAGCGTGGTTTTGAAGGATGTGGCCTACATCATTGAAGCGTCCATTTATCAAAAACAAACATCCGGTAATAACAGACCTGAAAAATACATAGGAACGGAAACCGGAAAAGAGGGAATGTTCCCACGCCGCGTTAAAAAAGGTCAGTGCTGGCGCAGGCCATATTTTGGTGTCCGTGAGTTTTCGGCTGAGTTTATGGAGCCGGACGGAACTGAACAACCGATACGGGAAACCATTCCTATTGGGAGTATGCTGTTTGATATTTTCTATGACGATAAAGGGAAGCCGGAACCATTATTCTTTCATGATGTTGCGATACGTAATGGTGTTTTGAACTGTGAAGTTCCGGAAAATGACAAAATGATGCGGTCAAGCCATTTCCAGCCGCCGATGGACAGTGAAATATCCGCCGCGATTTACGAGTTCAACCGGCAGGAAGAAAAGGAGGCTGCCTTATGATTAAGGAATTAAGTGAGTTGGGGAAAATACTCCGTGACAAAATGTCGGAGAATGAACGAATTCACATCGCGCTTAAACAAGAAATCATTTCATTCGATCTGGTAATTCATGATGACGGACGGTTTGAGAGGTTTCAGCCGATTGATAAAGTGCGAACGACATGCGAGGCGGTTACAGCAAAAAAGGGGAAAGCCAGGCTGCTTCTTGATAGAGCAGAGGAAGTATTATGCTATGGAGGTAACAAAGCACAAAAAAAGCATGAATTATTTATTGAGAAGCTTAAATTATATTCCGATCTACGAGAGTTAGAACCGGTCTTGAAGTTTTATAAATCAAATAAAGAAAATGGATTCGATAAGGCTCGGCAAAGATTTGAAATTGATTTTCCGAAAGAGAAGGATAGAAAAGGCAATATTGCTTTCAGGCTTTTTAATGCTGAAAGACGTATTCACGAAGAAGAAGCGGTCTATCAAAAAGTTATAGAAATAGATACGGTTTCACAGGACAAAAGCATGTCAAAATTCAGGTCGCCTTGTTCTGTTTGTGGCGGGACCGCATATGCGATTCCGGAAATTCACGAAAAAATTAAAACGGTTCCTCCAGTTGATGATGGTAAATATGCAGCAAGATCGATAGTTTCCTACAACGATAATGCTTATGAATCATACGAATTGCGAAGAAATCTAAATTCATTAATTTGTGCAAGTTGCGCCAAAAATTATGTGGAAGGACTAAATTGGTTATTGTCGGCGGGGCCAAGGGTTAAGAATAAAAAAGGAAAAGAATACATCGCGTATACCAACCGAAAAAATTTCGGTTCGGATACTGCTATGGTGTTCTGGACACGAAAGAATGAAAGATTGGATGAAATAGACTACCTCGAAGCGCCCAACCCGGCTGATGTCGCAAGGCTGATTGAATCGGTATTCTCCGGAACCGAACGCGACAGCCGGGATCTTGAGCCTGACCAGTTTTATTCATGCACGCTGTCGGGTTCGGCGGCCCGGATATCGGTTCGGGACTGGATTGAGACCAGTTTGTTTGATTTTCGAAAATCAATAGCAAATTGGTTTCAGGATATTTCAATCGCCGAATATGATGCGGATTTAAAGAACACCAAAACACATTATCCCCGGCTGTATGATTTGGCGAGAAGCTGTCAGAGAAAAAACAACGATGGTCGTTATGATAAGGACGATGCATCATTGGCGAGAGTGGCTACATATTTATGGAACGCAGCATTAAAGAATATAGCACCGCCGTTGTGGATATTAACAAAAGTGCTTCAGCGCGCGCGGTTAGATAAATATGGGATCACTACTGAAAGGGCAGCTTTAATCAAACTCATTTTAAACCGACATAATAGAGGAGGTGATTTTGTGATTACGGAAAAGATTGAGCAGGGTGATAGGCCAGTGGCCTATGTTTGTGGACAGATTTTTGCCGTGTTGGAGAGCGTTCAGCGGGCGGCTTTGGGTAAGAATGTCAACGCCGGTATACGGGAGCGGTATTTTACATTTGCTCTAACAACACCGTCTCCGGCCTTTGGAAGGCTTTTCAATTTGAGTTCAAAGCATTTTACAAAACTGAAGACAGAAAAACCGGGGCTTGCTGTTGTCTTAGACAAAAAGCTACAGGAGTTATGCAAGGGGATAAAAATTGAGGAGTTTCCGTCAACTTTTACTCTGGAAGAACAAGGGCAATTTGCCATCGGTTATTATCATCAAAAAAGTAACTGGAAGAATGACCCTAAACTAAAAGAAACTGTGGAGGAGGATGAAAATGAGAGAAACGATTAAAAATCGCTATGATTTTGTTTTTTTGTTTGATGTAAAAGACGGTAATCCTAACGGCGATCCCGATCAGGTGAACTTGCCCAGAGCAGATGCGGAGGATCAGCACGGTTTGGTGACAGATGTTTGTATCAAGAGGAAAGTAAGGAATTATGTTCAGTTAAAGCATGATTTGAAAACCCCGTACGATATTTTTATCCGCCAGAGAGATATAAGCAGTGAGGATAGTTATTTAAATAAAATAATCGGGAAAACGCCGGGCGATATTGCATCCGAAAAGCGTAAAAAACTTTGTGATGATTATTACGATATCAGGACATTTGGGGCGGTGTTAAGTACGGGTGAAAAAGAAAGCGGAGGTGAATCGGCGGAAAAAGCTGACGGAGAGGTTGGAAAAACTAAAAAACAAAAGAAAGAAAAGGTCAGAGGGGCAGGTACCGTTCGCGGTCCAGTCCAGTTTACTTTTTCACGTTCAGAAGACCGAATTTATCAAGCGGAACATTCAATAACGCGATGTTGTGTGACAACAGAAAATGAAAAAAACGAGCAGGCAAAAAAGGATCGTGAATTTGCTACAACATTTGGTCGTAAGGCCACGGTGCCATACGCTCTTTATCGTATGCATGGTTTTATTTCTGTTTTTGATGCGCGAAAGACCGGATTTTCTGAAGATGATTTGAAGCTACTTTGGGAGTCTCTTGTAAATGCTTTTGAGCATGACCGGGCAGCAGCGAGAGGGGAAATGAACCCAAGAAAGCTGGTCATATTCAAGCATGCCAGTCATTTGGGCAATGATCTGTCAGGCAGATTGTTTGAACGTGTGAAAGTAACAAAAAATTCAGATCTGCCGAGAGGAAAAGAAGATTATACGATAACAGTTAATAAGGATAATCTCCCATCTGATGATAAGAAAAAACCATTGATTGAAGTTAAAGAATGGCCGGAAGAAAATATATTTTGAGGTAATGCGTCATGACTGACCAACAACCACCCAAACTCATCCCGCCTCATGGCGGCTATAAAAACCTGCAATCCTACCAGATGTCGGAAATTGTCTATGACGCGACAGTGGTTTTTTGCGACCGGTTCATTTCAAAGAGATCGCGTACCCATGACCAGATGGTGCAGGCGGCTCGCAGCGGTAAACAAAATCATGCCCACGGCGTGACCGAAGCGTGCATGGCCTCCGGAACTTGTTCGGGGTGCCTGTAAGACCAGGGAGATATTTATTCTTGATTGACAGGAGGGGTGATGGAAACAAACATAGCTGTTTTCAGAGGTAAGGAAATCAGGAAGACGATTCACAACAATGAGTGGTGGTTTGTCATTGTGGATGTACTTTCGGCGCTTACTGATTCAATTAACCCAAGTGGCTATATAAAGGACATGAGACGTCGTGATAAAGAACTCTCCAAAGGGTGGGGGCAAATTGCCCCCACCCTTTCAGTTCCTCAGAAAAAACGGAAACAGTTGAATGAAAAGGAGTAAGACGCCATTATGGACAATCCGCAAAACAAACGAAGTGCAGAGGCGCCCCAACTTATCCCGCCTCACGGCGGTTATCGTGAATTGCAATCCTACCAGATGTCGGAG
>JAHIOQ010000063.1 GCA_018895275.1 Candidatus Omnitrophota bacterium
CGTGAGCGATTGGAATAATTATAAATTTCGTGTTGCTTGCCCGGAAATGGGGGTACTGGTAAGTAATAATCTGCCGCGATCGGCTGCGAATGACAAGAACGGTATCTCTGCTTTTGGTGGCAAGGGAAGGCATTCAGGATTGTATCCCGACCCCAATTTACCAGCCATTGGTAATGCGTATTTGTTTTCCATGAATGAAGACGCTCCTTGTCATAATCGGTACGGAAAAATCGCTTCGGAGATATTTCCAACGAGTGCTGATGAAGTTAAAGCCATGCATGGAGCGCTTAAATGGTGTGTCAAGGAATCGTGTCAAGGAAAGACATGGGGAAAGGTGCCATCTCATAGATTGGGAACACGAAATGGTAAAAAAATACAAATACAAGATTTATTAATAACTTATCTAGAAGAAAAACCGCAATCAGCCATTGATTTGGCGAGTACATTTACGACATTTGATACGACTGAAGATGAAATAGGTGAGGCTGTCTATGAAAAAATGACCGCAAAAGTGTGCGATGCCTTAAAAGGTGAGTCAGGCCTAACAAAGGACTCAAAAGCCAATATTTTGGTGATTACTAAGGTGGACAAGGGTCGTGCCCAAGTGGTATTGAGCGGAGCATACTCAATTGAAAATATCATCAGAAGTATTGAGCAATGGCAGATTGCCGCGAAAAACCGTCCGCATTTTTCTATCTTTTTACCTGGTAAAAAAGGAGAGAAGGCAAAAGTGGTTGAACCGTTTTGTCCTTCACCAGCCGAAATTATGCGATGTTTGCAGAATCAATGGATTAAGAAAGGCATTGATAGCCGGAAAGTTTCGGGTGTTGCGCTTCGGCATGTATATGAGTTATTTCTGGGGAATGAGCGCATTTTACAGGAGACTGCGCGAATGTTTTTGCAGTTGACTTTGCAGCGACTGGGACCGCTGTTTATCGGTATTACGAAGGTGAATCATGGAGGAGATGTAAAAGATTTTAAGCTGGAAGCAAGGAAGTCGGTTCTCGTTGGGATTTCGTTGCTGGCAATTGTGTTATATAAACTGGGAATAAAAAAGGAGGATTATATGAGGAATACCGCGTTTAGTGTTGGCAGGTTGCTTGCGCTTGCCGACGGATTGCATGCGCAATATTGTATGCTGCAGATGAAAAGGAAAGGTGGTGATTTGCCTCCACAATTGATAGGCAATGCGCACTTGCCGATTGCGTTTGATAGTCCAAACAAGGCGCTTGCTTTACTCGGCGAACGTTTGCGGATTTATTACGCTTGGGCAACAAAGGTTCAAGGAGATGAATATAAGCTTGTTAAATGGATGCTGGGAGAGATGGGAAAACTTTCTGCTGAAATGGAGAATGTTGCTTGGCCGTCAATGGCGGACGATGCTGTAAAGGCTCAGGTATTATTGGGATATTTAGCTCGGTATAAATCAGAAGAATAATTCAAAAGGAGGAGTACAATGAGTAATGAAAAGAGTAATGAGGAAAGATTGGTTGAAAGAAGGGCAACGGGTTTGTTGGTTATAGAAGTTAGGAATTCAAATCCCAATGGCGATCCGGATAGGGAAAGCGATCCGCGACAACGCCAGGATGGGCGGGGAGAAATATCTTCAGTATCATTTAAGCGTAAATTACGTGATCTTGTTGAAAAAAAAGATGGGCCAGTTTGGAAAGCTCTTGCAGGACAATTTAATCCAAATCTTAAACCGGAAAAATTTATGATCTCCGAAAGCCGAGAAACTAAACTTGCAGATATGAGGAGTCTTAATGAGAAAGAGTTTACGGCTAAATATTGGGATGGTCGTATCTTTGGAAATACTGAATTAGAAAAAGGAAGGGATATCCCTGTGAAAACAGGTGTAGTGCAGTTCGGGCTGGCTATTTCAGTATCGCCAGTTTTAGTGGAACGAATGACAACAACAAATCCAGCTGTTGAAGCAGATAAAAGTAGAGGGATGGCACCCTTGGCGTTTCGGATAGTTCAGCATGGTGTTTATTGCATGCCATTTTTTGTGAATCCAACAGCTGCTACAAAGACGAACTGTACTATAAATGATTTGGAGTTACTATTAAAACTTATTCCGTTAGCTTATCCGCATACAGCTTCATATGTTCGGACATGGGTTGGAATTCGTTACGCATGGTACATGGAACATACGTCGGCGTTGGGCTCTTGTTCCGATTTTGCATTAATTGACGCGCTCACGCCTAAACGGAAGAATAAAGAAGATTCCGAGAAGCCGTCAACGTTATGGGATGATTATGATGTGCCGACAGAAAAGGATTTACCTCGGGAATTAAAAGATAAATTATATGAAAAGAAAGTCAGGGATTTGATGAATGAGTAATGAAGAGCCTTTAGCTCACAGTGCTAAAAAAGAAAAAGGCATTCCCGTTCAAACATATGCCAAGCATATTTCCGGTGTAATAAGTCGTGCGGAAAAGAATGTATCAAATATGACGACATATTTCAACGGGGATGCCCGATTGCTTGCTGAAACCGTGGGGGCGGCAGCGGCGGCGCATGATTTAGGTAAACTGGATGAAGCGAATCAGAAGATTCTAAAATTAGGGAGCAAAAAAAGTTTGCCGATAAACCATGTTGATGCAGGTACGGCAAGCTTGTGCAGTAAAAAGAATAATGAGAGCGCGATCTTGGTTTATGGTCATCATATCGGTTTATGTTCTGTTCCTTCGGAAGTTACGCGTGGTAGTTTATTCTTAAGGGATTCAGAAGTACAAAAACATACTGATAATTGTCTTAACTCGTATAAAAAAACACATGAACAATATTGTGGTCAAATTCTTGAAGGTAATACTTGCGAAAGAACCGGCTGGTCTGCGTTAACTCGACGGTTGCTGTTTTCCTGTTTAGTTGATGCCGATTACGGCGATACTGCTCAGCATTATGGTGAAAGAGAATGCCAAAGTAAAATCGAATTACGATGGAAAGAGCGAATAAACGCGTTAGATGATTATGTGGCAGAATTAGCCGAGAAAAATGTTGGTCATAATAGAAATAGTCAAAGACAAGAAGTGTTTCAATCCTGTAAAGGCGCGGATATTAATCCGTCAATATATGCTTGCGATAGTCCTGTCGGCACAGGTAAAACAGTTGCTGTTATGGCACACCTGTTAAAGGTGGCCAAAGAAAAGAAATTGCGGCATATTTTTGTGATTTTGCCATATACCAATATTATTAAGCAATCTGTAGAAGTATATCGGAAGGCAACAGTTTTGCATGGAGAAAATCCCGAAGAAGTTGTTGCCGAACTGCATCATCAAGCTGATTTCTCTGATGATGAATTGCGTCGGTATGCTGCATTATGGACAGCGCCAATAATTGTGACTACAGCCGTGCAATTTTTCGAGACATTAGCAGGTGATCATCCAGCGCGGTTGCGAAAACTGCATGAATTGCCGGGATCGGCGGTTTTTGTAGATGAAGCTCATGCTGCGATTCCATCTTTTTTCTGGCCGCAGGCGTGGAAATGGTTTGAGGAATTACGAGAAGCTTGGCGCTGTCATGTTGTATTGGCATCGGGTTCTCTTCCTCAATTTTGGTTAGACGATAGAATCGCAGATTCTCGTGAGAACGTGCCGTCTTTATTAGACGAAAATACACATAAGTTAGTTAATATTACTGAAAAGCAAAGAGTTATTTATCGCACTCTTAAGCAATGTATGGACATCACAGGGTTGATTGAATTTATACAATCTAAGTCGGGTCCAAGGCTGGTGATTTTAAATACTGTACAATCGGCTGCTGTTCTCGCAGATAAGATGCAAAAGCAAGGCCTGAAGGTGATGCATTTGTCAACAGCACTTGCCCCTTGTGATAGGAATAGAGTTATTAAAAAGGTTAAACGATGTTTGCAAAATAAACAAAATAAAGATTGGGTGTTGGTCGCAACAAGTTGTGTTGAAGCAGGGGTAGATTTTTCTTTTACAACCGCTTTTCGTGAAAGCTGCAGCGCGGCGAGCTTGATTCAAATTGGAGGAAGAGTAAATAGGCATGCCGAGAGAGATGTTGCTGAGGTGTGGGACTTTAGAGTGAATAATCCGATGATGAAGGATAATCCTCAATTTGCGACTTCACGGAATGTATTGAAAAAGTTATTTGAAGAAAAATATTTTGAGAATAAAAGCGCTACGACAATAGTTACCGAAGCAATGAATTGGGAATTGATGAGTAGCTTCGGTGATTTCGCGCAAAAGGCAGAAGAGATAAAGAAAAACGAAAAGCAGAATGATTTCCCTAAAGTAGCTAAATTATGTCGTGTAATTGATATAGATACAAGATTAGTTATCATTTCAAATGAGATTGCTAATAAAATAGAGCATTACGAGAAAGTCAGTCCTATTGATTTAATAATGAATAGTGTGCAAATTCGTTCGTTTAAGATGAATTCAGTACACTTTAAAACGTTTTGTTTGCCACTTCATGCTAATGAAGAATTGTATCGGTGGGAAGGTGACTATGATGGTAAATTCTTAGGTTATATGGCAACTATTATTCCGTTATTAAAAATGGATGTTGATGGATTTGGTATTGTTTAGAAATGTAACGGATATTAATTATATTTTTGAAAATCCATAGAAAGGATTTTAGGCTGTTTATTTTTAAGGGTGACGAATATTTATCCCAAGGAGGTAACTAATGACCAACCACTTTAACAAAACCTTCTGCCTCGAGGTATGGGGGGATTATGCTTGCTTTACCCGGCCGGAGATGAAGGTAGAAAGAGTAAGTTATGACGTGATTACGCCCTCGTCGGTACGGGCGATATTTGAGGCGATTTTCTGGAAACCGGCAGTGCGATGGAAGCCGACAAAGATTGAAATTCTTAATCCTATTAAATGGATTTCAGTGCGGCGAAATGAAGTAGGCGCGGTAATGAGCGGCCGTTCCGACGGATTATTCATTGAAGATAACCGCCAGCAGAGAGCCGGGCTTTTTTTGCGGGATGTGAAATATCGCATTCATGCCGAGCTTGAATTTATTCCTATTAGTAAAAGAAGCAAGGTGATAAATCCTGTGCCGGAGTATTTGATTGACAGTGATGAACAATCCGAGTTTACCCGTGACCCCAAAGATGAAAATCCCGCAAAATACAACGCGATATTCGAGCGCAGGGCAAAGAAAGGACAGTGTTTTAATCGTCCTTATTTCGGATGCCGGGAATTTTCCTGTATGTTCCGGTTTATTGATGAGCCGGACAAAGAACAAGTAAAGCCGATTACTGAAAGTCGCGATTTGGGGTTCATGTTGTACGACATGGATTTTTTCGATGTTAATGATCCGAAACCAGCGTTCTTCAGGGCTGAAATTAAAAATGGGGTTGTGAATATTCCTGATTGGGACAGTGAGGAGGTGCGGCGGTGAAATCTCAAAAAATTAATTACCCCGTATTGATAGATACTATCAGCAAAATTCACGAGCAGGCACAAGCTGGTGCGGCCGGAGCGGTGAACCGGTTTCTTGTTCTTCGTAATTGGCTAATTGGGGCATATATCGTTGAGTATGAACAAAAAGGGAAAGATAGAGCTGAATACGGAAGCGGATTGATGGAGAAGATTTCGTGCGATTTACGCGCGCGTGGGGTAAACGGGCTTGGTATAAGTATGCTTAAAAATTGCCGGCAGTTTTATAAAATATATCCTCAGTTTCGCCAACCGGCGGTTGGCGAATTTAAGCGGTTGGGCGATGATTCGGCAATTCGCCAATCACTGATTAGCGAATTAGATATCCACGTAGTAACTTCTTCTGTAACAGAAAAAACCGGCCCAAAACCACTTTCCGTAGAAAGCCTTTTTAATTTTTCATGGACACATTTTATTGAATTCATCATGATTGAGGATGCATGGAAGCGAGCTTTTTACGAAAATGAATGTTTAAAAGGTAACTGGTCCAAACGCCAGCTTCAGCGGCAGATTGGTTCGCTTCTTTATGAAAGGACTGGACTTTCCACCGACAAAAAAGCCGTAATCAATGCAGGAAGGAAACAGGCAGCGGAAGCGCCGCAGGTAATTGCCGGCCTTATCCGGGATCCGTACGTGCTGGAATTTACCGGGCTGGCAGAGCTTCC
>JAHIOQ010000064.1 GCA_018895275.1 Candidatus Omnitrophota bacterium
AATATTGCGATAAGTTGATTCTGCTGAACAACGGCATGGTTCACGCGCAGGGAACGCCGCAGGAGGTGCTTGATTACCGCATTATCGAGGAGGTATACAAGACAACCGTGGTTGTGCAGGAAAATCCGATCTCGCGTAAGCCGTATGTATTAATCGTTCCGGAGGAAGAGAATAAGAGGAGAGAAAGATGAAACAAAAGGGATTGGTGCAGATTTATACCGGAGAAGGCAAGGGAAAGACAACCGCGGCCGTGGGCTTGGCCGTGCGCGCGGTTAGCCGGGGCCTGCGCGTATGCTACGTAAGCTTTCATAAGGACCCGAAAAAATATGGCTCCGGAGAACAGAAAATCCTGAAAAAGATTGGCATTAGCGTGCGCTGTTTTGCCAAGGCGCATCCTTTTTGTTGTAAAAAAGATGAGGACATTAATCGCCTTGCCGGGCAATGCCGAAAAGGTGTTGCCTGTATCAGGAAAATGCATAAGCGGCAGTTGTGCGATATGCTTGTGCTGGATGAGATAAATATCTGCGTGCGGGACGGATTTTTGGCGGAGGAAGAGGTCATCGGTTTAATGCGCGATAAGCCGGAAAACATGGAGCTTGTGCTTACCGGCCGCGGCGCGACAGCGAAGATGATTAAGGCCGCGGATATGGTTACATATATGAAGGAGATAAAGCATCCGTATAAAAAGGGGGTGAAGCGGAGAAAGGGGATTGAGTATTAAAACCAAAAGCTAAAAACCAAAAGCTAAAAGGGGGGAGGGAAGAAGAAGTTAATGGTGTTTGTTGGAATAGAGATGGGTAATTATTGTTAATTTGTGTATAACATATAGTATAAGCAAAGGAACTCCCTGTGCGATTCAGGGGGTCCCGAATGAAGAGCTTGTTTTGAGAATTTCATCGGGATCCCGAAGTGCGGCGAAGAAAGTGTGCTGCATTCGGGGCTGCCCCGCAACGGTAATTGTTTGGACATAAGACGCAAGCCACAAGACTCAGGACAAAAAATATCGTCTGAGGTCTTTAGTCTGCAGTCTTGGGTCTAAACAGAGTCCGGTCGATTGCTTATATGGAAGATATTCTCGAGGGAGGAGAGATAAAGATGATAAGAATAAAAAAGATATTAATCGGGATGCTGTTGTTTCTGTTATTCATAAACGCCGAGCGCGCGCTAGGCGCGCAGGAGGGGCAGTATAATCTGGGAGATGTCCTTGTTTCGGCAACGCGTACACCGCAGTATGAGGCGCGAACCGGCAGTGCCGTAACCGTGATTTCCGGCAGGGAGCTGGAACGCGGCGGAAAGGAAACTGTGCTGGAGGCGCTTAAGAATGTAGCGGGGATTTCGATTTCGCAAAGCGGCAGCCTTGGCGGAGCGGCGTATGTGTATATGCGCGGGGCAAAGCCCGGGCATACCCTGGTGCTGATTGACGGCATGGAAATAAACGATCCCGCGAGCGTGGACAGGTCGTTTAACTTTGCGCATTTGACTACGGATAACATCGAGCGTATCGAAATCGTACGCGGGCCGCAGAGTACGCTGTACGGTTCGGACGCGATCGGGGGAGTGATTAATATTATTACAAAAAAAGGCAGCGGTGAACCGAAGGCCGCTGTGGAGTTTGAAACCGGCTCGCATAAGACACAAAGAAGATTCGGGACGGTTTCCGGCAGCAATGGCCGCTTGAATTATTCCGCTTCTGTTTCCCGTTCTGTTTCTGCGGGTATCTCCCGCGCCAGCGACGGCAAGGAAAATGACGGCTATAAAAACCTGAGTTTTGCTTCGCGCCTGGGCATGGAATTATCTGAGGAAAGCGAGATATTTTTTATCACGCGTTATACGGACGCGGAAATGGATATTGACGACGGCGCCTATAACGATGACCCGAATTATACGGCGGATTCAAAACAGTTAGGCGCTAAGCTGGGGTTCAATCAGAAGCTCAGCGATGTCTGGGATTACAGCGCGGGGCTTTACTATGCGAACCAGGAACGCAAAAACCGCGACCTCGCCGACAGCGTAGATACGGCGGACGATTTGGAAGATAAATATGTCGGAGATAATAGAAAAGTTGAAACACAGCATAATGTTTTACTTTTTGAATCACTGACCCAGACGGTGGGATTTGAATATGAACAGGAAAGCGCGGAATTCGATTACCGTTCCGGTTCTTTTACGGACAGGATTGACCGCAAAACCGTCGATACTCAAGGATATTACACGCAGAGCCAGTGGAGGATTAAAGAAAACCTGTCCGCTGTTTTCGGGATAAGGATAGATGACCACGCGCGTTTCGGCAAGGCAACGACTTATAAGGCATCTACTGCTTATTTCATCCCGCGGAGCGCTACGTATCTGAAAGCGAATATCGGTACCGGGTTTAAGGCGCCGTCGCTTTATCAACTTTATTCAAGCTACGGCAACGCGGGATTGACCGCGGATAAAAGCAATAGCTATGACTTTTCGCTCGGCCGGGACTTTTTCGGCAACAGAATGTTTTGTTCCGCGGGTTATTTTTTCAATAATTTTAAGGACATGATTGATTTTGATTTAAGCGATTGGAAATACAAAAATATCGGGCACGCGCAGACAGCCGGCATAGAAACCGAAACTAAACTGAAAATCAGCGAAGACCTTACCTTGGCCGGCAACTATACTTATCTGAAAACAAAAGACAAGGATACCGGCAATGAGTTGGGCCGCAGGCCTGAACACAAGGCCGGAATGGCTTTAAACTGGCAGGTTTTTCAACCGCTGAATATGGATATCAGCGCGAATTATGCCGGCCGGCGCTGGGATAACAATACGAATACGCAAAGGCTTAAGCAATATTGCACGGTTGATTATTTTCTGAACTATAAATTCGTTCCGCACGCACAGCTTTTTCTAAAGGTTATTAACCTGTTTGATAAGAAATACCATGATGTGCGCGGTTTTGACAACCTGGAGCGTACCGCATACCTGGGGATACGCGGCGAATTTTAGGGATTATTATGAATGATAATCGTTTGTCCGCATATACTTTAATCGTTTCCATATTGGCGCACGGCCTATTGCTGGGCGGGATGGGGATATGGCTGAAGTATCCCTTCAAAGATACCCCTGTCCCGGAAACCCGGGCGCTTGAGATCGTGCCGCTGAAATTGTTTCTCCTGCCGGAAATAAAAGTCATAGGAGAGGTAAAGCAGATTAAGGCACAGCCGGAAAAAGAGGTTGTGGATAATCCCATGCATTCGCCGCAGGAGATTAAGCGCCGCGGCACAAGCGGCACACCACAGCCGGAGATAGTTTCGAAAGAGAAGGCGGATGAGGCAATGCTGCGCTATCAGGATATGATTAAGCAAAAGATTGAATCATACCGGCGTTATCCGGAACCGGCGCGCCGGAAAAACATTCAAGGTACGGTAGCTGTGCAATTCACGATATTAAGCAGCGGCGATTGCCGGGACGCGTCGGTTATTCAATCCTCAGGCGTAACGCTGCTGGATAAAGAGGCGCTGGAAACGATTTCCCGGGCAAGCCCGTTCCTGCCGATACCGGAAAGCATTCCGTATGATTCCATAACCATCCGGGTTTCGATTGTGTTTTCTTTGCGCTAGCCTAAGTTCCGCAGTTTCCAAAAGACAGTTGTTTGTTTTTTAAATTGACACATGTTTTCCAATAAGATAGAATAAAATAATATAAAGCTGAAAGTAAGAAATAAAAATAATTATATATAGAAAAAGGGGGGGGATATGAAGAAAATGATATGGGTGGTTTGGGTGGTTGGGGTTATCTTGATTAGCAGTGGCACAGTTTTAGCCGAGGTGGGGGTTACTAACAACGAGATAATTGTTGGTCAATCCGCAGCATTAGAGGGCCCAACAAAGGCATTAGGCCAGGGCATGAAAAACGGGATGCATGCCTATTTTGCGTATATAAATGACCGCGGTGGAGTAAAGGGAAGAAAGATTAAATTAGTAAGTTATGATGACGGCTATGAACCGGTAAACTGTATCGAACAGACAAGAAGGTTAATCACAGAAGGTGTTTTCTGTTTGATCGGCTATGTGGGAACTCCTACCGCTAAAGCGGCGGTCCCCATCGCCGAACAGGAAAAGGTTCTGTTTGTCGGCCCGTTTACCGGAGCGGAATTTTTACGCAATCCCGTTAAACACTATGTGATAAATATTAGAGGAAGTTATTTTGATGAAACTGAAGGATTGGTGCAGCGTCTGGTGACGGATTTAGGGATTAAGAGTATTGCCTGTTTTTATCAAAATGATTCTTATGGCCAGGCCGGTTTGGAGGGGGTAAGTCGGGCTTTAGATAAGAGAAATTTGAGCCTGGTTGCCGAAGGCACCTATGAAAGAAATACCGTAGCCGTAAAAGGCGGGTTGGCCAGGATTAAGACCGCAGAGCCGGAGGCAGTAATTATGATTGGTGCCTATGAGCCCTGTTCCGAATTTATCAAATTGGCTAAACAGATTGGAATGACCAAAGCAATATTCTGCAATATCTCTTTTGTGGGAAGTGATTCCTTAAAGGAGTCTTTAGGTTCTGATGGAGAAGGGGTGATTATTTCCCAAGTTGTCCCCTTCCCTTGGGATATGTCTATCCCCCTGGTTGAGGAATACCATCGTCTGATTAAACAATATTCTCCAGAGCAAAAACCAGGGTTTGTCAGTTTAGAAGGGTTTATGGTGGCAAAGTTTTTTGTCCAGGCCCTGGAGGCCTGTGGGCCGGATGTTACGCGAGAGGGGGTAATTGCCGCTGTTGAGAGCAAAGGGAGTTTTGATTTAGGAGGACTCCGTATGACTTTTGGTAAGAATGACCACCAAGGTATGGATACCATAACGTTTACTAAAATTGAAGGCGGGGAGCTTAAGTCTATCACTACTTTCAAATAGATTGGATTTTATTAAAAATATATCGCTCATGCTGTTGTAGTGCGTGGGCAAAGGTGTAGTTTTGTTATGGATTTAACCTAAGTTACGCAATTCCGTTATTTAAAAAAACTGACAACGGTTACTAATCCCTTTGTCAGTGTCACTTATGGTTACGCGTAAGTGAATGGTGGTTCGAGACGTCGGCCCCTATGAGGATTACAGTTTGGGGACACGGGTTTTTACCCGTGGGGCGCCAGCCCGGAACAAGAGAAACAGGCTTTATTGGTAGCCAGGCGAGAAAAAAGAACAGTAGGCCGTACTAGGGAGGGATAAATGACCATAAAAAACAAACTCATCTGGGGTTTTGCATTGGTGATCATTTTTTCCATTATTATCGCCGGTATCGGCTTATATTCAGTGAATAGAATAAGCAAAAATATCTATAATCTCTCGGAAAATCTTTTTCCCGCTTCCTCGTCCGCCAAGGATTTGATTGTCAATGTCTGGGTGGCAAACGCGAATTTTAAATCGATGATATTTGCCCAGAGTAAGACAGAAACCAAAGCAGCCGCCGAAAATATCGATACGGCATTGAATAATATAGCCAAGATAACCACCTCTCTAAGAGAAAAATTTAAAGATGAAGAAGAGCTGATTGAACGTATTAAAAAGTTAGAGAAGGGGACAGTTGAACTCTCGAGCCTGAATAAAAAAGTTTTCCAAATAGTGATGGCTGGACTGGACATAAAAATCCAAAATGGAAAGATAAGAAAAAGCTCCTTATCTATAGTTGAGTCCACGATTGCGAATATCGCCGGACAAGTGGATGATGCTGAATTTGAAATGCTTTTGGTAAAAAACGAGTCGGACAAAGGTCTGGCAAAGGCCATTGCCGCCACCAAATTTATGGCGGATAGCTATGAGTCCTTGTCCCAAAAGGACTTCCCCATAACAAGGAGACTGCTTATCGTAAAGGCAAGTTTTAACGAGGCCTTGATATATGCCGTACGCATGATAAATGCCAAGAAGATTGATGAGCTTCCCATCTATGAAGATAAATTTATCGCTGCCCTGAATCATATAAAAGGAAGAATTAGTAATATCGAAAAGAACAAAACAATCAAGCCGGAGACATTGAATAAATTAAAGAAGAACTTCGAAGATTTTGGCCTGCTTGTTTTAAAGAGGTTAAAGCCGGCCGTGGTTGATAAGTTGAAAGGCTCTTCGGGAGTAAAATCGGCAGAACTGCAGGCGGTAGAGGTAGAGTTGGATAAAAAGCAGGAAGAGATTTTTCCGGTTGTAGATTATTTAATTGATGAGTTTGAATTTAGTCTCCTCCTGGTTACGGATGAGGTGAGTAAGGGTATCCATGAAGGATTGGAGCAGACGAAGAATATTGAGAAATCATTCGCGAAAATTGTGAATTATACGATGCCTTTCACTAAGGCCTTGTTTCTATTAAGGGGAGATCTTGCCTTAGCCACGGCTACGGTTGAACAGATGATCGGCGCGGATAACGCGGATTATCTTCTACCCTTAGAGGAAAATTTTAAAGCGCAGATATCTTCGGCAAAAGAACAGGTGAAAACAGTTAAGGATATTGTCGGAGCTGATAAAAATATAGAGAAATTAACCGGTTATCTGGAAGAAATGGAGAGATTGGTTATTGGAAAGGGTGGAATTTTACAATCCCGGTACCAACTGCTGACAAATATTAAAGAATCGGAAAAGATAGTGGACCAGGTTGGCGTGTTTATCCAGGAAGTGAGCACGATGGTTGCTAATACGGTGGAGGAAGTTAATGATAAGGCCAGTAAGGCCAGCCAAACGACGCGTCAGGTGGTGGTCAATTCTACGGGAAGTATTGGGGTTAGCACGCTGATAGTAATTGTCATAGGAATAACTATAGCTATTTTTCTGTCTACGTTTATCGTCAAGAACCTAACACGTATCAACGGTTGGATCAGGGATTTATCACAGCGAAAAGGAGATCTGACTGCCAGGTTGAATATAACGACTAAAGACGAATTAGGTTCCCTGTCCAGGTCTTTTGATTTCTTTTTAGACAATTTTGCGGATATTACCAAGGTTATCCGTAATTCTTCAACCAAGATTGATATTAGCAGCAAAAGCTTAGCCAGTACCTCTCAGGAAGTTAATGCTTCGCTCCAGGGAATCAGTGCCGCTGTCCAGCAGATAGCCAAAGGGGCGATGACCCAGGTAGCCAAGGTTAAAGAGACTGCAAAGATTATCAATGCCTTGGTTGATTCTTTAAGACAGATTGCTAAAAATGCTAATGAGGTAACCAAATCGGTAATTGATACCACGGCTCTTGCCGGAAAAGGTAAAGAATCAAACCAGGAATTGGTGAAGAAGATGGATTCGGTAGTCGCCGTAGTCGAAAAGTCCGTCTTAGCGGTGGAATTACTAGGCAGAAGGTCAGAGCAGATTGGAGAGATTATTAATACTATCTACTCCTTTGCCGATCAGACAAATCTTTTATCGTTAAATGCCGCGATTGAGGCCGCCAGGGCTGGCGAGGCTGGACGTGGTTTTGCCGTGGTTGCCGAAGAGGTCCGAAAATTAGCCGAGGGCTCCAGCCGATCCTCCAATGAGATTGCCAAACTCATCAAGGCTGTGCAGAAGGATGTGGCCAACGTTATCACTTTAATTACCAGTGGTAAGAAAGAGAGTATCGAAGGCAGAAGTATTGCCGAGCAGGGAAGCTCCTTACAGGTTAAGATTGTTGATGCGGCCAAGGAAGCAGAAAGTATGATGGGAGAGATCTCTGAGCTTATCCCCTTACAACTGGAAAGGGCGGGAAAGGCGACGGCGGCAATCTCCGAGGTAAGCAGTGTTGCGGATGATAATGCCTCTTCGACCCAGGAGGTTTCTTCTTCTACCGAGCAGATGTCTGCCTCGATGCAGGAATTGGTTTCCAGTGCCGATGAACTGGCTGCCGTCGTGAGCCAGTTGCAGAATTTGGTGGGGCAATTTAAAATTTAAGGTGACCCAGGATTTTCTTCTTTAATACTCTTTTTTATACTCAGAGATTCTTCCATGATGTTTCAGACTATTGTTCCCGGCGTACTCTACGGCTCTGTGCGAGATATTTTTTATCAGCGTTCACAATGTTAGATAGCCTTGTTCCATCTAACGGGGTTCATCAAGCGGAGCTCCCTAACGGGACAAGGTGTTTTTATTTGAAGAAGCGGATGCGGATATGATTATTAACGCGCATGCGGTGATTTCCGCATTGATTGAAGAATATAAACGTAAGGTCGGAGAAAATGACTAAACTTAACGCGTCCATAGTAGGAGTTGGGTGGAACGGGATGAACGCGGATTTGCCTCGCACCTGGAACGCCACGGTTGTGAAGCGGTGTATGAATGGCGTTCGAACGGGATTCTGCCCCGCGGTGTAAGCGTGTGTCTCCACAGGATTTAAATATAAGAAAATTTCTAATCTGCGTGCATCAGCGAAAGTCTGCGTCCCAAAAAGCCGTTGTTTTTAATTTTGTGTTATTGCAAATAGAGGCGTATTTATATATACTAATAAAATGATATTATGGAAAAGGCTTGGAGAAAATGCCCCCTGTCGGACATCATCGTTTTCTAAAAGTGCCGGATAGAAAGTAAAAAGATGAAAAAGATATATTTATTTAATCTTGTTTTTTGTTGTTTGTTCCTCCTTTTTCCATTAAGGTCTTCAGCCTTCCTGGGATTTGATTATGGTATCACCGGCTCTGTTTCCACAGCCTATGATGATAATGTGACTTTTGTCAAAGAAGATAAGAAATCCGACAATGTTACTAATTTACGGATTGGATTAGGGGCAAAACAGGAGGGAAAAACAGATACTTTTGCGATAGGAGGGAGTTTTACACAGCATTTATTTGCCGGTCATTCTTCGTTTGACAATAATTCCCAGAATATCGACATTGATTACAAAAAAGAACTTTCCAGGTATGATCGCTTTTCTGTTGCCAATAAATTTGTGCATGCTGAAGATCCGGAAAGCTTTGAAGATGATTTCGGCCGGGCTTCCGGGCGATATAGTTAT
>JAHIOQ010000065.1 GCA_018895275.1 Candidatus Omnitrophota bacterium
GAGCGACTGAAGAAAATCAAGAAATGCCGGAATATGAACAAGTTTCAATCCACGCTCCCGTGAAGGGAGCGACGTAAAAGAGTTCAAATGTATCCAGAAGGTATAGAGTTTCAATCCACGCTCCCGTGAAGGGAGCGACTCTGCGGAGAACCCTGCTTGGGCATAAAAAATCCGTTTCAATCCACGCTCCCGTGAAGGGAGCGACACAATGGGACGGGAAGAGCAGATTTTCAACAAAGTTTCAATCCACGCTCCCGTGAAGGGAGCGACCACCACGCCGCGGATTTGAAGAGGGGGCGACTAAGGTTTCAATCCACGCTCCCGTGAAGGGAGCGACCTCCGAACAAGTGCAGGCCGCTAAAACTAAACTGTTTCAATCCACGCTCCCGTGAAGGGAGCGACACGGCAACGATAAGTATAAAATTACTCTGATTATGTTTCAATCCACGCTCCCGTGAAGGGAGCGACAAAAATTTAATTTGGAAGTTAGGAGAGAAAGATGTTTCAATCCACGCTCCCGTGAAGGGAGCGACTATCGCATCATCGGATTCAACAAGATTGTTCCGAGTTTCAATCCACGCTCCCGTGAAGGGAGCGACAGGCAATCCTACGTCGGCAATCGGTGAGTTCGTAGTTTCAATCCACGCTCCCGTGAAGGGAGCGACGAAGAAACATGGAAAAACATAGATATTAAATAATGTTTCAATCCACGCTCCCGTGAAGGGAGCGACAGGTCTGTACGAAGGATACGAGAAAGGGAAAAATGTTTCAATCCACGCTCCCGTGAAGGGAGCGACCATATTCGTCCTGGAAAGAGGCGACAGCTAAAAGGGTTTCAATCCACGCTCCCGTGAAGGGAGCGACTGCCTTCTTCTAACTTAAACAATAGCATTTAATTAAAAGAAGGTTTTCGCGAACATATAACTTTATTACAACAAAAAAGCATTTTTTTAATTTTTCTCCCTATCAAATGATCAAATTTTATTGTCAAAGAACATACTTTCCGCGAACCTTCTGGGGAAACCATCAATGCTTACGGTTCGCGGCGTTTAATTTTAAATAATAAGCGGGTCTTCTTCAAGATTAGGAATCGCCTTTGCCCCGACATGTTCAACCCTTCGTTTCCAATTCGCTCCCAAAAAATAAAACCGCAAACTATCCGTTTTCTGGTCGATTTCCTTTATCAATAAATTTTTCAATCCCGTCCATTGCGCCGGGTCCACAATACATTCAAACACCGAATACTGCACGCGTTGGCCGTAATCAACACATATCTTGGCCACCCTGCGCAAACACCGCCGGCCTTTCGGCGTTAAAGTATTTACGTCATAACTTACGACAACCAGCATTTTCTCCCTCTCATTTCCATATAAACACCGGATACCCCTCTATATCTCCCCGAACATACCGCGCGAACAACAATGCCTGGCTGTAATATAACAACCCTATTTTCATGCCTTCTTTAAGATAGGGGTGCGTGATTTCCTCTTGTTTTCTCTTTTGGTAAGCAATTAAAACCTGCTTACGCGTTTCATCATCCATAATTACCGCGCCGGATATTGACTGCTTAAATCCCTCCGGCTGTACCTGAACGCGGTTTATAAGCGTAAGTACCAGGCGGTCGGCCATAAATGCCCTGAATTCCTCCATCATATCCAAAGCCAGCCCCGGCCTGCCCGGCCGGTCACGGTGCAAAAACCCCACATAAGGGTCAAGCCCCACGGTTTCCAATGCCGAGCGAATATCATGCATCACCAATGTATATAAAAACGACAATAAACAATTAACCCTGTCTCTGGGAGGGCGGCGGTTGCGGCCGTCAAAAACGAAACTGTCTTTCTGCCCGGTGATCAGATGGTCAAACACGCTAAAATAAAGAGACGCCGATTCCCCTTCTATTCCGCGCAGTACATCAAGGCCTTGGCCGGTTTCTAACTGCCGCAGGGAATAACTTAATTTTTCCGATGCCGCCAAAACTTCCGTATCGCTGATTTTATCCGCGTGGTCACGCAATGCCCGCTGCAGCACCGTCCGGGAATTAGCCAATTTCCCCAGCAACATCCAGCGCGCCAAATCCGCGCTTATTTTAGGATTATCCGCCATGCGGTACTGTTCCCGGCGCAATAAAACATTTCCCTGCGTTCTCCCCTTTACCGCGGCAAGAAACCTGCCGTTTTCTGTAAGAAAGGTAATTGTTACATTATTCTCCGCGCAAAACCCCATCAGAAACGGGCTGCATGAGACCTGTCCAAAGCAGACAATCCCGTCAAGAGTATGAATCGGCAATTGCAAACTGTCGTTGTCTTCAATTTTGACCACAACAGTTTCTCCTTCTTTATGCAGATATGCTCCCTGCGTCGTCACAAAAAGAGTATTCAATAGTTTTTTCATTCTTCTTTCAACGCCTCTTTAAAATAATTTTCCATACTAAGCGCGTGCCCCATGCTGCGCGGCATACATATTCCCATCAGCGAACATGATTCGCACTTTTTCATATATTCCGGTTTTGGCGTAATCCCCGCGCTGATAAACGCGTGCGCCTGCCGTACTGTCTCCTCGGTTTTCCGGCGTAATTCATCATCAAAGCTTACCGCAAAGCGCCGCCGCGGCCGTCCATAAAAAATCGCGCCTTCCGGGATACGCGCTCCCAGCATTTCCTCAAGGCATAAACATTGCGCGCAAAGCTGTACCAGGTCGCAGTCATCACTCTTCGGCTTGCCGCGTTTATATTCCACCGGAAACGCCAGCCAATCTTTTCCCTGCCCGTGAAACTCAACCACATCCGCCTTGCCGTTTAACCCCAGCCGCTTCGAACACAACGCCACCCCACGCTCAACACGCACGCCCTTGCTTTCCTGAAACCTCTCCTCATGCGCCTTCTCATGCATAACCCGGCCTTCGGCAGTAAACAGATTTTCCACCCACACCTGTTCGATGTGAATCAAAGCACAGCGCCGCTGACACCATAAATATTGCGATAATGATGATAAAGGCAAATAATCTGCTTCGTCCATTAAATTATCGCTCCATTAAATTCGCTCATTTTAATCAGCGGTAAAATACCTGCCATATATCCGATAAAATCATTATATGCATAATTCCATTCAAACAAACCCGGATACCTTTCCATTTCTTGTAATTTTAAATCACTAATACGATACGCCCACATCTGAACACTTCCATCTTGAATATCCTGCCAATCCATTTTTTCATATCGTTTTAACCGCTCAATAATGTTTTTATCTACTAATACTGTTCTTGTGTCAGCATCTATGACCTTAAAAAGCTTATTCACTTCGGGAAATTGCAAAGCCTCCTCAGCTTTATTAATAACTTCTCGAAATCCACCAACCCCTCTTATCTCGCGTAACAAGGCATCAGTACAACAAACAGGAGAAATACCCTCAACATTCATCATCTCTAATAAAATTTTTGCAGAATCCTTAAATGCTGGATGGGCTTTTAACAAATCGCCGTTTTTCAATTCTACAACCCATACATCTGCGTTTTCATATTCTTGATTTCTATTCACCCGTCCGGCAATTTGCAAAACACTTACATATGAGGAAGCTTCCCTAATACCAGTACGGAATGAAACATCAATCCCCGCCTCAATACACGATGTGCCAATCAGAACCCAATCTTTATCATTTGGGTCAGTTAAACGCATACGTACTTTTTTCAAAACGGCTCCCCTGTCTTTAGCCTTTAATGCTGTAGAAATATGCTCAACTTTATTCCGTCCATATTGAGCGGCAAAATAATCCGCGAGAACAGCTGCTGACTGTACAGTATTTACAATGCACATTCTTGGACCTGCTAAACCATTTATCCAATCGCAAAAGCTATCTATATCCAATACATTTTTTTTGCGTTTAAATAAAACTCTTTTATTCTCTGCCACAATCAAAGACCGCCTTACTGTTTCAGGTAACAACTCCGGTATCATAGGCTTTTGCTTATCGAACTCTTCCATCTCCCAAAACCGTGCCAAAGATCCCGAAGCTAGAACAACATGACACGTCCAATCAAATGCATATTCTTTAAGCCATTGCCACGCCTGTGGCCATAATTTTGCCGGTAAAGCCGCATGAGCCTCATCAATAAAAATGCCGCTACCCGGCACATTATGCAATTTACGTAAAACTGATGGCTCATTCCCGGCCATTGTTTCAAAAAACTGCACCGCGGTGGTAACAACAATGGGGGCTTTCCAAAGAGTAGTCAATTGACGCACATGTAAGTCTTGAAAATCCGCCTTATGATGATGCGCAACAACAACATCTTCCGGATTTTCCCCTTCAATAATTAACGCTTTACGATAAACCTCAACCGCCTGTGTGAGAATATTTATATAAGGAAGCACAATAAATATTCGGCGCAATTTCTTATGAATAGCCGCATTTAACAAGTGTGCCATGATAGCCGTTGTCTTACCTGTTCCTACCGGGCTATCACATGCATTTATTGCATATTTAACATCCTCTTGGCTGCATAACTCAAACATCACCCGGCGCAAGTCATTTCTTCCCGAATCTTTGTTTCCCAGAGAGGCAACATATCGCTTTAATGCCTCTAATCGCTCTTGTGCCCTCAACGGAATTAGTTTCTCGTATTCATCATATCCCCCATAATGAATAGCCGTATTCGTATGATCGGCATCAACAAGACAAGATAGAGCTATTCTTAAAAATATGCCTGGTTTGTCGAGTTTGATGCCTTGAGGTAATTCTTGATTAATAGATGACACTACAGTTTGATGACAATCTATATATTCATTTAACTTATGATCAATGAGACTCTTAATCTTCTCATCCCTAAAACAGGCTTCTCGTCGCAATTTTTCTTCGATAAAATCAGGCAACCCAATATGATGTGAACGGACTAAAACCGCTGCCAATTCTGCCGCTTGCGTAGCGTCTCTTAAAAGCTTGGCGGTTCCCGCATCTGTATGCTGAATCGGCAATGATCTGGATTTAACGTAACCGGCGAGAACTTTTTGGTTTTTTTCGTCAAGTTTTCCCAAATCGTGATATTCAGCCGCCAACTTACTCACGGCAAACAGCAACTCACCCGCTTTCGAGCAATAAGGCAAAACATTCTCGGCATTGCCCATTGCCCGATCGCTAACTCCTTTTATATGTGCGGCATAATCCTGCGCGGGAATACTTCGCGCAGGATCAGCGCTATGCGCTAAAGGTTTCATATATCCTGCATCAAATCTTTACACGACACCTTCTTTTTTAATTCTTCCGACAATCCTAATGCTGGCTCATAATCAGCCCAGCAAGTAGATGGTTGCTGAACATCCCCTTTTTTCTTAGGCTTAAGCGCATCAATAATCGCAAAGTCGGAACAAGACCCCAAAGGATTCTGATGCTCACAATACCACGCCTGCCGTATTTCAACAAACGGCCGTATCGCTGAACGATTATGAGCATAAGCATAAGGAATAAGCGCTTTCATTAAATCTATATCTTTTTTTGTGCAGCCAGACTTATGCGCCATACTCGGGTTTACAAAAAACGGCATCCAATAAACACCATGCTCAACTACACGATAGGCTAATGGTGCCATACCTTGATTTTTGCCTTCCTGAACACCAGCTTTATTTGTGTTGGTTTGCCTATCAATTAGGACTGGAGAAGTTGAAAGCCCCATCACAAACTGCACAACTCCAGTTTTAATTGTACCCTTATCCATGGCATCTTCTAGAAATGTATTGCCAAACAGCCTACCATCCCAATACCGCTTAATAAATTTTTCAGCTTTTCCTTCCAGTTCCTTCTTGATCTCGTCTCTCTTACGACCACGCTGTTCAAGAATATCAAATTCATCATTTTTCAAATTCATCTTTTCTGAAAGTTTTTTCCACACCGGCCCTTCTTTATCTTCCACTAAATCACGCAATTTACGCTTAAAAGAAACCGGCGAAATTTCGCCACGGCCATCAGGTCGCTGGCGCGGATCGCTTTCACGATCAGGATCGCCATTAGGATTCGAGTTAATTGCCTCAATTACCAAAAGCCCTGTCGCACGTAAAATCGTTTCACTATTCATGTTATTTTCCTCCTTCTGTTTCTTCATTTTTCTGAATACCCGCCAAATATCCCAGCAACACTTGCGCTTTTTCCGCATCGGTAAATCTTTGCGGAATTTCGCCAACCTGCGGAACTATATCACGATACGCTTTCAAATAATAACGCGACAGACCGGCTTTATCTGTATTATTGGTAGCCGCCCATCCTAAATACGGTGCTAACCGCAACCCTAATTGCGCAAGAGCGTTCACCGGCGATTCCATCGCCGCAACCATTAAGGAATTGCCTATTAACTGCGGCGGCATACTGCCCTTGCGGACTTTCTCGCAATATAATAAATGTAACTGATCGGCAATCGACAACATATTGCCGATAATACGTCCTATGGACTTCATATACACCTCCTTATAAATATTCTGTTTATAAAGCAATACGCCGAAAATTGTTGGCACAATCCTTTTATATTGACGAAACCCTTTTGCATTAAGCACCTCCTGCTTGTTCTTTGCCGCTCCCAGAGCGATCATCAACCCTTTACAATTCTGTAATGCTATACTCATCAGATGGCTCACGCCTGCGTCATCTAAATTTCCTATCAATAAATCAATACCGGCCGTTGAGTTTATCGCATCAACTTCTGAGGCAGACGTTCCATCCATTTTCCATACTCGATTGAGACTTTTTGCAATATCCAAAGGAAACACGTCCCTTAGGCCAACAATTTCCGCAACACCTTTTTGCTCTCCCCACTCTTTGATATTAATGAGGGAAACGTTATCGCAAGCCCGCTTCCATTCTTCGGCAACTTGTATAAGCCGTTCAGCCGTAAGATTTCTGTGAAATACAACTTTGGTTCGTGCTTTATCCATTTTTTTAAGAACGAAAACATTGATATCAATATCCTTAATTGATCTTGATATTCCTTGAAGCGATTTAATAACATCACTTGCGCATGAAGCAAAAAGCGTTTCTTGATCCTTCTCACTTTGGGATGAACATCCGAACATTAACGCTATTGGCGCCGGCGTTGCCGGTAATACTGAAGGATATGCAAACAGCAACTCTTTTCCGCTAACAACGCCCCAAGTTTTACCTTTATTATCCTCTTTTTTAATCCACGCCAAAGAACCCGCAAATTTTTTTCTATACTCTCTACCCACAATAAATGAATTTGATTCTATTGAACCATAGCGATACTGACACTTAGAATCCTTGAACATAGATCGCAATTTAACCCCGCCCAGTTGAGGCATTTTAACTTCAGGAAATGTTTCTTCAAATCCTGAAATATCCCCGCCATAAGCATCTTTCAAATAACTATGTTTTATTGTATCAGCATTTAACAATCGTTGATTTATCCAGTTACACGTTTCTTCATGGGCTACCGGGTAACAATTACTACCATCACACCAATCTTTTATGTCAAAAAATGCCGAGACAGCTAATCCGGCAATCTTTGAATCATCCGGCTCTTTATCACTACTAAAAATAGCGAGCAGACTAAGGCCATCCCAAGCATTTTGGTCGTCGCTTACTATTTTTTTAATGTAGCCTGTCAAATCATTATAAAAATTTTCCGCTGTCAACCCACTTACGCGAGCGATTAATCTCTCCAAAGCCTTAAATTGATCGGGGACATCCCCTAACTTCTCCTTCAGAGTCGAAGAAACTTCGTTCAAGCATTTAGAAACTGTTTTCTTCTTTTTATCCCAAATATACGTATTAACTTTTCCGCTGAGAAACCTGTCTATTTCTTCTTGTTTTCGTAATTCTTTTTTATCCGATAATTTTTCTTTTACATAAGTCAGCGGCCACAAATTAAAGCAGGGAAAAGATAAGCCGTACGAGGTTTGCCATTTTCTTAGTCGCACAACCTGTTCTTGCGACATCAATTCAATAGACGCTATTTTGCTGTATTCATTTAAAATAATTTTATAGCACGGCCTTTTTTTAGTGACGCGCGGCAACTCTTTAAAATCAGGATGCCAATCAAACGGTTGAATACCAGCGTTATCCAATGCCATAGAAAGGTTATATAACTCATTTAACATTACGCTTCTCCTTTCTTAGGATAAACCAACACACCATTTTCAATCCTAACATTTTGATCATAAACAAAATGTACTTTACTTTTAAACCCTTCGGGGAATACCTGCCGCAACATACTAGGGATAACCATATTCATATCCTCTTGTGTAAATGTTGTATCTCTAAAAGACCCTACATAATCAGGCGCAAACTCTTTCCATCCCAGAAATGGAATTGTAAAGCATTGTCCTTGTTTCAATCTTCTATTAAATATCGCTTGATATGCGTGTCCCGGAGAATTTGTACGCGAATCCCATTGTTTTGAATTTGAATTAATCAACTCTTTTCTCTGCTTCCCAATTGGCACCACTTCGGCATACAACTTATAACAAACATTTAGCAGTACTGTCGCCAAAAGTTGAAAGCTTCCGCCAGATTTCATAACGTCTGATTTTCTGAGTGGCCCGCCATAATTTGTTTGATAACTATGATAAATAATCGGTGAGCATATCTCGGTTCTTATCGGAATAATCTCAGCTGTCTCCCCCCAAAAAACAGATTCAAAAATTCCTTTTACCGCCGAATACGTCGGCGCAGGATAACTCACAGGACAATCGCCCGTATCAGGCCGCGTCCACATTGCAGTGGACCCTGATATTTCAAGCGCAATTTCATATGTTTTTTTCATATCCATCCTCCTATTCCTTCTGCGCATTTACCTCTACAAACTCAAAGCTATTCATAAAAAACCACTCCATAGGATCAAGAAGTTCCTTGCATAACGGGCATACATAATCTACATTGCCCACTTGAACGGCGTTCTTATAATCGTGCCTGTAAATTGCTTTGTTATTCCGTAACACCGTGTTCTGGACTTTCTTCTCTTCTTTATTCTTTTTGGACTTTCCCATAATTAATGCTCTCTTATTTACTAATCAGTCCTTTGTATAGGCTACACTTGGAGTGGGGGTCTCAATCTCCTCTATTTTTATTACTCTCAAAAAGTTCACCAAGCACACAGAGAAATTAAATTTTTCCATTTATTAGTATTTCTCC
>JAHIOQ010000066.1 GCA_018895275.1 Candidatus Omnitrophota bacterium
AATATTAGAACACATTAGGACGCAGATCTTCGCTGATACTCGCAGATCGAAAAATTTTCTTATTTTTAAATCCTGTAAATCTGCGTTCACCCCGTTAGATAGAACAAAATTATTATCTAACGGGGTTCATCTGCGTCCCATCACTTCTCACTTATCACCTGAACTTATAACTTCTAACCTGTCATTCAGTTGTCAGAACTATCTCCATACATATACTCCGACACAGCTGGCAAGGCTGGCCAAAAAATACTGCGGCGGATTCGTCGCCTCGTCATTGCCTCCGGATTCCTGCGGAAGGTCGACAAGCACCGTAGCCTGCCGCATTGCACGGAAAATTTCCAGCCCTGCTCATAATTCACGATTGCTTCCAGCTTGCGCCTCCTCTGCTGATTAATAGCCTAAGGTCTAATATACTTTTCCCAGCGAAGATAGACATCCTTTGTCGCCCGCACGTCGCGCATGCAATAACACGCGATATCGAAATTTCTTTTTTGCTCAAAAAGATCCGCGACAAAACCGCCGGAGACGCCCTCTTCTTTCGGGCTTTTAATCCCGAAGGCATGGGTTACCATATGCAGGCTAAATCCGCGGCGCATCGCGCCGTAAAATGTCAGCTGGTCATACAAATCAATATGGGATTTGGTATCATAGCGGTAAGGCATTAAATCTCTTGTCGGCTTTATCTTAAAAATTCCGGAACGGATCATAATATACGGGCAGTCGAAACCGCGGCCGTTATAGGTAACAAACTGCTGATATAATTTTATTCTCTTCCAAAAATTTTCCAGTATTTCTTTTTCGCTGCAGACAATATAATCGACATTATCTTCCCTGAGGCTTTCTCCCGCGTTATCACTATCCTGATAATAAACCACGCCTTCATCGCTACCGCAGTCAAGCATGGCAATCGCCACAATTTCTCCCGTCAACGGCGACAACCCAAGCCCGTCCTTAATCGTCTGTTCTTCCTCTTCCGTCTCGGCATTTTTCAGCAGCGCTTCCTTGCTCAACGGATCCAACCCCTCAAAATCAACCCCAACCGTTTCAACATCAAAAATAACAACCGCCATATCGTCTCCTTATCCTTTTACTTGCCGCGTGTATAATTCAAAAGCCCGCCGGATTTTACAATCTCTTTCTGCCGGCTGGAAAGTAAATACTTCATCTCCAGAGAAATCTTCTTCGTCGCGTCATAGAGAATAATATTCTTATTATTATCCAGGCAGCTGATAACATCCGTCAACCTAATCTCATCATCCTTATCAACCTTATCATAATCGCTCGTATCAACAAAAAGCAGCGGCAGAATACCGAAATTCACCAGGTTTGCCGCATGGATACGCTCCAGAGATTTAGCAAATACCGCCTTTACACCCAAAAACATCGGACAAAGCGCCGCGTGCTCGCGGCTTGACCCCTGGCCATAACTTTCTCCGGCAAGAATAAATACGGCCTTTTTCGCGGCACGGAGCTTCGCCGCGTAAGCGAAAAACTTTGGTTCTACTCCTTCAAAAACAAATTCCGCATATTTTTTTATATTCGAGCGGTATTTAAGGCGGGGGCCTGCCGGCATGATATGGTCCGTGGTAATCTTATCCCCAACCTTAATCGCGATTACCCCCTCCAGATGCGCTGCAAGCGCGCTATTAACCGGCGGTTCGCCGATATTCGGACCGCGGATGATTTTCACCCCCTGCGCATTTTCCGGCGGATAAATAATCATGCTGTCATCAACATCAAAACGCTCCGGCAAATCCACGCACGGAAAGTCTTTTTCGTTCATACTTAAAGGGTCGACAAACTCTCCGTAAATCGCCGCCAATGCCGCGGTTTCCGGAGAAACCAGATATACCCCCGCCGACTGCGTTCCGCTGCGGCCTTCAAAATTGCGGTTACTCGTGCGCACGGATACGGCATCCGTATGCGGCGACTGGCCGCTGCCGATACAAAACCCGCAGGTACTTTCCATAATCCGCGCTCCGCTGTCAATCATATGTGAAAGGATTCCGTTTTTGGAAATCATGGAAAAAACCTGGCGCGACCCCGGCGCTATGGCCAGAGATACGCGCGGATGGACTTTTTTGCCGGCAATCAATTTGCCGACAACCATCAAGTCCCGCAAAGAAGAATTCGTACAGCTGCCGATCTCCACCTGGTCGACCTTCCTGCCGCAAATATCTTTGACCGGTACAACGTTGCCGGGAGAATGCGGCAAGGCAGCCATCGGCAATAGCTTCGATAAATCTATATTAATTATCTGCGCGTAATCCGCGCCTTCATCCGCCTCCATCAACCGCCAGTCTTTCTTCCTGTCCTGTGCGGTTAGAAACGCCTTGGTTATTTCATCGGACGGAAAAATACTCGTGGTTACGCCGGTTTCCGCGCCCATATTCGTAATCGTCGCCCGTTCCGGGATACTCAGCGTCTTAACCCCGTCACCGGCGTATTCGAGGACTTTATTTACATTGCCTTTCGTCGACAACACACTTAAGACGTAAAAGATAACATCCTTTGCCGAAACCCATTTACGCAGCCGGCCTTTTAACTCAATCTTTATAACCTGCGGCGCCGTAAGATAAAACTCCCCGCCAGCCATAGCCACGGCCACATCCAGCCCTCCGCTGCCGATAGCAATCATCCCCATACCACCGGCGGTAGGTGTATGGCTGTCGCTGCCGAGTAATGTCCTGCCCGGAGCGGCAAAACGCTCTAAATGCACCTGATGACAGATTCCGTTGCCGGGACGCGAAAAAACCACACCGTAACGAGCGGCAACCGTCTGAAGATAGCGATGATCATCCGCGTTCTCAAATCCCATCTGCAGGGTATTATGATCCACGTAGCTTACCGACAATTCGCTCTTTACGCGGGGGATCCCCATGGACTCAAACTGCAGATATGCCATGGTTCCCGTGGCATCCTGCGTAAGCGTCTGGTCGATTTTTATAGCGATTTCCCGGCCCGGGATCAATTCTCCGCTGAGAAGATGTTCTTTTAGAATTTTATGTGTAAGGCTGCTTCCCATCAAACTTCTCCTGTCCCGGTATTCAGGCTTTGTCTAAAATATCCAGGTGGTCTTCCCTGCCTGCCAACTGCTACGCAGGTGAATAAATCCGGGTTTTATTTTACCATAATTATAAAGATATTGCAAAAACGCAATATCATATCATCCGGGCCGAGACAAGGGGCGAAATTGTGTTTTCGCCCGTTACAATATCACCATTAACATTATTGTTATTGTTGTTTAACTCGTTTTGAACACGGAAATTAGTTGCGAAATTCGCGGGCAAACTTTTTATTTATTATTTTAAATCGAATACTCAAGAATTGGCAGGTTTGTAATTTTTTGTAATCTTAATTTTTCTCTATCCGGATAGCGCCTTAAAAAAGCGGTATGCCTTTCGATAACGGCTGTTTCAGTGGGGCTAATCACATTCCACCACCATGAATATTTCCCTCTGGGATAATAGTCCCGGTGAACAGGGTGAGGGTTTTTACCGCTTAGTTTATGTTCAAAATACCTTTTAAGCGCAACTAATTTGTAGCGGAATTTTGTCCATTTTGTCTTAATTAATCCGGTTGTACCATGCTTTAATTTTTCGGGTAAGTATGAATTATCCTTAAACACTAATAGTTCCCATTTCCGGGTATCCGGATGAAAGGCCATGATACTGATCCCCACATTAGGATATCCCGGATAAATTTCATCTTTTACCGTTAAAAATTTTTCTGCAGGAATACCTCCGAGCACCATAAGCTGTGCTGCAATAGATGTACCATGTGTTCCTAGAGCAACGGTGTGAGCCCCTTCTGTTGCTTTTTGCTCTATTTCAGAATAGAAATCCCTGATTTCCCCCATAAATTTCGGCAGGGAGTCCAAATGAACATTCTGAAAAAGATGCGGGTATTTAGCAAATATCCTCCGGGGGTCAAAAACTTCCAAAGCCAGTTTTGTCGGTACCGCGCCCCGAGGGAACATGGATATCTCTGCTAAACGGTAGTCAAACGGCAGTTGCCCTTTTCTGCCCTGCCGCTTCCAAAGCGCATTTAATGTATTGTATGCGCGTTCCGAATCACTTGCGATCATCGCGTCAAAAGGAATGTTTTCTAAAAACGCTGCCATGGCCCTGGCTTGTTTTTTGCCCGTGGGCGTACCCGGAGAAAAATTATTTCTGTTCTGTGTGACTACAGGGTGCACATTAGAGACAGATTCCTGATGCCGTACAATATAAACAAGCGTTGCTTGCGGATAACGCTTTTGCCACTCGGAATTCCAGAATTCGATAATTGAGGAAAATTTCGGGGTTAAGAATAAAATCTCCTGATTAGTTAAAAAGACAGTTTTTATCTCATTTAGCTGAATATGGGGGGTTAACCCGAATATTTCATGGTATAATCTGCTGCAGCCACAAATCGTCGGCATCTTCGGCGTTGCGCTCCGTCGGCTGTCCTCGACGTGCCGCACCGGGCACGCCTGCGGAAGCCTCAGTCGCGCGCCTTGAATCTGCTCGACACTTTGCGGCCTCGCTACGACGATACCATGAAATATCCGGGTTAACGCAAAAGCATTAAAAGAAGAAATAAGTATTGTAACGATAAAAATTAAAATAATTCTGGCTGCTTTCATGCAAAAACCTCCGTAAAAGTATACCCTGATTTAGAGATTCTTGCAAAAAAAAGTAAGCCGCGATTGAGTTGATCGGCCCATAATTCCTGCCTGTAATAAAACGGCCCCCAGCCGCCATCTAAGACAACTTCTGTAGCTTTATCATTCCAGAAATAAACACCCACTCTGATTTTTTCCGGTCAGGCTGAACCCACCAGTTGACCTTTTGGAGAAGATTCCTTGAGGGATATCCTAAAATTTCGACAACCTCTTCGCGGGTCATGCCTTTCTTTATTTTATCCAATTCATTAAAAAGATATATCCTCTCTTTTTCCGCCATTTTCTGAATTTCAAGCATATTTTCTTCAGAGATTTTGACACCGTGAAGTTCCAACACCGTTAACTTTTCGTAACTAACTTGATAGCTCCTTTATTAATAATATCCATTGTTGTGCCGGCATGGGAGTTAAAATAATAAATAGTTGGCGTATGACACCCCCCGCATTCTTTTTCAAAACAACTTAGACTGCCTTTCCAGTTGCGACAATAAGGGCAAGTTAACCAAGTAGAGGAATTGTGAGATCCCCATCCGGATCCTTTAGGCTTAGGCCAATCAGGAACTTTTCCTGTTTTGATATATGTTAATGCGTCTAGAAAAATATAAAAAGGATCCCGTCGTTGTTTGTTTGCATTTTTAATGCTTATTAATATCCGCACTAAAATGATTGTGCTTATTGCAGAAATTACTATCTTAATAATCATATTTTAAAATATTTTGCTTTCAGTTGCCGGGGCCGACGCCTATTTGGCGGCGGATACACTCAACTGTAGCGTTAGAGTTTCAGTTTAGATTTAATTATTAACATATCGCTCCAAAATAGCTTGCACTGAGTTTTTAATCATAGAATCCATGTTAGAATATGGGCTGCCCTTACGAGTCATCGAAATAGTTTGCCTCCTTGTTTGCTCCTTAACAGAAATGTGTAAAATATTATTAGCATCCATATCAAAAATAATTTTGACATTTAACTCTCCTGCTTTTGCCTGTGGCAAAGGCCCAAATTCATACTCCACAAGAAGATTATTTTTATTTGCTTTTTCATTTTCGCCTTCATATATCATAACTGACAAGTTCCTTTGATCATCGACTGTCGTTGTAAAAATATCGCTTTTTTGGGTTGGCAAGGTTGTATTCTTCGGTATAATTTTTTTATATTTATTATCTTTTAAAGCAATGCCTATCGAACGAGCGGTAACATCTAACAAGAGAATGTTGTTACATTGTCCTGACATTATGGCAGCTTGCAAAGCCGCCCCTAATGCAACAAGTTCCTTCTCCCTCGTTATATATGTAAAATTGTGATATTTATTTAAAATCGCGTCTTTAACACACTTAATCTTACTGCCACCCCCTGTAAAAACAATTCTTGCTTTAGCAAGTAAAAACTCTTTTACGGCCGTTTCAAAAGTTTTTAATATATCGTTTGTTAATGGGGCGCAAATTCTTTCAAAAATATTGTAATCAAATTCAAAATCAATATGTTCAAACTTGCCAAGGATATTGCGGATATACGGCAAATAAATTTTTGCACTTGTGGCTTGAGAAAAATCTTTTTTAGCTTTTTCTGCTGTTTCTGCAATTCTAAGCCTCGCAACATTGCCCCACCCAAACATTTGATCTTCAATCGGATCAAAATTATGTGTTTTTTTTGCATATTCAACAATATATTCTATTATTTTCTCATCAAAGTCATCTCCCCCTAGCATATCATTCCCTTCAACTCCTTTAACTGCTAATACCCCCTCACCATAATCAATAACTGAGATGTCTAATGTCCCTCCTCCAAGATCAAAAATTAGCTCTTCCCCTTGGAACTCAAAACCTGAAAGAAAGTTATAGGCCAGTGCCGCCGCAGTAGCTTCATTTAAAATTCTAATGACTTTCAGACCTGCCATTTCTGCGGCTTCTAACGTAGCTTGTCTTTGTAATACCCCGTAATTACAAGGAATGCAAACAACTGCTGTATCAATTTTTTGTTTCAAAAACTTTTCTGCTTGACGCTTAAGATCAGCGAAAATCATTGCTAATATTACTTGTGGGTAATGTTTTTTTCCCCCATAAATAATCTGGCTTTTCCTTCCTATTAAGCGTTTTATCGATCCAACAGTGAAATTATCAGCTTCATATTTACCAACATAAGACTCTGCTTTCTCTCCAACATAGAATTTGCCCTCTGGAGAAATTATTACTTTAGAAGGGGTTCTTGTTCGATGAAACATATTAGGGATAACAACAGGTTTTTTTCCATCAAAATAAGCAATAACAGAAGATGTTGTACCTAAATCAATTCCTATCGGCAACATATTAATTCCTTGCAATAGTTGATAAATTTATTTAGAACTGTTAATTCTAATCCCATTTAACATTAAGCATTACATGTTCAATTTCCTTCGCCTGGTTTCTGCCTGTGCTCATTAGATGTTTTTCCCATTCTTGCATTATGCGCTTTAAGTATTAACTTGATATATGCGAAAATCACCAATAGCAGAAAGGCCCCCAGAGCTACGACAAAAGAATACGTAGGAAAAAAACTGGCTATAAATATTACTGCCATACAAACGGTAATCAGTTTAAAACTATCGCTATTAATAATTCCTATTAATAAATCAACTACATTATTTTTTGTCCATTTGTACTTCTTGTAAATTGCATATCGTCCCGTCAAGTCATTTTGTTTGCATGTTTTGCATATGGGGATATCATTATGTAACATATCATACGCATCAAAACAATCTACGGTGTCCTGTTTTCTACATAAAGGGCATTCAAAAACTATCGGATTGTGACAATGCCAACAATTTTTTTCTGCTATAGTTAACCACTCTGTTTTTTCTTGTGATATGGTTACAGCCACTCCACAATAGGGGCAAATAATTTCTGTCACTTCTATCCTTTTAATTAAAAAAATCTAACTTTTCAACTGCCCTATCAACATGCTCATCCGCTAACATTGTGGTTTCTATAACAGCCACAATGAGCGGTTTTTGCAGCCCCGAGAAAAATCGAGGCGGGAAAAATCCGCTTCATTGAATCGTTATGTGTTTATTTCTATTTTTATTATTCCTCGTAACTACTTCCTTGACTATGGTCTTTCAAATGAAGCAATTTCGCATCTTTTAATAACGTGTCAATAGCTTCTTCTAATATCTTTTCTGATTTATTAGGCGGATATTCCTGTTTTACCTTTTGAAAAATAGTTAGAATTTCATCGTGTTCGCTTCGGGTTTCTGTTTTGTTAACATATTGGGGGTGAACTAATGATACTCTTATTTTAAAAAGCAGCAGTACCTCTTGCCATACTCCTTTACTGCAATCTAATGACTTGTTTAGTTTTGAATATATTCTTTTCAACCTATCCTTTAGTGGAATCGGGCCTTTTTCAAAATCATTCCAATCCTTGTCAATTTTCTGCCCTACCATGTTTATGTAAGCTTCTAACGAAAAACACGCACCGAGTAAAGCAAGAACAGGAATGAAATCGGGTGCAATATGTATATTTTTATCATTAACATCTGTTTTATTCATCCAATAAACTAAACGTCGAAAATCATAACCAGGGTTATGAAGTAATTCATGAATTCCCTTAGTGTTAATTATTTTTTTCATTTTTCCTCACATAACTATGTTACCAGAAATAATTCTACAGTATTTTCATATGGACCAAGCCAACTTCAGTATAATACGATATGTTTGGTTAAAATAAAGATTTTATTCTGCATGTAAAAATGGCGTTGTTTTTTCACCTTTGTTTACAAAGGTATTGTTAATAATGATAATAACGCTAAAAAGACAGTGTTGCAAGGGAAAAGTCATTTTGGATTATCTACAGTTTTCTCTCTCTTCTCACTTTAAATTTCCGTCTGAAAGATGTTTTAATCCCCTCGAAACCAAGCACTATTTTTTCTTTGATTTCGCCTGATTACAGGCATACCCTGATAGCAGAGATAAATTGTGAAAAAATTTATCTCATCAGCCCTTCGGGTGAATATTTCATGTTGTACATGAAATATTCAGGTTAGGAAAATAGACGGAGGCATGGATGCCCGCCTATCCATCAGATGAGAGAGCTTCGTAGGACGGCGAGGCTGGCCGAAGCGCCGCGCGGCAGGATTGCCGCATCGGCAGCGAAACCAAGCGCAGCGAGGCGAGTCAGTTTTACTAAATCATCAAGAAAAAAAGCGCTGTTTCGTGGGGCCGTTTTTCTCCCGCCTTCTGCGGGACAGGTTCGCTTCGTTTCTTTTGTCGACACAAAAGAAATGAAGGCCTGGGGGGAAGGGGGGCTGGCAAAGCCCCCTACTCATACGCAGTTAGCAAGCGTGAACAGGACTGCTCATCAGCTGTTGTAAGTCGCGGCGCACCCCAAAAATTAGTTTTCATAGACCAACTAAAATATCATATTGTTTAATTAGTTCCAAGATTTAAAACCTACTACTTCATTTACTTCATTATTTATTCACAGGCGTTTCATACGTAACGACACGGATGATACCCATAATTTGGCCATTCTCATTATTGGTCGCGGTATCGCAAAGGGAAATAACCCGACTAATATTTTCTTTCTGAAAGAATGCATTTACCTGTTCATCGAGTTTTTCTAACTCATACGTAGGCTGATAGCTTGAAAAATCGTACTTTGTAAATGTTTTTACCTTAACCATTGCAATCCTCCTTTTTTTTACTTCTCATTAAGGACAGGTTACAAACCTGTCCCTACGGTTGTATTTATATTATCATGGAATCGGCTGAATCGCCTTGATTATAAAATCGATAGTTTTTTGCCGGGATAATCGATTTTTAAAGTAAAATTGATCAGGAAGCTTTTAACCCCGAGTAAGGGGATTTGCAGATTCGGCATAAAATCTATCCATATAAATGTGGACTAATCCTTCTTCCGGAACATACAAGAGAAAGGGGTTTTTAACGCCTTTTTTTATCGCTTCGTTTAAAGCCTCCTCCGGAGTATTCCCCGATCCGGCAATGGTGCTATCCGTTGCGCTTTTTATCGCAACATATTGTCCGTTATATTTATTCGAATTAACCAATACTTTTTCCATGTTTATTTCTCCTGTATAATTATAATATACTTAGCAGTTTTTTGCAAACATTACTCTTTTTTTAACTCTTTAATCTTTTTGGGTTTTTTTCTTCTGCCTACTCCTTACTCCTTACTGCCTACTTTTTTGCGGCTGTTTTAAATTCCCCTCGAAACCAAGCGCAATGAAACAGTAGCAAGTAGAGAGACCCAAGTCCTATGAACTGTTTATTGCCTGCAGCTTGTAGCCTGAGGCTTGCAGCGGTATTTCTTATGAGAGCTTACGAGCTAATGAGCTAAGATAAGGCTGGAAAGCGTAGATTTGATCGATACCGCGGAGGCGGAAAGCTGCTCCTTTTCTTCCTTACTAAGCTGCAGGCTGATAATTTCCTCTACCCCGTTTTTACCTAAGCGCACGGGTACGCCGATACAGACATCGTCAAGCCCGTATTCACCTTCACATAAGACGCTTGCCGAGACAATCCTGCGCTCATCCTTAAGAATCGCCTTTACCATCTTAAACGCCGCGGCAGAAGGGGCATAATACGCGCTGCCTTTTCCCAGCAGAGAAACAATCTCCGCTCCCCGCTTCACGGTCCTTTGGCTGATCCCCGCGAGTTTTTCTCCTGAGAGCAGCTCCGTGATATTTATCCCGGAAACCGTGGAATAACGCGTAAGCGGAATCATCGTATCGCCATGCGCGCCAATCACCAGCGCCTGCACGCAGGAATAAGAAACATTTAACTCCTCCGCGAGCAATGTCACAAAACGCGCTGAATCCAGCACCCCGCCCATGCCGATTATCCGGTGTTTGGGAAATCCGCTGCTTTTAAGTGCAACATAGGTGAGGATATCCAGAGGATTAGTGACCATCAGAATTATCGCCTGGGGGCTGTAGCGGATAACCTCTTTTACGACCTGTCTAATCGTTTCCGTATTCTTTTTAAGCAGTTCTTCGCGGGTCATTCCCGGCTGGCGCGCGAGCCCGGCGGTGATAACCACAATGTCCGAACCGGCTGTTTCCCAGTATTCCGTAGAACCGCTAATCCGGCGCTCATGAGCGGTCAATGACCGGCTGTCCGCCAAATCATAGGCCTTGCCCTGGGCAAATCCCTGCGCGATATCCACAAGTACGACATCACTCAAGTCTGCCTCGACAATCCGCTGTGCCAGCGTTCCGCCGACATTCCCCGCGCCAATTATAGATACCTTCATAACAGTATTATCTTTTTTTCTTTATCTTCGCGATAATCGCATCGGCCATTTCTTTCGTGCCTACTGCCGAAGTGTCATCTCTGTTTTCCTTAAAATCATAGGTAACCGCTTTTCCCTCTTTGAAAACCTCGGCCGTCGCCTGTTCCAGCATCTGCGCTGCTTTTTTCTCTTTCAGATAATCAAGCATCAGCACCGCGGATAAAATCATCGCCGCGGGATTGACCTTGTTCAGGCCTTTGTATTTCGGCGCGCTGCCGTGTGTTGCCTCAAAAAGAGCGATGGTCTCTCCGATGTTCGCCCCCGGAGCTACGCCCAGGCCGCCGACAAGCCCGGCACAAAGGTCGGAAATAATGTCACCGTATAGATTCGGCAGGACAATGACGTCAAATGCCTCCGGCCGCTGTACAAGCTGCATACACATATTATCCACAATCCTGTCTTCAAACTCGATTCTGGATGCATACTCTTTCGCTACCTCACGCGCTACGCTTAAAAATAATCCGTCCGTATATTTCATGATGTTCGCTTTATGCACGGCAGTTACCTTACGGCGCTTGTGCGCCAGCGCATATTCAAAGGCAAATTTCACAATACGCCGCGTGCCGTATATGGAAATCGGTTTGATACTTATGCCGGAATCACTGCGTATCGAGCCGGCACCTAATGCCTTTATCTGCTCGATCAGTTTTCCCGTCTCAGGCCTCCCTACTTCAAACTCAATACCGGCATATAAATCTTCCGTGTTTTCTCTAACGATCACCAGATCGATATTTTCATACCGGGAACGCACGCCCTCATATGACTTGCATGGACGCACACAGGCATATAAATCATGCGCCTTGCGCAAGGCCACGTTTACGGAACGAAACCCGCTGCCGACCGGAGTGGTAATCGGGCCTTTAATCGCCGTCTTGTTCTTCTTTATCGACTCCGATACCGAATCCGGCAAAAGCCTTCCGGTTTTTTCCAATGTCTCCGCGCCGGCATTGACCTCTTCAAAAACAATATCTATACCGGTTGCCTCTACGCAGCGGCGTGCCGCAGCGGAAACCTCCGGGCCTATCCCGTCACCGGGTATAAACGTAACATTATGCTGCGCCAAGCTGCAACCCCTCCCTTATAATTTATTTACCCATTGTTCAATCCGGTCAAGCCCTTTGGTAATCTGCTCAATGTTCGTCGCAAAACTGAGCCGGGTCATAATGCAGGCTGTTATCGCGCCTTAATTTCTCGGCGATTGCCTGCTTCAACTGCGGCGTACCGGTAGAGGGGGTGTACTTCGTCGCCCCTTCCTGAATCGCCTTAATCGCGCTGTCTTTTATATATTGCGGCGTATCGAAATCCGGCTCTCCGGCCCCAAAGCTGACTACGTCCACGCCGTTTTTCTTTAGCTGCGTTGCTTTACTCGTAATCGCCAGAGTCGGCGACGAGATTAAACTCCTTACACGTGAGGCAAGTTTCATCGCTTTACTCCGATTTATCCTGCTTAAAGAACTTCCTTAACCCGCCCAGGAAGCTTTTTCCTTCCTTATCCCTTTCATTTTTTACCTCGGACGAAATCGCTTCTTCCGCCTTTTTTGTTTTTGCCGATTCTTTCTTGTCGGCTGCTTTTTTCGTTTCCTTCTTTCCCGCAGTTTCTTTTTTCTCTTTCTTCGCTTTTTCCTTCAATTCGGTAAGTTCTAGTATTACTAAAGAAGCATTATCTCCGCGCCGATTGCCCAAGCGCACGATACGCGTATAACCGCCGGCCCTGGCGGCAAAACGCGGTGCTATATCGGAAAACAATAATTTAACCAGATCACGATCCCCCAACACGCTAAACGCCTGCCGGCGCGCCGACAGAGTATCCTTTTTGCCTAACGTAATCATCTTCTCTGCCAAACAGCGCGAAACTTTTGCTAAAGTAATGGTTGTTTTAATCTGCTCCTGCTGCAGCAAATTCTTTACCATGTTTCGCAAAACCGCTTTTCTATGAGAACTCTGCCTACTCAATCGTTTACTGTCTTTTCTGTGACGCATAACATTATCCCTTTTTCTTTAACATATCATCGGTTTTCATTCCAAACGATAACCCCATTGCCTGCAAAATAACGTTAATCTCCGCGAGCGATTTTTTGCCGAAGTTACGATATTTAAGCATCTCCAGTTCGGATCTCTGCACCAAATCCCCCACGCTTTTAAGCCGCGCTTCTTTCAGGCAATTCGCGCTTCTCACCGATAAATCCAGTTCACTGACATTCATCTTTAATTTTTCCAAAAGCTCCTCGTCAACGTCCGGTTTTTCTTCCTTAATCTCTTCTTCTTCGATATGGCCGAATTTCATAAAGATATCAAGGTGTCTTTGCGCGATGTTCGCCGCATGCAGCAGCGCGTCTTTAGGGGCAATGCTGCCGTTCGTCCAGATTTCCAGGATCAAACGGTCATAATCGGTAATCTGTCCGACACGCGCGTTTTCCACATTAAAATTAACCTTGGTTACCGGCGTAAATACGGCATCCATATCAATAACGCCGATTGTCTTGTTTTCATCTTTAAGCCGTTCGGAGAGAACATAGCCTCTTCCTTTTGTAACCGTAAGCTCCATGTTCAGCTGCGCGTCTTTTGCCAAAGTCGCGATATGCAAATCCGGATTGATTATTTCAATCGTTTCGTCAACGATCAAATCCGCGGCCGTAACCTCTTCTTTTTTGCTCGCTTTTAAGTAAATCGTCTTCGGCGTGCTGCCGTGTACCTTCAAAACAAGGCGCTTAAGATTCAAAACTATCTGGGAAACATCTTCCCCCACGCCTTTAACGCTGGAAAATTCATGCAATACTTCTTCCGTTTTTATTGCCGTAACCGCCGCGCCTTCAATTGAAGAAAGCAATACACGCCGGAGTATGTTGCCGATGGTAATCCCATATCCGCGCTCAAAAGGTTCCGCGATAAATTTACCGTATGTATTCGTTAAGGTTGCCTCGTCACAAATAATGCTCCTCGGCATTTGAAAATCTTTCCAGCGTGCTCCCATAAAATACCTCCTTAGGGCTACTTCTTACAATACTTTTTCGGATTATTAACTATTTTGAATACAATTCAACAATCAACTGTTCCTGCACGGCAAAAGGCACATCCTGCCGCGAAGGCAATTTCGCAATCTGCGCCTTTAAATGAGTTTTATCGATATTCAGCCAGGAAGGAACCGTCCTGTCCTTGGTGACTTCCAACGTTTCCGTTATCTGCTTCACCAATGATTCTTTACCGTACATCTGAACCGTCTGAGCCTGAGTTACCTGATAAGAAGGGATATCCACCTTGCGGTCGTTTACACGAACATGGCCATAGCGCACCAGCTGCCTTGCCTGCGCCAACGACGTTGCAAAACCCGCGCGCAGCACCACATTGTCCAGTCTTCTTTCCAGAAGCTGCAGCAGCAGTTCTCCCGTAACGCCTTCGACTCTGTTCGCCTCATGAAAATAACGTCTGAATTGGCGTTCTAATACTCCATAAATCCTTTTTACTTTCTGTTTCTCGCGCAGCTGTACCCCGTAATCAGATACCTTTATACGGTTTTTACCGTGCTGTCCGGAAGGATAGCTTCGGCGATTAAAAGCGCATTTTTCACTGCTGCAGCGTACTCCCTTAAGAAACAGTTTCGCTCCTTCACGACGGCAAATCCTACATGATGGTCCAATATTTCGTGCCATTATTCCTCCACACTTTCTTTTTCATTTTCAGTGCTATTTCAGTAATCCGGATATTTATTCCGCAGCTTAGACTCTTCTTCTTTTCGGCGGCCTGCACCCGTTATGCGGTACCGGAGTAACATCTTTAATCAAATTTATCTGCAAGCCCGCAGCCTGCAAAGCCCTTATTGCCGACTCCCTGCCGGACCCGGGGCCTTTTACAAAAACCGCGACTTCCTTCATGCCGGCTTCTTTTGCCTTTTTCGCCGCGTTGCTGGCCGCCATCTGCGCGGCAAAAGGGGTAGACTTACGCGAGCCTTTAAAACCGCTGGTCCCGGAACTTGCCCAGGCAATCGAATTGCCCTGGATATCCGTAATCGTAATGATTGTATTATTAAACGTTGCCTGGATATGGGCAACCCCTTCAGTTATATGACGAACTACCTTCTTGCGTGTTTTAGCGCCTTTCTTTTTTAACACATCTCCTCCTTATTTTTTCCTTCCGGAAGTACGGCGCGGCCCTTTTCGTGTGCGGGCATTGGTTTTCGTCCGCTGTCCGCGCACGGGCAAGCTGCGTTTATGGCGTATACCGCGATAGGCGCCGATATCCATAAGCCGTTTAATATTCTGTGAAACCTCCCGCCGCAGGTCTCCTTCCACGCGATAATCTTTTTGGATAACCGCGGTTATACGGGAAACCTCGTCTTCGGTCAAGTTTTTTGCGCGCACATTCACATCAATGCCGGCTGTTTTTAAAATCTTATTCGAACTTGCGCGGCCGATACCGTGTAAATATGTCAGCGCAATCTCAATGCGTTTTTCTTTCGGTATATCAATTCCAAAAAGTCTCGGCACAACATCCTCCTATCCCTGTCTTTGTTTATGTTTGGGATTTTTACATATTACTCTTACAATATTTTGCCTCTTTATAATCCTGCAATTTTCACACATCTTGCGTACACTTGAACGTACTTTCATTTTACTTACCCCTGTAAATAATTCTTCCTCTTGTCAAATCATAGGGAGACAACTCAATAGTCACCTTATCCCCAGGTAATATCCGTATAAAATGCATGCGCATTTTCCCGGAAACATGCGCAAGAACCTTATGCCCGTTTTCAATCTCTACCCTAAACATCGCATTCGGCAGCGTTTCCAAAATCTTACCTTCTACTTGTATCCCCGCCTCTTTCGCCATATATCCTTTTGTACCGCCATGCTAACACCCGATTACTGCTTTAAAACGCAGTCAAAATTAGCGGTTTGTCTTTGGTTATGCACACCGTATGCTCAAAATGCGCAGAAAGTTTTCTGTCTTTTGTCACTACCGTCCAGCGGTCTTGAAGAACCTCTACCTTCCACGTTCCGGCATTAACCATGGGCTCAATCGCCAACACCATCCCGGGTTCAAGATTTACCCCGCTGCCCGGATTGCCGAAA
>JAHIOQ010000067.1 GCA_018895275.1 Candidatus Omnitrophota bacterium
ACGCAGATGAACCCCGTTAGATAATAATTTTGTTCTATCTAACGGGGTGAACGCAGATTTACAGGATTTAAAAATAAGAAAATTTTTCGATCTGCGAGTATCAGCGAAGATCTGCGTCCTAATGTGTTCTAATATTTTTTAACGAAGGAGAAATTGGGTTATGGATTGGAAGATTTTTTTCGCGACATTTGCTACAATATTCTTAGCAGAGTTGGGAGACAAGACGCAGTTGGCAAATCTTTGCCTGGCGGCGAAGTCAAAATCATGGATACCCGTGTTTTGCGCTTCGGTTGCCGCCTTTGCCGTAGTAACATTGATTACAGTTTTTCTCGGCGGTCTGCTCTCAAAATTCATCCGTCCCGATTATATTCGGTACGGAGCAGGTGCTTTGTTTATTATTGTCGGCGTTTTGATGCTTATCGGGAAGGTTTAAGCGTCTTTAGAGAGGGAGAAGTATGAAAAAGGCAAACAAGGCAAAAATCCTTTTCTTGCTTTAAGTCGGGAAAAGGATTTTTCTAGGCGAAAAAAGTCGCTAACAAGCGGAATGAGCATATGTTATATTCTGCGCTGATAATCTAGTATAACCACCGGAGTCCGGGGATGATTGATAAAACGAAAAAAAGACACAGAATGCGGATTATAATTCCTGCTTATCCGGCGTTTAATATCTATTCTTTTATCGCGCATAAAACAACGTCGTTAGGGCCGGTATGTGTTGCCAGTGTGGTAAACAAGATGGAACGATGGGATGCGGAGGTTATTGATGAGAATAATTTGCGCTGGTACGGCCCGCGCGACGAAAAAGGAGGCGCTGACCATGAGTTTTTGCAGCAGTGCAGGCCCGCGGAGGTCGTCGGACTCTATGGAGGGCTGACCAGTACGATTCCGCGGTTATATGAGATTGCGCGGTTCTATAAAGAAAAGGGGGCGATAACCGTTGCCGGAGGCCAGCATTTTGTGGAAGAAACTATCCCGGAGGCGTTTGCCAACGGTGTTGATTATATTGTGCGCGGCGAGGCGGAGATAACGATTAAAGAGTTATTGAATGCGTTAGAGAATAATCTTGATTTACGCACAGTCAAAGGGATTGTCTTTCGGAATGGAAGGGGAGAGATTGTTAATACGCCGCTACGGGAACCTTTAACGGATTTTGATAAATTTGCATTGCTGGATTTTTCCTTGGTGCGCTATGCGCGAATCAGTGTCTATCCGGTAGAAAGAATTCGCGGCTGTGGAATGGATTGTGAGTTTTGTACGGTTAAAGGTAAGCCGCGGTGTGCTTCTCCGGAGCGGTTACTCGAACAAATAAGCTTTCTTCTGGAGACCAGGAATGCGCGGCATTTTTTTATTGTTGACGATTTGTTCGGACAACAGAGGGATCAAACAATACGGTTTTGCCGGTTACTGCGGGATTATCAAAGACAAGTCGGCAGGAGGCTGGACATTACCGTCCAGATACGCTTGGATAAAGCGAGCGACAGCGAACTTCTTATCGCCATGCGTCAAGCCGGTATTAATACTGTTGCTATCGGTTTTGAATCCCCCATCGCGGAAGAATTAAAGGCAATGCGTAAACGTATTAAGCCGGCAGAAATGATTTCTCTGGCGCGAATATACCGCCGGTTTGGTTTTCTCGTGCACGGCATGTTTATCTTCGGGTATCCGCTGGAGGAAGGGCATTATTTTACAATGCCGCCGACAGAAAGATTCAGGCGTTTTAAACGTTTTATTAGACAGGCGAAGATCGATACGATTCAGGTATTATTGCCTGTTCCCTTGCCGGGTACGCAGCTCAGGGAAAGACTGCGGCAGAGAGGCAGGGTTTACCCGCTGGAAGATATCGGCTGGGAATATTATGACGGTAATTTTCCGCTTTTTGAGCCCGATGCTCCGCTTAGCGCGGAAGAAATGCAGTCGGCGCACCGCAAAATCATGAGCAGATTCTATCAGTTTAAATATATGTTTATGATTGGCCTGAATATTTTCTTTTTCCCGGCAGTGATCTTTTTCCCGCATAATATCAAGATGGGATGGCGTAAATGGTATCGGTTGTGGCGGAATAATTTGATTCGTTTTGGCGGCTGGATTACTCTGCGTAAGTGGACGACGGCATTTAAAAAAGACAGGTTTTCTCAGAAGTTACGTGAGGCACGGAATCATTTGCATTATAGTTCTTCCTGAGGGATTCTTAATTAAATCACATGCCCGTTTTTTTCATTATCGCTTATTTATTTCCTTCATTTCAAAAATATTGTTTTATGATACAATAAAGCGGTATAATTATTTAGATATGCGTATTAAAGAAAGAGTTAAGGCATTAATTAGATTAAACAGCACCCCGCGCGAGATAGCCTTAAGAGGATCCATGGCAGATATGGCCGAAAATAATGACGTAGTCATAAGGAAATTTTCCGCTAAAGACCGCGTGCAGGTACGCAGGATCAGCTGTGAAACCGCTTTCCTGGGTGCTGGGCACGATTGTTTTTGCGATGATGAAGAGGTGCTTGCCGATGCCTTGACATTGTATTTTACGGATTATGAGCCGGAATCAGGGTTTGTTGCCGTGTCCGGAGAAGGGGTTGTCGGTTATCTTATCGGGGCACGGGATACGGCAAGAATGGAGAAAATCGTCAATTCTAAAATTGTTCCGGGGCTAATCGGAAAGATATTCCGAAAAGGCCTATTGCGGCGCCAGGTTAACCGGACGTTTCTGGCACATCTTTTGCTGAGTATATTCCGCGGCGAGTTCTTTGCGCCGGATGTTAATAGGCAGTATCCGGCTATCCTGCATATTAATATCGATGCGCAATACAGAGGCCTGCATATCGGTACGCGGCTGATTGAACGTTATGTGGAATTGCTGCGTGAGCAAAATATCAAAGGTGTTCATTGCGGAACAATGTCCGATGCGGCGAAGGAGTTTTTTCGGAAGCAGGGGTTTTCCGTTTTAAGCACGGGCAGGAGGACCTATCTGCGGTATTGCCTGGGGAAAATCGTTCCGTTTTATCTTTTGGGAAAAAGATTATAAATTAAAAGTATAATATGTGATTTGTAATCTGTAATTCCAATTGGGAATAATGATGAAAAAGAGACTTAGAAAATTTTTCCATCGTGGTTTATGGCAGGGGTTGTCTTTAGCGGTTGTTTTTTGTCTGTTGAAGATAGCGGCAGGCGGGAGTATGGTATTTGCCCAGGTGCAGGATATTGATTCCCGCAATGAAGTGGTGTTGCGGCCTGAGGATAGGATATTGGTACTAGCGCCGCATCCGGATGATGAGGTTATCGGGTGCGCCGGAATTATCCAGCATGCTTTGAAGATGAAACTTCCGCTGAAGGTTGTCTTTCTTACCTATGGCGATAATAATCAGTGGTCGTTTCTGGTTTATCGCAAACACCCGGTACTGTTGCCGAAGGCAGTACAGAATATGGGCCAGATCCGTTATAAAGAGGCGATTGCCGCGGCGGAAGAACTGGGGCTTTCTCCGGAGCACCTTTTGTTTTTAGGGTATCCGGATTTTCGCACATTAAATATCTGGTACGCGCGTTGGGCGGAGCGGCCTCCGGCCCGAAGTATGCTGACACGGACAACGAGTGTTCCTTACGGCAACGCCGTGCGCCCCGGGGCGCTTTATAAAGGAGAGGATATTCTCCGGGATTTAAAGGATATCCTGCGGGATTTCAAGCCAACGAAAATTTTTCTTTCTCATCCCGCGGATCATAACGGAGACCATCAGACGTTTTATCTGTTCACGCGGGTCGCGCTTTGGGATTTAAAAGGCGAGGTGGACGCGCAATTGTACCCTTACCTTGTTCATTTTAAACGCTGGCCTTTGCCGCGGGGATACCGGCCGCAGGAGAATATTACGCCTCCGGAACTGTTTAAAACGCAATGCGCCTGGAAATTTCTGCGCTTAAGCAACAAAGAGGTAGAAGTAAAATTCGCAGCGCTGAAAAAACATTGGACGCAGTATAGTTCAAGCGCGAAGTATCTTGTTTCCTTTGTGCGCGAAAACGAGATGTTCGGAGACTTCCCGGTTATTCCGTTGTCTGTTCCCGCGGTTAAGGATGCGCCGAAGGTGTTTTCTGCGGACAGGAAAAGTTATCTTGAGGAGATGCCGGAAGAGTTGACGGATGAAGAGAAGGCGCTCTTTGTCGGTATTGAAGAACGTTATATGTATCTTGAAGACGGCAATATCGTGCTCAGCATCAAGCTTTCGCGGCCGCTGGCGGAAGGCGTGAGCGTTTCCGTGTATCTTTTCGGGTACAGAGATGACGTCGCGTTCGGGAAGATGCCGAAACTGCGTTTGCGGTTTGACCCGATAAAACATACGGTCTATGACCAAAACCGGAAATTGAAGAATAAAAATATTAAAATAGTCCGTTCGGCAAAAGATATCATAATCTATGTGCCGGTTTCCGAGCTCGGCAACCCGCAGAAGATTTTGACCAGCGCCCGGACATATTCCGGGGTAATTCCTTTGGACTGGCTCTCATGGCGGACAATAGAACTGTCGTCCGCAGGGGCGGGAAGGGGAAGGGATAGATAAAACAATGCAGCGTTTGTGCTTTTAATGGGAGCGACGGCACAGCACGTGGGAAGCTTAAATGCCTTCCCGAACCTTTTTGCCGCGTTGGTGCAGATAAAGAGCGCGGATATTACGGAGCATCTTAACTCGCGCAAGAGAATTATCAATATCGCGTTATTGCTGCAGGCGGCAATCTTGCTGCTAAAATGGTTGTGCGGGAAAGGAACTTAAACGTATGAACAGGACAGTTTTTCTTTTGGCGGTTTTGCTGGTTATGGCGGCCGTTAACTTGACAACCGTAAAGCTTCGTTACGGTGATTCCACTACGCATTTAAAGCCGAACGAACAGTTATGGCGGGTAAATCTGGTTATGAACCTTACCGGCCAGGGGAAAGCGGCTAAGGTTCGGTTTACTTTACCTAAGGATACGGAACGGCAGTTCTTGTATAACGAGCATTTTGACGACCAGGGCCTGAATTTTTATATCCGGGAGCGCTCGTTGACAAAGAACCGTATCGGTTTTTGGCGCGCGGAGCTATTGGAAAGTACTAAATTGGTTCAATATACTTTTTCCTGCCGGCTGAACAAGAAGAGCTATGCGATTCCCGAAGGAGAGAAACTGCCGAAGGATGCGCTAAAGAAGTATCCGCCGGAATTTGCCGTTTGGCTGGATTCTTCAAGATACATACAAGCGGACGACAAGTTGATTAAAGCGGAATTGAAGAAAATTATCGGCCGCAAAAAAGAGGCAGCGGTTGTTGTGCGTAATATTTATGATTTCATCCAGGGAAAAGTTAGCTACCGTTCGGAAAAGGGGAGTAAGGACGCGCTGAAAACCCTGGAAAAACTTACCGCGGATTGCGGCGGCCAGGCGCGTTTATTTGTCGCCTTATGCCGTGCGGCAAAAATCCCTTCCCGGATTGTCGGCGGGCTGGTCATCAAAAAAGGCGTAAAGAATATCACTCATGTTTGGGCGGAGAGTCATATCGGCGGGCAATGGATTCCCTTTGACGTCGTTAACAAGTACTACGCGTTTATCCCGGATAATTATCTGGAATTCTATCGCGGAGATTACAGCCTGTTCAAACATACCGGGCTTTCTAAGTTTGAATATTTTTTTATTATAAATAAAACAAAGGTTCCGCCGGTAGATAATCCGTGGTCTTTATATGTGCTTCCCGTGCATTTTCACAATATAATTATGGTGCTTCTTCTCCTGCCGGTAGGCACGCTCGTCGTAAGCTTTTTCCGCAATGTTATCGGGATAAGCACCTTGGGCACTTTTTCTCCGGTTTTGCTGGCGCTTGCTTTTCGTGAAATTTCTTTGGAGATGGGATTGCTGAGCGTAACGGTGATTGTTTTGCTCGGCTGGTTGGTCCGTAAAATTCTGGACGGGCTGAAAATTTTACTCATACCGAAGCTTTCCGTTATTATTACGATGGTGGTGATACTGATGCTGGCGCTGATGCTTATCGGGTTTCATTTTGGAACAAAAAGCATGCTTTATATTTCTTTATTCCCTATAGTAATTATGTCCTGGATAATCGAACGGTTTACGATTATCCAGATTGAAGACGGGGTGTTTACGGCATTAAGAACGATGGTGGGGACGACTCTGGTTACCGTGGTTGCCTATTATGTTATGGGTATAAGTATATTGCAATCGTATCTTTTTTCCTTTCCCGAAGGACTGTTGATTATTATGGCAGTGTTGTTGCTTTTGGGGCGGTATACCGGTATGCGGTTTATGGAATTGTTTCGTTTTAAGGACTTGATATTTAAAAGGGGTAAGCGTTCATGAGCTGGTTTAATATCTTTAAACAAAGCGGAATCCTGAATATGAACCGGCGTAACGCGAATGTTATTTTGCGCCATAATCTGCGGCGTTTTTATCCGTTTGTTGATGATAAGCTGCGCACGAAAAAACTACTGGAAGAACATGGGATCCCGGCGCCGAAGCTTTACTTTTCCATCGCCGATAACTACGACTTGAAGCATATCCGGCAGGTAGAGGAGCTTAAGGAATTTGCCGTAAAACCGGCGCGCGGCGCTGCCGGCAGGGGGATCCTTGTGCTAGTGGATAAAGAAAACGATAAATGGAAAACCGCGGCTGGAGCCTTGCTTTCCATGGAAGATATTATTTATCATGTTGAAAATATTCTCAGCGGATTGTATTCATTGGGAGGAGTCGACGACAGCGCTTTTCTTGAGTATTGCATCCGTACGCATAATGCCTTCAGCCGGATTACATACCATGGGGTTCCGGATATCCGGGTTATTGTTTACCGGGGAATTCCGCTGATGTCGATGTTGAGGCTTCCTACAAAAAAATCGGGAGGAAAGGCTAATCTGCATCAAGGGGCTATCGGCGTGGGCGTTGATATGGTTGAAGGGGTTACCCTGGGCGGAGTCTACCGGGACCGTTTTATCGATACGCATCCGGACACGAACGCCGTTGTCAGCGGACTGCAAATACCTTTTTGGCGGCATATTTTAGAGGTTGCCGTAAAAACTTTTGATGTTTTTAAACTGGGGTATTTCGGGGTTGATTTTGTTATTGATGCGTCATTAGGGCCTTTGATTCTGGAGTTAAATGCACGTCCCGGGTTGAGTATTCAGCTGGCCAACCGTAACGGTATCATGCCGCGGCTGAAGCTGGCGGATAAACTTCTCGGGGATAAGAAAATCATGGGACCGGAACAAAGAATGGAAGTCTTTCATACGATAAGCAAAAAGTTTGACTAAAGGGGGTCAGCATGCTTGAGCATATTTTGTTGGCTTTTGTTCCGGTGTTTGTCGCGGTGGATGCTTTGGGCGTATTGCCTATTTTTGTTTCACTGACGCAAAAGCTTAAGAGAAAAGAAAAATCGGCGATTATCCTGCAATCGATGGTTACCGCGTTGGCAATGGCAATCGGTTTTATCTTTCTCGGAAAAGCCGTGTTTCGTTTTCTTGGGATAACTATTAGTGATTTTATGATTGCCGGGGGAGCGGTTTTATTTTGTATCGCGATCATTGATATCGTCAGCCCGGGTAAACAGCGCCGGCTTCCTGCGCGTGAATTAGGCGTAGTCCCTTTAGGGACGCCGCTGATTGTCGGGCCGGCGGTATTAACGACATCATTGATTATAATTGACGAATACGGATTAATTGCGACACTAATCTCTGTTTTTCTTAATATTCTCCTGGCAGGAATAATTTTCCATCTTTGCGATATCTTGATAAAGGTATTGGGAGAGGCAGGAGCCAAGGCGTTATCCAAAATAACTACGCTTTTACTGGCGGCAATCGCGGTAATGATGATTCGAAAAGGCATTATGTATTTAATTTGAATATTTCCCGCCAAAGCGGGAAATATTCACGCGAAGGGCTGCAGGGTTAAATTGTGTCACAAATTAACCCTGCTATCAGGAATAGTTCCTTTTGCTTGTATCTCTGGAGGACCATGAAGCAAACGTTGCATCATCATACGCAAAGAAAAATATCTTCAGGCAGAGCCGTCCCCCTGGGAGCAACGCCGATGCCCTCGGGAGTAAATTTTGCCGTTTTCTCCGCGCACGCCGACGAGGTTTTTCTGTTGCTTTTTGACAGTGACGCCGCCGCGCCGACGGATTGCATCAAACTTTTCCGCGCGAAAGATATCTGGCATGTTTTCGTCCATAGCATCGGGCCGGGGCAATTGTACGCCTATAAGGCGCGCGGCCGCTATGCGCCGGCTAAGGGGATGCGTTTTAATGAACATAAGCTGCTTATCGACCCCTATGCAAAGGCATTGACCCGTAAATACCGCAATGATCCAAGCGGCCGGCTATATGGCTATAATCCGCAATCTCCGAAAAAAGACCTGGTAATGGATACGCGGGAGAATATGTGTAAAGTTCCCAAATGCATTGTGGTTGACGATGCTTTTGACTGGCAAAATGAAAAACAGCCGGCTATACCCATGGAAAAGCTGATTATTTACGAAGTGCACGTGAAAGGGCTGACGCAGCATCGCTCTTCCGGGGTGAAAAATCCCGGGACATATCTGGGGCTTGTCGAAAAGATTCCTTATCTGAAATCACTGGGTATTAATTGCGTAGAGCTGCTTCCCGTGCAGGAATTTTTTATCCGGCAGGCATTGATTGATAACGGATTGAGCGAATACTGGGGATATAATACGCTTGCCTTCTTTGCGCCGGAATCCTCCTACGCCTCCGGGTGTTATCCGGGGTGCCAGATTAATGAATTCAAGACAATGGTCCGGCAGCTGCATAAGGCGGGGATTGAGGTTATCCTTGATGTGGTCTATAACCATACCGCGGAAGGAAACGAGCTGGGGCCGACATTATCTTTTAAAGGCCTGGACAATACCGCTTATTATGCTTTGCGCGGTACGCACTTGGAGCGGTATCGTTCATACGTGAATCACAGTGGCTGCGGGAACACAATAAACGCGGAAAATCCCATGGTAGTGAAGATGGTCGTGGACTCCTTGCGTTACTGGGCGCAAATTATGCATGTCGACGGGTTTCGTTTTGACCTGGCTCCGGTACTGTTCCGGCGCAAGGGCGTTTTTCATCCGAATGCCGCTTTTTATCGGCTGCTTTTACGCGAGCCGGTATTAAAACATGTCAAGTTTATTGCCGAGCCATGGGATATGTCCACGTACCAGCTGGGAAAGTTTCCTCGCGGCTGGTCGGAATGGAACGGAAAATTCAGAGATACTCTGCGACACTTCGTTAAAGGGGAACCGGGATGGATAAGAGAAACGGCACGAAGGATGACTGCGTCCGCGGATATCTACGCCCGCGTGAAAAGAATGCCGTTTAACAGTGTTAATTTCATTACCTGCCATGACGGATTTACGCTTTATGACCTTTTCGCTTATAATACCAAGCATAATGAATTGAACGCGGAAAACAACAAAGACGGCAGTAATGATAATCATTCATGGAACTGCGGCACGGAAGGAGAAAC
>JAHIOQ010000068.1 GCA_018895275.1 Candidatus Omnitrophota bacterium
ATCAAAATAAGGATGACGCCGAAAGATTAGATTGGTTTAAAAGAACGAGGTCTTGGCACAAGGTCGATGAAAAAGTAATTGAAGCGGTAATTAAAAAATTTAATGGCAATCCGTTATTAGAACTTTTTGTTTTATTTTCAGGGGAAAACGATTTAATCAAAAAATATATAAAATTGAATAATTCAGATTTTTCTGATGATTTAATTTGTTCACGGATCGCTGTAATTTTATATTATATTGGTTCCTCTTCATTAAAAGAATTTATTGGTTTAATGGGTAATCTAGAAAATAATCAGAAAAAGTGCGAAACTCATTACAAGCGAATAATGGATTCTTTGGAGCTCGCAATTATATTAGACAAGAATCAGGTTGGTGCATATATGAATTTAGCAATTGTTAAAGGAATGCTTGGTAAATATGAGGATGGGTTGTCATATGCTAAGCAGGGCCTTGCTATTGTAAGTCAAATTCTTGATGATGATGTGCCTTTTTATTTGAGCGATATAAGAGAAATCAAAACGGGTAAAAAAGATTTGGAACAGATTAAAGAAAGATTGTCTAGTTTGATCGGAGAATATGAAATGAAGATCGATTAAAAGAGTTAATTCTTAGCATAGCATTGCTACCATCTTCTTATTATTATTCCTTCGTCAGTTTTTGATTTTTACAAGTAGTTGAACACATTGGACTTTTGCAGTTCGGCTGGTGTCAACATTGGGCAACCATGGTTCGACGCGGTCGCCGAAGGCGACCTTGCTCACCATGATCCTGAGCGAGCGTCATAGCGAGTCGAAGGGCCAAACCACCAAACATTTATGGAAATACCAAAACCGACAACCAATTTTATCCGCGATATCATCGATAAAGACCTGGCCAGCGCGAAATACGCAGGCCGTGTCCATACTCGTTTTCCGCCTGAGCCTAACGGTTACCTCCATATTGGCCACGCCAAAAGTATATGTCTCAATTTCGGGATCGCCCGTGATTATAAGGGACTTTGCAATCTCCGCTTCGACGACACAAATCCTGAGACCGAAGAAGTTGAATACGTCGATTCTATTAAAGAAGATGTCAGGTGGCTCGGCTTTGACTGGGAAGACCGGCTTTATTACGCATCGGATTATTTTGAGAAACTATACGAATATGCGGTAGTACTTATCAAAAAAGGCAAAGCCTTTGTCTGCGACCAGTCTCTCGAAGATATGCGAAAAAGCCGTGGTACTATTACAGAGCCCGGAAAAGATAGTCCGTGCCGCAACCGCAGCATTGAAGAAAATCTCGACTTATTCACGCGCATGAGGAAGGGTGAATTTGAAGAAGGCCAAAAGGTCCTCCGCGGCAAAATAGATATGACCCACCCCAATATGCTGCTGCGCGATCCCGTATTTTACAGGATAAAAAAGATGCCGCATCACAGGACTAAAGATAAATGGCGCATCTATCCCACATATGATTTTACTCATTGCATATGTGACTCTATCGAGGGGATAACTCATTCTATCTGCACCTTGGAATTTGATGTTCACCGTCAGCTCTACGACTGGATTCTCGACGAGCTTGGCATACACCATTCTCAGCAAATAGAATTTGCGCGGCTTAACCTGAGCCATACCATTTTAAGCAAGCGCAAACTTTTGCAGCTTGTGGAGAAAAAATATGTCAGCGGCTGGAACGACCCCCGCATGCCTACGATTTCAGGATTAAGGCGGCGTGGTTATACGCCTGAGTCTATCAGAAAGTTTTGCGAGCGTATAGGCATGGCAAAATTTGACAGCATTGTCGATATGATAGTCCTTGAAAACAGTATCCGCGAAGAGCTTAATAAAAAAGCGCCGCGAGTCATGGCAATACTCCGGCCGCTTAAGGTGATAATAGATAATTATCCCGAGGGTGAAACCGAAGAATTCGACGCGATTAATAATCCCGAAGACGCATCTATGGGCAAAAGATCGGTGCCTTTTTCGCGGGAACTATACATAGAACAGGATGATTTTCGCGAAGATCCGCCGAAGCAGTTTTTCCGGATGGCTCCCGGAGCTGAGGTTAGATTGCGCTATGCATATATCGTGAAATGCACAGGTCTTATTAAGGATGAAAAGACAGGGGCGATAAAAGAGGTTCATTGCACCTATGACCCCGCCACAAAAGGCGGCGATACCCCCGACGGCAGGAAAGTGAAAGGCACTATCCATTGGGTATCCTCGCGCCATGCTATAGACACTGAAGCGCGCTTATATGACACGCTTTTTACAAAACGTAATCCGGATGATGTTCCGGAGGGTGAAAATTTTACCGTTAATCTGAATCCTAAATCTCTGGAAGTCATATCCTCCTGTAGGGCCGAACCAAGCCTCAAAAATGCAGTGCAGGGCAGCCACTATCAATTCGAGAGGCTGGGGTATTTCTTTGTAGATAGCTTGGATGCAAACAAAAAGCCCATTTTTAACCGCGTAGTAACATTGCGGGATACCTGGGCCAAGATCGAG
>JAHIOQ010000069.1 GCA_018895275.1 Candidatus Omnitrophota bacterium
ACGACAGATTCATTGAAAAATATACGTGAATATATTGCAAATAATCCCCTAACCTGGAATAACGATGAAAATAATCCTATAAATTATAAAATAACGGTTCAGGCAGGCCTGAACCCTACTCAGTTCAATATAACCTGAAACAAATATTATTGAAATATCCGAGTTGGCTGCGGCGGTTTTTTTTATAACTTATTTATTTACAATAAATTGCAAATTTGACTTTAATTTGCAAAGTACTAAAAAATATGGTATACTTTTATATCTTTTTAGGTGCTTTTAAAAATTATAACTTGCTTTATTTAATAAAGTTAAAATCCGATAAAGAAAACGTATGGGAAGTTGGAAGATGAGGATTGTAATTTTTAAGTGTATAGCCGTGGCGCTTATCCAGGCGTTTGTGGTTATGGATTTCGCGCAGGCAGGATTTGCTTGCAATGCTTTTAGGCAAAAGGAGGAGATTTGTTGCCTTTCTCCGTCGCTTCATATTTCTGAAAAAGAATTGGCTCTAAGTATTGGAGCCTATTATGAAAAGCTTTTTGGAAACGAAGCAGAAGCAAGTGTTGGATTAAAAGACCCTGGCCTTTATATCAGGTTTTTATATCATGACTTAAATACCTTACTTTCGAGTTTGGGAGCTGTGTTCTGGCAGAGAAAAACCGACAAATTAAAAGATAAAATAGATCAATTATATTACAAGTTGGTGGAACTGCGTAACTTGGCGCTTAAAAATAATTATTCTGTTCAAGAAATATTGGCGGGCTGGGATGGCCTGATAAAACTAAGTTCTGAGGTTAAAAAAAGTGCAGAGGCAGGATTGGATTTGGGTAATAACGATAGAGAGGCGGCTTTTAAAGCAAAAGTTGAAACCCTAAATGCCAAGTTAAGAAGTTATTACGCGTTATGCAAAGGAGAATCGTTTGAAATTAACGGGCCATTTAAAAAAGGAAAAGACATTGCTAAGATGTGCTTTCCCCTTTTTAAACAAGGATTACGGGTTTTAGAAGTGGGAATAGAACTTACAGAGCAAGAAGGGAGCGCTCTTTTTGACCTTTCCAGAGCTGATGAAATGCAAATCCGGAAAGCTCTCAAAACAGACCCATTTATGTCCAGATTTATTGTCAATGTTGCTGTTGAGGAAGATCTATCTTTTGAAATGTATTTAAATCCCTGTCTTTTTGAAAGCGTTATGCGGAATTTATGGAAAAACGCTCTTGAGCATATGGGAGAGCCTAAAAGTGAAAATGAATTAAGAGAGATTAAGATAGAATTTCGTCAGGAAGGGGGAAATTCAATAATAGTTTTCAGCAATACAGGACAGATAGAAAAGGGCTTGCTGGATGTCGTAGATGAAAAGACCGGAAAACAACAAATTTTTCTTCCTGGTGAAACTACGAAGAGAGATAAACGAGGATTTTATGGTTTAGGGCTTGCCAGTGTCTGGGATATTGTTAGAGCTCATGGCGGAACTATAACCGCGGAAAACAAAGACGGGAACGCGGTATTTACGATAAAGTTTAACAGAATAGAACTGTTGTTGTGGAAAAAAGTTGAATATGAAGAAAAGTGTAGAATTTTGCCTAGTCAAGAGAAAATGGATCAATGGATAGAACATCCTCCGGAAAATTTTGATGCGTGGATAAAATGGTTAGCTGATGGCCAGCATGGGTATATACTTAAGGAAATATCGAAATATGGTGATGCGGAGATAATGGAAATTAAGCGGGTTCTTAATCTTGGACTGCCTGTATATAATATGCTTTATGGATTAATATCGGAAGGGGAAATAGAAATGGAGGGAAAATTTACAGATATTATATCTTATAAGCTTTGCTTTGAACTTAATGAATTGAAAGAGTTTAATGTTTTGATGCTGTCTTTGATGGAACCGCATATTAAAAAATTTAAAGATATTAGCCGCGGTTTCTATGGACAGATAGGGGAGAATTTGGAAGAAATAGGAAAATCATTGGAAGGGATGGAGTCGCTTCCAGATGAAGAAATTATAGTTAAGGCGGAATTAATCGGTGAACATGCAGATTCGATTAGTAAAAAAATAAATGATTTAAGTAAAGATAAAAAAATAGATGTGTTGTTTAGATTGACGATGCAGCATGAAGTAAATAATACTTTATCAGGGATATTGAGCTCTGCTTATTTATTAAAACTTTCACCGGAGCGAAAAGAAAAATATATTCCGCAGATAAAGCAGAGTTTAAAACGTATACATATAACTCTTAATAGATTAGATAAAATGGAAAATTTTCGTATTCATCCTACGGGGCATCATATTGAAATCTATGCCAGGCAGCTGAATAACTTTATTATGGAAGGAGGGGCTTTAAAAGAATCAGAAGAAAAAGTTCGGCTTGGAGTTTTGCCGGATGGTACGGATATCGTATATGTTGATGAAGCAGGGGCATCAATTATGGTTGTTGAAGAGGGCAGGGAGGTATTGTTTAAGATTGAAAAAAACAGTGATTCCGCAATCTATACAGCAAAAGGAATGAGTAAAGACGGAAAAACGGTTCTTGCCTGTGCAAACATTCCATTGAAAGATGAAGAATCTTATAAAACGCTAATGCTTGATAAATTAAGGGAGATGGGAGTGAGTGATATAGTTGTGCCTTCAGCGCTATATAAGGGGTTGGAAAGCAGGAAATCAGCCGTTATATATGCGCGTAAAGAAGATATAGTTATTTATTCTGAAACAGATACAGGAATAGAAGAGTTAAAAATTCCCTGGTTTGATGCAGGGGTTATAATTTCATATCAGGACGAGATTATAAGGACCCTAAGTAAAAAGCTGCGGTTGTATGAAAAAGATGATAATTTAGTTTTGTTAAATAAAATAAAAATTGATATAGAGGCTTATGACGGTATTAGGTGGGCTGTTTCAGAAGGCAGGTTATTGCTTGAGAATAAAGAAGGGCAGAAATTGTTGATATATTTTGTTCAGGGAGTACAGTCTATTACTATAGGGAAGAAAGTATATAGAGTTGGGGAAAACACCTTGAATGATACTGATATAGCAAAAGTGTTCAGATTTAAGAGAACAGAGGATGGGTTATTAATTGTCCGATTAGCTGAAATTACGGATAATCCTTGTTTGAAGATGTTTTTTGAGAAAGAGGACTCTTCGCTGGGGATTCCAACGCGGGATTTGTCTTCAGAAACGCAAAATTTTATAGCGCGGGCGATATAGATAGCTCATTAGCTCATCCCCCTGCGGGGACACCAGCTCGAATATTTACCTAAAGGTAAATATTCGAGGGGTAAGCTGATTAGCTTATAGTCTACAGCTTGAGCAGTAAGCGGTTAATTAAATAGTATAGGAATTTCCTTTTTGGACGCAGATGAACGCAGATTATCAAGATTTTAAGAATAAAGAGCTCAAGGAAATAAATTGGTTAAGGCGCAGATTCATAGAATTTTTATATCCTGATTTATCTGCGAAAATCTGCGTCCTGTTAACTTGTTCTGAGTTTTGAATTTGTTTGGGGTTTAATAAAATGCGTATATTTAAGACTAAAAAACCCAATTTAATATTTAGGTTCATTACTTCGCTGCTTATCCAGGCGGTTGTGGCGGGGAATTTGACGTGGTGTGGGGCGGGAGATATTGTTGGTAACAATCGACAAGAACAGGTTAGCGTTTTGGCTCCTAAAATTAACATTAACGCTGAGTCTTTTAAAAGTGATTTTCTCAAAGGCCGGAAGAATAAGCAGCCCGTCTCTTTGGCAATTAGGAATGAGGTTAAAATTGTTCAGTCTATATCCGATATGATATTAGAGGCAAGAAGAAAGATTATAACAGATGAGGCTCTTGAGGAAGTAACAGATGTTCTCAAAAAAGTTAGCACAGAAGAGAGGCAGAAGATTAAAGAGTTATTGTCTATTTTTTTAAAGGGAGACATTAGCCCCAGCCAAGTAGATAGATTTACGATTAACACTGAATTTAATACTTCCTATAATGGATTGTGGTGCAAGGTTAATTTTGAATATGGAAAGGTCATTAGTCCCGGTGGGACAAATATAAAAGCGCCAAACTACCTTGTCTTCATAATTAAATTTGATAACAATAAGATAGTGGATATATTAATGTCAAGCCAAGATCCAGAAAAGGCGCGTTTTGAGGTGGGGGGGAGGCGCAACATTTTTGTTAGATTAAATAATGATTTGTTTGATTCACAGGAAAATAGAAGTTTACTATTGGATGCAATAGGAAAAATTAAGCGATTCGATAGCGACTATAGTTTCGCTACGGCACGCCCCGGGTCCATTACTATTGATTTAGATAAAAATCTTTTTCTTAGCATAAAAGAAGATGAGAAACATCATTTTCGTGATAACTCTTATTTTATAAAAAAGATAAACGAAATGCTGGAGTCTCCTATTGCGCCAATATTTGCCTGGTTATTGACTCATCCAAAACTCCAGGGATTATGTTTCAGTAAGGATGTAATTTTATTAGATCAGGGTATGTTTGTCGGAGGTCAGTATATAGAATCTAAGAAATTAATATTAGGCGCTGTATCTGCTTTTGATCACGAGTTTTTTCATCATGTATATCACGAATTAATTTTACCCGATAGAGAAATATTTGAAGAAATTTTAAATTTCGCTGAGACTAATGAGCCTCAAGGTCTGGAAGAAATAAAACAGTTCCTGTATTCAAGATTTGGTACAACTGGTGGTACGGAACATGTTCTAAACGAATGGTTTGCTTACAAATTGAGTCTACTCTTGGACAATTTTGTTGCAACAAAGGGCAGAGGCATATGGTTATCACCAATTCAATGTCAACTTATTGAGAAACTAATCGAGCTTAATATATTACCACCTTGGTTAAATCCAAAGTTGTTGGATTATAAGCCCGGAGGAGAGAAATACGCTTTTACAGGACAACAAGGCCGCTCGTATGACCAACTTGTATTAGAGTATTTACTCTCCGATTTACAAAAAGAGCCTTCCGCCGATTCGCTGGTTGGAGAGAAATCCGCTTCTTTTTCGGAGGTAGTTCAAGAAACTCACCGGCTGATTGATAAGAAAGAAATAACCGCAAAAAATCTTACAGAGCAAGTTATTCATACCCATGAAATGGTCGAGCAGGCAATATGACACATTAATTCGAAGTTGAAAATAAATTGTAAATTGCAAATGAAAATAGATATTATAAAGATAAAAAAGTCTAAATTAGTGCTGAGAATACTGGTAATATTATTAATTCAATCTCTTTTGGGCACAGGTTTTGTCCGGGCAGAAGCAGTTTATAAGAAACCGAAAAACTAAAAACTGAAAACTGAAAAACAAAAAAACGAATACAACGAGCTTAACGGAGATATGAAGATAAATAAAAGGTTATTAAAAATAATTGTTTTGCTGCTTATCCAGGCGTTTGTAGCGATGGATATTGCCTGGGCGCAGGGGATTATTTTTTTCGATAATAGCTTAAAAAAGCAAAGCAGTGCTTTAGCTCCTAAACTTTGTGTGAGTACAGAGTGGTTCAGCCGGGTTTATGCCGAGTTGAGTTCTTCGCGAAAGCGGATAAATTATGGCTATGATTTTCCTGGATTTGCCGGAGACATTAAGGGGGCGGCAGATTTTGTTATTAATATAGGAGCGTGGATGGATAAGCGCGGTAAAATCAGAGTAAAAATTAAAAATTTAGATAATATAGGGCGATGGCCAGGATTGGAATGGCAGAAAGATATAGTAAGAAAAAGACAAAAAATAATCAAAGATAAATTGAGAAAAATGTTTGCCGAGCGCCGGAAAGATTTAAAAGAAGTTTTGCGTAATACTCGGACCAAAAGAAAAACTTTCAAACTTATACTTTATGGCAGAGCGGAAAAGATTGCTTATGGTTTGGCTGATGGTATTTATCTGCATTGGGCGGTATTAAAAAATGTGCCCGATGAACACATTGGAAATTTTCTTGAAATTTTACTGTTTAATGCCTTAGAAAGCTTATTGGGTTCTGGTTTAGAAACCGATTTAGTCAGGGAAAAATTGTTGAAGAAAATAGAAAGTAATCCGTCATATTTGGATGCGCTTATTTATATTCTAAACCCGGAAAATAACAATAACATTGTTTCTGAAAGTGGGTTTTACCGTTTAATTCGGTTTAAAAAGGCTGAGAGAAGCCGTGCTCCCGAGGATTTAAAGATTTTTCTGGAAATGGTAATTCCTGAAACAAAAGATGGTTATTTACGGCGGATAAACTTAAAAAGCAAAGATATAAGATTAAGTTCGATTACCGATTATTTAATTCATGACATTATCAGCAATGAGATTATTGCTTTGTTATTCAACTTTAAAACTCAAGGTGTTGAAAAAATAGAAAAAGATTATGAACTTAATTTAGCGGAAAAAGCAAAGGAATTGCTGGATGCGGGAGAATTGTTAAGAGCTCTAATAGAATTCTTTGCTTTGAAAACTGAAAGTGAATTGGGCGAAATTGCCGGAAATATCACGGATAGGGCTGATTTTATTTACAGCCTTTTTGTTAAATGTTTATACACAAGCCCTTTTAATAAATGGAATGATGTTTTGAATGATATATACAAGTTGAGAGATGAACCAAACATAAATACAACTTTTAAGATACAGGCCGATAGATTTTTGCGATTAAAAGAACAAATTCAGGCATTGAAAGATTTGTTTGACGAAGATCCTGATTTAGAAAGGGCAAAAAAGGCAATAATATATTTAAGCGGGTTAGAAGATGATAAGATTGATCTAATAATTAAAAAACAGATGCTTTCAGAAGAACATACTGCCTGGCTGCGTACTGCAATTAAGGTGCAAAATGAGATAAATAAAATTATTTTACCGGATAGCCAATGGCGGGGGTCGCCGGTTTCAGAACGTGTAGAGTTATCTACGGATCATGGAATATCTCCTTATTCAACTATAGCGCATATTGAAGCGCCGGAAATAACGATTTTTAATCTAAAAGATCTGGCTGTATATTTCGAAAAGAGTAATATTTTGGTGCAATTTTCTTATAGACCGCAACTGAAAGAGAAAATGAAATTTTTAAACAGTCAGTTGCAGGAACTGAAAAGAGTTTCTCAAAAATGTGATTTGCCGCCGTCGACTTTGTTTTTACAACAGCAGGATGGAATTGACGAAGATTATTTAATGATTCGGCTGGGTGTTGATGAGTTCCAATGCGCAAAGAAATTGTTTGTGGATAAATATGGTGAGGACTTAATCCAGCTGGCGATATGACGTACTTGTGAGTTGGAAGTGATGAGTTATTGGGGGAGTTTGGTTGATAGTCAATGCTCAATATTGAATATGCATTTAATATGTACTGGTTAGGTACTGGTTAGGTTGACAACCGCACTTCAATGTGATAACCTATTCACAGTTGTCACCTTAAAAATAGGGCAATTCAAAGAGGCAAAAGATGGCGCGAAAGGGATATTTTATCCGGAAGAACCTGCTTATCCAGCGAAAGCTGCAATTTAAGTATATGGCTTTCGTGCTCGCCGCGATTTTGATTACCAGCGCGGTCATTGTTTTATCCGTGTACCTGGCGCATTGGAGCTTGCTGCGCGCCAGACTTCCGGAAATACAGGCCAAGGCAATAATCGATGAGGTTTCGCGTACTTTAAATACTTTGCTGCTTTTTGAGATACCTCTGGCGGTTTTCATCGCGGTCATTGCCAGTATTATTGTTTCGCATAAAGTCGCCGGCCCGGTTTACCATCTGCAGAAAGTGGCCAGAGAGGTGGCGCGGGGCGATTTGACGCGCAGCGTGCATTTACGCCGGGATGACGAGCTGAAAAATCTTTCCGAGGCTTTTAACTCGGTAATCGATAATATGCATGTATTGGTGTCTAATGACAGAAAATTGATATTTGAATTATCCAAAGTAGCGGATACTCTATATGGTGACCTTAAGGACAAGAAAATTAACGAGCAGGAAGCGTTGGTATTGATTCGAAAGGTTAATGACTTAATCGGCGAACTGAAAACGCTTATCATGCATTACAAAATAGAGAAGAGTTAAGGATATGGAGATTCTTGATCTTATCCGGTTGTCCATCGAAAAAAACGCTTCGGATCTGCATATTACCGTGGGATTGCCTCCGATTATGCGGATATACGGGAAACTGGTGCCGACGGAGTTGGAGGCATTGACCTCCAACGATGTTGAGCAGCTTGTTTTAAAGATGCTCAATGAGGACCAGAGGCAAAAGCTTGAAAAAGCCCGCAGTATAGATTTTACCTACAGCTATATCGGACGTTTCCGTGTAAATGTTTTTTATGAAAAAGGGTATTTGGCCGCGGCGCTGCGCTTTATCCCGTTTGAAATTCCCTCGCTGGAAAATCTGGAGGTGCCGCCGATTGTCGCAGAATTAGCGCGAAAACAGCGCGGTTTGGTGCTGGTAACCGGCCCGACGGGCAGCGGAAAATCGACGACCCTGGCGGCAATGATCGATTTGATTAACAGGGAAGATTCATGCCACATTATTACCGTCGAAGACCCGATCGAATATCTGCATCCGCACAAAAAAAGCATTGTGCATCAACGGGAAATTTACGCCGATACCCCGTCTTTTTCTTTGGCGTTAAGGGATGCGCTGCGTGAAGACCCCGATGTTATTCTCGTGGGCGAAATGCGTGACCTGGAAACGATATCCACGGCGATTACCGCCGCGGAAACCGGGCATCTCGTGTTTGCCACACTGCATACTATCGACGCGGTGCAGACCATTGACCGTATCATTGATGTTTTCTCAGAAGGCCAGCAGTCGCAAATCAGGCTGCAAACCTCATTGTCCCTGCAGGGGGTAATATCCCAACGGCTTATTCCCCGCGCGGACGGTAAGGGCCGTGTGGCGGCGATTGAAGCAATGAGCGTTACTCCGGCGATAGCGAACCTTATTCGCGAGAAAAAAACATACCAGATCTACTCGATGATCGAGACCGGGACAAAAGAGGGTATGCTTAGCTTTAACCAGTCGCTCGCCGATTTGTGCAAGGCACGCCTGATCAGGATTAACGACGCGCTTACCTATTCGAACAAGCCGGAATTATTGAAAAGGATGCTTTTATAGTATGGCGGAACTTAAAAATTTATTGGAATTAACGGCACAGCGTAATGCCTCGGACCTGCATATCGTTTGCGGCAGCGCTCCGGTGCTGCGTATCAACGGCGAGCTGGTAATTCTTGAGGAACTGGGCAAGATTACGCCGCAGATGGCTAAGTTATACGCCTACGAGATGCTTAACAGCGAGCAGATTAAAACCTTTGAGCAGGAACTGGACCTTGATTTTTCTTTCGGGATTCCCGGTGTGGGCAGGTACCGGGTTAACCTGCATCAGCAGCGCGGCAGCGTGGGGATTGCTTTTCGCAGGCTGGCTACGGAAATAAAAAAGGTGGAGGAGTTGGGTCTGCCGGCGGTGGTTAAGGAGTTTGCCATGCTCGATAAAGGTATGGTACTGGTTACCGGTGCCGCGGGCAGCGGAAAGTCAACGACCCTGGCGGCAATGATTGATATTATTAATACGCAGAGAAAGGCGCATATTATTACCGTCGAAGACCCCATTGAATATCTATATTCTCATAAAAATAGTATTATAGAGCAGCGCGAGGTGATTTCCGATACGCGTTCTTTTGCCAGCGCGTTGAAATATGTCCTGCGCCAGGATCCGAACGTGATTCTAGTCGGGGAATTGCGGGATTTAGAAACGATTGCTCACGCGATTACCGCCGCGGAAACCGGGCACCTGGTTCTGGGCACGCTGCATACCACGGATGCGGTTCAGACCATAGACCGCTTGATTGATGTCTTCCCGCCGTATCAGCAGCAGCAGGTAAGGGTGCAGGTTTCTTTGACGCTGCAGGGAGTTGTCTGCCAGCAGCTGGTGCTCAGCGCCGACAAGCAGCACCGCGTTGCCGTGGTGGAAACCATGGTCGCTACGCCGGCAGTGCGTAATTTAATACGCGAAGGAAAGACCTTCCAGATTTATTCTTCTCTGGAAACGGGAGCTAAGGTCGGTATGCAGAGCGTGGACATGGCCTTGGCGGATTTAGTCGATCGCGGGCTTATTTTAGAGGAAGACGCGTTTATAAAGGCACGCGATGCGGAAGGCCTGAAACGCAGGTTGGCTAAATTGAAAGAAAATAAAGAAAACAAAGAAATCAAGGCAGATGGCGACAGATAAATCAAAGAAAAAATTATTAGGCGAGTATCTTATCGAACAGGGGCTGGTTTCCGGGGAACAGGTGCAGAAGGCCTTGGAAGAACAGAAAAAGGCCGGTGCCCGCCTCGGACAGACGCTGATAGAGCTCGGTTACTTAAATGAAGAGGATCTGATTGTTGCTTTGGCGCAACAACTGAACCTTGCGCATATCGATATTAGAAGTTACGGGTTAAAACCGAATGTCGTCAGGCTTATACCGGAACAGCTCGCGCGCCGGCACCAGCTGATTGCTTTGGAAAAATTCGGCAATAATTTGACTATCGCCATGGCGGATCCTTTGAATGTCTTTGCCATTGATGAGGTACAGCAAATAACCCGCTGCCGGGTAGAACCGGTTATCTGTTCGCGTACGGCTTTGTTTACGGTCCTGGATAAGTGTTATAAAGAAGATGTTTCGGAAAAAGGCGCGGTGTCTTCCTCCGTATCGGAGCCTGCGTTACGCCAGCCGCAGCCTGAAAGCAAGGAACCGCCGGCCGGTATTGACGGCAATGAAATCATTGACCTGGTTGATTCGATGATCCGTACGGCTTTTCAAGAACGCGCTACGGATATTCATGTGGAGCCGGACGAGGATATGGTGCGCGTGCGCTGCCGTGTCGACGGATTTCTGCGCGAGTTATCGACTTATCCGAAGGATTTTCTCGCGTCGATAGTGTCGCGTATCAAGGTTCTTTCCTGCCTGGATATCTCGGAAAAGAGAATTCCTCAGGACGGCCGCTTTACTTTCGAGGTGGACGGCAAGAAGATAGATTTGCGCGTTTCTACCTTGCCGACAGTCCTGGGTGAAAAAGTGGTTATGCGCGTGCTGGATAAAACGATGCTCATAATCAGCCTCGATAAGCTGGGGTTTGCTCCGGAAAACCTAAGGTGGTTTGAAGACCTTATACACCGGCCTTATGGGATGATTCTTGTTACCGGGCCTACCTCCAGCGGAAAGACGACGACCTTATATTCCGCGCTGAGTACGATTAACACCATCGAGAAAAATATTCTTACCGTGGAAGATCCGGTAGAGTACCGTTTGAAGATGATTAATCAAGTCCAGGTAAACCCGCGGGCAGGGCTGACCTTTGCCACCGGGCTGCGCAGTTTTTTGCGGCAGGACCCTAATGTGATTATGATCGGAGAAATACGCGATTTGGAAACGGCGGAGATTGCCGTACAGTCGGCGTTGACCGGGCACCTGGTTTTGAGCACCATACATACCAACAACGCGTCTTCGACGATTACGCGGCTGATAGATATGAAAATCGACGCTTTTCTCGTTTCTTCCGCGGTTATCGGTATTATTGCCCAGCGCCTTATCCGGACGATTTGCCCGCAATGTAAAGAATCTTATGTGCCGGCGAAAGATGTTGTTACCGCTTTGCGTTTACCGCCTTCAGCGTCGGGTTATACTTTTTATAAGGGAAAAGGCTGTGATAACTGCAAGGGCACGGGATACTGGGGGAGAATCGGCATATACGAGATGGTGATTATTAATGACGAAATCCGGGAGCTTATCCTGAAAAATTCTTCTACGGCGGTCCTGGCAAAAAAGGCGCAGGAGTGCGGGATGCGTACCTTGCGCGAAGACGGATTGCAAAAGGTGCTGGACGGAATAACGACCTTAGAAGAAGTATTGCGGGCGACGACCGAAGAGGCGAAAGGGTAGTACTTATGGTAAAAATCAGCTCACTCAAAAAAAGGGTGAGGACAAACCTGATTATCGCAATTCCGCTTTTGATTGCCATTCTTGTTTTCGGGGCGCAGATATTTTCTTTTTACCTTGTCCGGGTTAATTTTCTTAGGTTGATTAACGATACGGATATTCTTATTTTTCAAGGCGTGGTCGCTATGCTGGAACAGCAGGTTTGGATGGCCACGTTTATTTCCGGTGTGTTCGGCGTGATTCTGGCATACGCGATTACCTTGCCGATAAAAAGATTGACGCTGAGCGCGACGCAGATAAGCTCGGGAGATTTGACGCGAACCGTGCATATTAATACGGAAGATGAAATCGGGACCCTCGGCAAGTCGTTTAATACGATGGTTTCTTCGCTTAATGAGCATATCATCGAAAGTATGACCGGCGGATTGATTACGATTAATATGAAAGGCATCATTGTTACGTTTAATCGTTCCGCAGAGCTTATTATCGGCTACGACGCCAAGGATGTTGTCGCTGAGTCGGTATATAAGGTTTTCCCCGAAGGCAGTAAGAATGCCGACTTGAGCCGGATTATCCGGGATACGCTGGAAAGAAAACAGACAAGTTCGTCGCGTGAGATAAACATTTATTCGTGTTTGGGCAAGAAAATTCCTATCGGTATTACGACTTCCCTGTTACGGGATAAGAAAAATACCTTTTTAGGTATTGTCGTTACTTTTAAAGACCTCGGACATATAAAGCACCTGGAAGAGCAGATGCGGCGCGCGGACAGGCTTGCCGCGGTCGGCAGCCTGGCAGCGGGTATCGCGCATGAGATTCGCAATCCCCTGGGCTCGATAAAGGGGTTGGTGCAACTGCTTCAGGAGGACTTAAAGGATAACGACAAGAAAAAGTCATACACCGAGGTTATCGTTAAGGAAGTTGACCGACTGAACCGCGTAGTGGAAGAACTGCTTAGTTTCGCGCGGCCGGAAAACTCCGAGCTGGAGTCGAATTTTGAAGAGTTGAATGTTGATCAGGTAATAGAGCAGACGTTATTGCTGGCCGCGCATGATTCAAAAAAGGCGCAGATAGAAATCAACAAAGACTTTTCCCCGCAGTTGCCGCTTATTTGCGCCGATGCGAAAAAGCTGCAGCAGGCTTTTTTGAATATTATCTTTAACGCCTTTAGCGCGATGGAAAATGAAGGCGGTAAGCTGACAATATCAACGGTTTTTAATAAAGATAACCGCACGGTACAAATCGGGTTCGCGGATACGGGCTGCGGTATTGCCCAGGACATTTTGGATAAAATATTCGATCCGTTCATGACTTCGAAAAAAGGGGGCACCGGCCTGGGATTGACGATAACGCATCAGATTGTTTCCAGCCATAAAGGGAAAATCGATGTTAAAAGCGAGGTGCAAAAAGGAACGACGTTTACGGTCAGCCTGCCGGTTGAACAAACAAAGGATTAGAAATGGCGGCAAAAATTTTAGTTGTTGACGATGATCAGAGTTTTCGTTTTCTCCTGCTGGAGGCGCTGCGCAAAGAAGGCTATGATGTAACCATTGCTTCCAGCGGCGAAGAAGCGCTTTCCTTGTATAAACCGGGATGTTTCGATGTGGTTACTCTGGATATAAAAATGCCGGGCATGGACGGTTTTGAGGTGCTTACGCATATTAAAAAAATAGACCCGGAGCAATTGCTCGTTATCATTACCGCCTATGGGGCGCAAAAGATTGCGATTGAGGCGGTAAAAAAAGGCGCGTATGATTATTTTACCAAGCCTTTTGAGATTGATGAGCTGCGTGTGGTGGTGCAAAGGGCGCTTGAGTGCAACCGGCTGCACCGGGAAAATAAGGAATTAAAGAATAAGCTTGAACGGCAATATGATTTCAATGAAATAGTCGGGGCTTCAGGGAAGATGATGGAGGTCTTTGAAGTTATGAAAAAGATCTCGGCTGCGGATATCACCGTGCTGATCCAGGGAGAAAGCGGAACGGGAAAAGAGCTTGTTTCGCGGGCGATTCACGCGAATAGTTTGCGTAAAAACGGCCCGTTCGTGAAAATAAATTGCGCGGCAATTCCGGAAGGGGTTTTGGAGAGCGAATTATTCGGGCATGAAAAAGGCGCGTTTACGGACGCGTTGTTCAAGAAAATCGGCCGTTTTGAAGCGGCAAATCACGGGACGATTTTCCTCGATGAAATCGGGGATATGAGCCTGGCGACACAGGCAAAGGTGCTGCGTGTGCTGCAGGAGAGGGAATTTGAGCGTGTCGGTTCTACGGGGTCGATTAAAGTGGATGTGCGGATTGTTGCCGCGACGAATAAGGATCTGGTGCGTTCGGTAAAGGAAGAACAGTTTCGGGAAGATTTATATTACCGCATCAATGTCGTGTCTGTTTATTTGCCGCCGCTGCGGCTAAGGCATGAGGATATCCCGCTGCTTTTTGAACATTTTATGCGCCGCTTTAATAAGGAATTTAATAAGTCCATAAAACATATTTCCCTGGAAGCCATGGAGCTTTTGATGAAATATAGCTGGCCGGGGAATGTACGCGAACTGGAAAACGTGCTGCAGCGGGCGATAGTTTTAGCGGAAAAAGACATCATTACCAAGAAAGATTTGCCTTTTTATCTGCAATGCATTGATCATGAAACAAAGGTAGATACGGAGTCGATCGATTTTTCAAAATCGCTGCCGAATACGGTAAAGGATGTGGTCGACAACGTGGAAAAACAGTTGATTCTTAAGGCGCTTAATAAGACAAATTGGAATAGAACGGAGGCGGCACAGCTGCTGAGAATAAGCCGTAAGAGTCTATTTAATAAAATGAAACGGTTTAACCTTATTGAAAACGAGGAATAATAAATGCCGGCTTTTATTTACAAGGCGCGTGATGCGGCAGGTAAACTAATCAGCGGTACTCTGGAAGCCTCCAACCGCGGAATCGTTGCCGATAAGCTGCGGGCAATGGGCTATTTCGTGGTTACGGTTGCCGAGGACAGGCAGCAAAAGAGTGCGTTTTCTGCGGATATTTTCGAATTATTCGCCCGTGTCGGCGCAAGAGACCTGGTAATCTTTAATAACCAGCTGGCGACGATGATTGGTTCCGGCATTACTTTAGTTTCCAGCCTGAACATCCTCAGCCAGCAGGTTGAAAATAAGAAATTGCAGGAAGTGATTTCCAAGGTAAGGGATGATGTTGAGGCCGGAGGGTCATTTTCCTCGGCTCTGGAAAAACATCCGCGCGTTTTTTCTCCCCTATTTGTGAATATGATTAATGCCGGGGAAACGGGCGGCGCGCTGGAGGAGATTCTGCACCGGCTGGCGGTTTTTGCCGAGCAGTCCGAAGAAATAAGCGGAAACGTAAAAACCGCCTTGACCTACCCGGTTTTAATCGTGATCGTGGCTTTAAGTGTAGTTTTGTTTCTGGTAATGGGGGTTTTCCCTAAATTCGAGTCGTTGTTCAAATCCATGGATGTACCGCTTCCTTTACCGACGCAGATCTTGTTGCTGATCAGCCATTGGCTGCGTGCGAAGTGGTATTTTGTCGTGGCCGGAATTGTGGCTGCGCTTACCGCATTCTTTCGTTACCGGGCTACGCCGGTGGGCAGATATAATGTGGAATTATTTATGCTTAAGATTCCGATATTCGGAATGATTATGAAGAAAGCGAGTATTTCCCGTTTCGCGAGAACCTTAGGCACTTTGATTAACAGCGGCGTGCCGATACTTCAGGCATTACGTATTGTGGAGAACACGGTAGGTAATGCGGTCATCGCGAAGACGGTTACGATCATCGCGGAAAGCGTGAACCGGGGAGAAAGCATGGCTACACCGCTGCGGGAGGACCCGATTTTTCCCCCGATGGTCGGGCATATGGTTTCCGTGGGTGAAGAATCCGGTACATTGGATTCCATACTCAATAAAATCGCCGATTTTTACGATAGTGAGGTTAATAGTACGGTAAAGCGCTTAAGCTCGATTATCGAGCCGGTATTGCTGGTTATTATCGGCGGGGTTGTCGGCATGATTGCCCTTTCCTTATTTTTGCCTATGTTTAGTCTCGTAAAGGTATTCCGATGAGTAATACGGTTCTCACGATATCGGCATTGAGTAATGGATTACCCGGTTTAATCCGGGGAACTGCCGGTTTCCGAGGGAGAAAAATAAATAGATATTGGCACGGGATATGCTGCTTTAGACTTGCGATATAATGCTTGACAAAGCCGGCGAATTGTTATATAAAATATGAAACAGCAGTAAGATAATGGAAAAAATAACGTTAACTCAAACAAGGGAAGGGGGGTGAATGCGATGAATAAGAAAGGTTTTACATTGATCGAACTTCTGATTGTTATCGCAATTCTGGGCATTCTGGTCGCTTTGATTCTGCCGCGTTTTTCCGACGTGCGTACCGACGCAAATACTAAGGTATGTGTAGCGAACCTGCGTGGGCTTGCTTCCGCCATGGCAACTTACGAGACCAAGGAAAATAAGGACGTTACATGGGGTGGAGCAGCTACGGGGGCGGATGAGCTTGTGACATGGCAGTATATCGCCGCAGAACCGTTTTGTCCGTATGAACAGACAAAGGCTACGCCTGTAGCATATACGTTGGTTCCTAGTGCCGGCAATGTTCCGGACAAAGCAACGTGTCCTAATGTGGGTGCCTATGCAGACCATTTATGGCCGTAATCTGTATTAAAGTATAGTGTAATATCAAAGTGGGCGGCAGTAATGCCGTCCACTTTGTGCTTGTGGGGCTCCATATGCATCGATTTTACGTGGAATCACAATGTCTGAAAAAAGGCAGCTGTTTTGAGATGTCGGGAAAAGAGGCGCGTCACGCTTTCTTTACGCTGCGCTTAAAAATTAATGACCCGGTGGTTTTGTTTGACGGCAACGGCAATGAATATAAAGGAATAGTGGCATCCGTATCCCGCAAGGCCGGGGTGATTGAGGTAAGAGAAGCCCTTGTTGTACCTGCGGATACAACAAAGATTGTTCTTGCCGCGGCTATTCCAAAGAATTCTAAATTTGATGACATTGTAGATAAGGCTACGCAGCTTGGGGTGCATGCAGTTATTCCGATGCAAACGCAGAGGATGATTGTTTCGATAGAGCCGCAAAGGGCAATGCTAAAGCAAAAACGGTGGCAGAGAATTGCCGTTGAAGCCTGTAAACAATCGGGTTGCAGCTATATTCCTCGTATAGAACCGGTTACTTATTTTGAACGTGTATTAAAAAATAGTAATTCGTTTGATTTGAGGCTTATCGCTTCTTTGCGTAATGACGCGCGGCAGTTGAAGGATGTTATCCGGAAATCTTCTCCGCAGAATGTTATTGTATTCATCGGCCCGGAAGGGGACTTTAGCGAAGAAGAGTACCGCATGGCGCAGGAGCAGGGGCTTATGGGAGTTTCCTTGGGAAAAAACATATTGAAGTGTGAAACGGCAGTAATTATGACTTTATCGGTTATGCATTATGAGTGGAAATTATAATTCCTTATTTCGCAAGTTTATAGAAGTATCTTTGCTGAAAATAAAAGACCTGGCGCTGAAAAACCGGAAGGCGGTTCTGGTTATCGTGCTTGTCGGGTTTCTCTATTTTTTTGCCGTGTTGATCTTTAAGGTTTCCATGAGTATCCCGAAACAGCCGCCCGCTTCCAAACAGCATAGCCAGTTATACCTTATGGAATTTATCGGAGGGTATCGCGATTATCAGCAGGATTTTGATATTGAGGGCCTGCGTTTCGGAGAGAAATTTTTGTCCTTCACGGTAAATATAAAATTTCAGACAAAGACGGTATATATCATAAAGAAATTGGCTATTGATATGGTATTGGGATTGGCTAATGAATACCCGGAGCTTGAATCGATTAATATAAAGGTCGTCAGGGAGACTGGAAAAAATTCCCGGACCGTGTACGGCCGGGCTGTCTACGTCAGAGACGGCGGTATTCGCTGGGAATATCAATAGTGTTTTAAATGTGTTATGAAAATCATAGAAAAAACCTGTGCCTTTTTCACGTTCGGGTGCAAGGTTAACCAATATGAGACCCAACTTATTCGTGAAGCTTTTTTAAAAAAGGGTTTTGTCGAAACGCGGAAAAATCCGGCCTATTGTATCGTAAACGGGTGCAGCGTAACGCTGAATGCCGATAGAAAATGCCGCTTGCTGATTCGTTCGCTTCGCAAGAAAAATCCGCAGGCTAAAATTATCGTGACCGGCTGTTATGCGCAAAATCGTTTTGATTCGGCGCAGTTGCGCAAAGCAGCGGATTATGTGGTTAGCCAGGATAAAAAGGCTTTTTTGATGCCGGAGCAAGTTGATGCTAAAACAAAAGCCTTCCGGAAATATCGCGCCGAAGCCGCAGCTAAGGAAGTAAGTTTTCTCCGGAGAATGAAATTGCTTCATAAAAGGGTAAATGTTATTTTTGAGGGAAAAGCGGACGGATGGTGGCGCGGCTATTCTAAAATAACTTGAATCATATCGCTAACTATGTTAAACTAAACAAAATAATGCAGATAAAACAATTGAGTGAACGGTTTGCAAAGAAAAAATCGAGTTCAGCGGTCGGCCTGGATATCGGTAATTCCAGCGTCAAAGTTGTACAGCTGAATTCTTGTGCCGGAACGCGGGAGCTTGCGCATTTTGATGTGCAGGCCTATAAGAGCCGGCAGCGCCGGGATATTGTCGCTTCGATTAAAAAGGCAATGGAAACAGCAGGGATTGACAGCCAGATAGTAAACACCTCCGTGGCCGGGCAGGCGGTGATTGTCCGCTATATCCAGATGCCGAGAATGACAAAGGAAGAATTGTCTAAAGCCCTAAAGCTGGGCGTCGGCAAATATATACCGTTTAATCTTGACGAAGTTAATTATGATTTTCAAATCCTGGATGACTTTTCCGCTTCCGCTCCGGGGAAAACAATGCGTGTTTTGCTCGTGGCCGTGAAAAAAGAGGTGATCGAAGAAAGGATTAAAATCCTTAAAGAGGCGAATCTAACGCCGGCGGTTATTGATGTCGATGCGTTTGCGTCGGTAAATTCATTCCATCTGGTGAGCCAGGGAAGCAGCGGCGTTATTGCCGTATTGGATATTGGCGCGGATATAACCAGTACGACAATTCTTCGGGATATAGTGCCGATTTTTAACCGTGATGTGCCTTTGGGAGGAAATAATTTGACAAAGGCGCTTATTGAGGAATTTGAGATTAATGCGGAAGAAGCGGATAGGCTCAAACATAATCCCAAAGATAAGTATGGGGATTTAATCAATGCCGTACGTCCGGTATTTGATTCGCTGGCAAAAGAGCTGCAAAGGTCTTTTAATTACTGTGAGAGCCAGTTAGGAGCGATGGTACAAAAAGTTTTTCTTACGGGCGGTACGGCAAAGTTTAAAGGGGTTGATAAGGTTTTGAGCAGTATCTTAGGCATTGATGTTGAGATTTGGGATCCGACGCTTAAATTGCAGATAAATGAATCGCTTGAAAAGGAACGTTTGAAGGAGACCGGTCCGATTTTGACCGTAGCCGTCGGTTTGGCGCTTAGAGGGTAGGAAATGATTGAAATAAATCTTTTGCCGGAATCGTATAAGGTAAGCAAAAAAACGCGGGAACAGGCGCTTCCGATAACTTTTATTCTGCTTGTATCCAATGGGATTTTTCTTTTAATATTGCTTCTGGTTACGGCTTTTAATGTCAGCCGGGTAGTAACCCTTCATGCGGTGGAAACGCGGTTAGACGGGCTGGCTCCGGAGCAGCAGCGGATTATCGCAATTCAGCAGAGGATTATTAACCTAAAGAATACCAACGCGCTTTTCCGCCCTCAGGTTGAAAACCGCTATTTTTGGGCAAAGGCGCTTAATTATATCAGTGACCTGACGATTCCGGGGATATGGTTAAGGACATTTACTTTTGAAAAGATCGTTATCAGCGAGATAAATCCCGGGGTGCCCGGTGAGTTTTCCCGGCGTTTGAAGATTGGGGCAACGGCAGTATCATTGGCGCATGATGAGATGGCGATTATCGGTGATTTTCTCCGTAATCTAAAAACGGATAAGGATTTTTGCAGAAATTTTAAATTGATCGAGCTTGAATCCGTTCTGCGCCGCAAGATTTCGACCGTGGAGGTAATGGATTTTACCCTGGTTTGCCGGTTTAATGAGGATATTAATCTGTGAACATCGATATCCCGATTTTAAAAAACAGCAAAATATCCCTGCAGCAGCTGTTGTTGGGAATCGGTCTTATCGTGTGTCTGCTGCTGACGGGTTCTCAGGTTATACATGTGGTAAAAATTTCTAAAGAATTGTCGGAGAAAAAGAAAGTTCTGCAGGAGCTTGACGCCGGCATGAAAAATTTTGCCGCGTTGGAACAGGAATTTGCATTCTTGGACAAGAATTTTAAAGATTTTATTAACCGGCTTCCTTCTCAAAAAGAATTCCCGGTTTTCCTGGAGTTGATTTCCCGTATGGCAAAAGAAAACAATGTGAAAATTATCGCGATTGAACCGCAAAAAGTAATTAATAATCCGGGCCTGTTTTTCGTGCGTATCCTCATATTTATCGATGCGTTTTGCGGTTATCATGATTTTGGCAAATTTATCAATGCTCTGGAGTCTTCGGAAAAGCTGATGAAGGTGGAAACGATGACGATTAATGCCGATGAAGACGGCGGCGGTCAGCATCAGGTTTTTCTGGCGCTAAATGTGTTTTGTTTTAAAGAGGGTATTTTAAATGAAGCTGTTACGCAGTAAGCTAACTGTTTTTTTGGTGATTCTAACGCTGGGCCGTACCGTATCGGCGCAGGAGCAGGCGTTTGTTTATCAAAGCAATGGGAAAAGGGATCCGTTTATGACTCTGGTAACGAAAGACGGCAGAATATTGCCGGGCGCGCGCGTTGCCGCGGAAACGGAGAATATAGAACTGGAAGGCGTTATCTGGGATCCGCAGGGACGATCGGTGGCGATTATAAACGGTAACCTGTTGAAAGAACAGGAACGTTTCGGCAGTATGCAGATACTGAAAATCAGAAAAGAGAGCGTGATTATTCAAAAAGAGGGGAAAGTTTTGGTTATAAACCTTAAAAAAGGAGGGGGAGAGGCCGATGAAAATGTTCAATAATGTATGGGTTTTTAAGGTAAAGCTGGCATTGGGTGTCGCGATACTTTTGGTCGCGGTGGGTTCTTTTTTGGCGGCTAACAGTGTTAATGAAATGCAGGTGTCCGATACGGCAAAGGGCAATATAAGCGTAGAATTCAAGGACGCGGATATCCATGATGTTTTCCGCGTATTGGCCTTGAAAGGAAATGTGAGTATCGTTTCCGATCCGGAGGTAAAGGGCCTGGTTACGGTTCAAATAACCGATGTGCCGTGGGAAAAGGTGCTGGATGTCATCTGCCGCACCTACGGGTACGCATATGAACGTGAGACAAATATTATCCGCGTGACGACATTGGGCAAACAGGGACTTGAGAATCTGGTGACGGAGGTGTTCACTTTAAATTACGGAAAAGCGCAGAATGTTGCTTCTGCTCTTGATGAAATGCGTTCTGAACGCGGAAAAATTAAATTTGATGGCCGCGCGAATCTCGTGATTGTTACGGATATACCGACTAATGTTTATAAGATAGCAAAAGTTATCGAGCGCCTGGATGCGATAACGCCGCAGGTTACTATTGAGGCAAAGATTATCGAAACGACATTATCGGACATCGAAGACCTGGGAATGAAATGGAACGCTTCTTATACCGCGTCTATGTCAAAACGGCCGATGACATTTCCCTGGCCGGCTGAAAATACAGGCAAAACGTATGATAATTTTATGCCCAGGGGCGATACTGCGACTTCTTTTCATTCGATTGCGCAGCCGGCATTTCCTTTGGCGACATCGTCAGATTTCTCATTCGGTATTTTAGACGGCTCGGCTTTCAGCATGTTGCTGGAAGCGATACAGACGCGCGGTAAAACGCGCATCTTATCCAATCCGCGCATAACGACACTTGATAATGAACCGGCAAAGATTCATGTGGGAACCGATTGGCCGATTGCTAAGTATTCTTATAATGAACAAACGGATCGTTTCGTAATCACCGGCTGGGAATATAAAAGCTACGGGATCCTTTTGGAGGTTACCCCTACGATTAATCAGAACGGGTATGTGACTTTAAAGCTGCATCCGGAGATCAGTGATAAACAGGAAGAAATCGAATTCCAGGGAGCGCGGGTGCCAGTCCTGACCACGCAGTCAACCGATGCGACGGTAATGATTAAAGACGGACAAACACTGGTTATCGGCGGATTAATAAAAGATAAGACGATTAATACCACGACGAAAGTTCCGTTTCTTGGGGATATCCCTCTCCTCGGCCTGTTGTTTAGGCATAAGTCGCAGGAGAAAGTCAGAAATGATTTGCTGATATTTATTACGCCGCATATTATCAGTGAACATACCCTGCAAAAACGCCGGCCGTTAGCGGTTATGCCGCAAAAAATAGAGCTAAATGCCGGTAGTTCTGCTGATGAGGAAAGCACGATGGGGGTAAGCGGCGAAGATGAAGAAAGAGATAGTATGGTGGGAAGCGGATTGCTTACTCCGGAGGAAGAAAAGCAGCTTTTTGACCTGCAGACGCCCGGTACTTCTGAGACCCGGGAAAAGACGGCCGCACCGGTGAATGCTTCCGCGGAGGAGTCCTTGCCTGAAGCGGCGCAGCCGGAAGATATGTCGGCAACGGCTCAGAAAAAAGATACCCCGGATTCCCGTAAAAGCAACAGAGGATTCTTTTTTCGTCGGAAATAAGGTGATGAATTTTTGGTGGAAAGAATACAATTACGTGTAAGGTTTATGAAAACAGGCCTGATGCGCTATATTTCGCATCTTGACTTTGTGCGGCTTATGCACCGCGTATTGCGGCGTGCGGAGATCCCCTACGCTTTAACCTGCGGATTTAACCGGCATCCGAAAATAAAGTTTGGGCCGGCGTTAAAGCTTGGCAAGGAAGGTGAAGTAGAGACAACTTTTTTTCTCGCATCACGTGTAGATGCGGATGAATTTAAAAAAAAGATGGAAGGACAATTAACAAACGATATAAGGATAGTTGATATTTTTTATGAAAAATAAGGAAATTATAATCAGTGTTGATGAACATGAAAA
>JAHIOQ010000070.1 GCA_018895275.1 Candidatus Omnitrophota bacterium
ACCTCCTCGATAATGCGGTAATCAAGCACCTCCTGCGGCGTTCCCTGCGCGTGAACCATGCCGTTGTTCAGCAGAATCAACTTATCGCAATATTCACTTGCCAGGTTAAGCTCATGCAAAACAACCAGCACGCTCAGGCCTTCTCTTCGGTTCAATCTGCGCACCAAATCCATAATCTGCACCTGATGTGAAATATCCAAATAGACAATCGGCTCATCAAGCAAAAGCAGTTTCGGTTCCTGCGCCAGCGCCTTGGCAATCACCACCAGTTGGCGCTCCCCCTGGCTCAAGCGGCTTATCAGGCGCTCTCTAAAACGCAGCGTATCCGTAAGCCGCATTGCCCCCTGCACAATCTCTTCATCCCGCCTCGATTCAAAAAACTGAAAATCCTGCTGGTGCGGAATCCGGCCCAGGGATACAAATTCTTCCACGCTCATCTCAAAATACGGGGCCGTGTCCTGGCCGACCACCGCGATACTTCGCGCGACCTCGCGCTGAGCCAAGCCGCTGATATCCCTGCCTTCAAAACGTATTGTTCCCCCAGCCGGCCGCAAGGCCTTTATCAGCGCGCGCAGCAAGGTGGTCTTTCCGGAGCCGTTCGGGCCGATTATCCCGAGAATTTCCTTTTCACCCAGGGTAAAACTAATATCCTTTAAGAAAAATTCTCCGCCATAACCGCACGACAACCCATCAACCGTCAACATTTATGTTGCCCCTTCTTTTTCACTACGCTCCCGGCCTGCGGGAGCATAAAGCGTAAATAAAAATACTGCCGCCGATAATCCCGGTAATAACACCCACCGGCAGTTCCAAAGGCGCGATAATCGTTCTCGCCAGGGTATCGCAGGCAACCAAAAACGCCGCGCCGAGCAGGTAACTGCAAATCATCACCGCACGATGGTCTGAACCGATAAATAAGCGGACAAAGTGCGGAATCGCCAGCCCGACAAAACCAATGACCCCGCTGACCGCGACACTCGCTCCGGTCAATAAAGAAGCCAGAAGAAAAAGTATCTTTTTCACTGACTGAGTATTGACGCCCAGATGCAAAGCGCCTTCTTCTCCCAGGGAAAAGGCGTTTAATTCTTTCCAGAAGGCACACCCGGTTACCAATCCGGCGATGGATACCGCCGCGGTAATTTTAATCAGCATCCAGTTCGGCTCTTCCAGAGAACCCATAATCCAAAAAATAATCCCGTGCAGGTCTTCCGTTCGCATAACGGACATAATCAGCATGACCAAAGACGAACAGATAAAGCTGACCATCACTCCGGAAAGCAGCAGCCCCTGCAGCTTTAACATGCCCCTTTGCCGGCTCAAAAAATAAACAAAAACAACCGCGAATACCGCACCGCAAAACCCGGCCAGAGGAAGCGCGATTGCGCCTAATACCGTGCTCATACCCGTCACAATACTAAAACACACGCCCAGCGCCGCGCCCCCGGATATGCCCAGGGTATAAGGCTCGACCAGCGGATTGCGGAACATCCCCTGCAAAACGACCCCGGCAATACTCAATGCCCCGCCGACAACAATGCCGAGCAGGATACGCGGCAGCCGGATATGCAGGAGAATACTCCGATAGGCGGTCCCCGTATCCCGGCCAAGGATGAAAGACCATACGTCATGCAGCGGAATCCTGCTTGCTCCCACACACAAAGACGCTGCGCTTACCGCACCAAGAACCAGCAGGAGGATTATCACCCATCCCAGCCAGGAAATATAGCGCCTATTCATGGGGTTTTTCTCCTTCCTGCAAAAACGCGGCAACCCTTTCCAGGGCCGCGCAGAAATTAAACGGCGTCGGAACGCAGAACATGTTGGAATCAATAATAAAAATCTTATTTTCTTTTACCGCGTTTATCCCCGGAAAAGCACGCCAGGCCGCCATCTCCTGTTCGCCGGCAATACCCATGGTCGTAATAATAATAATATCTGGATTCTCTTCCACGACCTTTTCCCGCGAATACATCCCGCTTCCGGCATGTTCGGCGATATTTATGCCGCCGGCCAGATTAATAATATCATTAATAAAATAATCCCGGTTCATCGTAAATAATGGACGGCTGCCGACCTGGACAAAGACCTTTTTACGCGGCATCGCCGCCGCTTGCTTGCGGAGCACGTCCACCTTTTCCCGTGCCTCGCTAATAATTTCTTCCGCCTTTTCTTTCGCGCCAACAAGTTCACCGAGCATCAAAAACTGGCCGCAGATATCGGAAAAATTCTTTGCCTGCGGCATATCCACTACCCTGATGCCTAATTTCCGCAGCGCCTCTTTTGCCTTCACGCCGGTTAACGGCGTGGCCAGCACAAGGTCCGGCCCCAGGGAGACAATCTTTTCCACATTAACCTCAACCACGTTACCCACTCTTTCCTTATCCCGAACAGTTTCAACATCAGGGCAATACGCGGTTACGCCGACAATTCGATCCTGCGCGCCGAGCAAAACGAGGTCCCCGGTAATAAACGGCCCCAGGGAGATTATGCGCCGCGGCAAATCTTCCGCGAACGCGCAAGCGCAGCACATCAGCCCCGAGAGCAATAAAAATATAATTCTGTTTAATTGTTTCATGTTTAAGTTAATAACTTTATTTTGAAATTTTAAAATATCTGCTTATATCCCATCTCCATTGGTCAAGTCATTATTAGACCTCCCCACCAGTTCCAGAAAGCAGTACTCGTTGTCCTGTCTTTTCTCTCCCGCGGAAAACTTAAGCGGTTTCTTAAACAGCGGGCCGTCAAACACAAACGTATGGTACTCTCCCCGTTCTCCGGCAATGTCTGAAGTTCCCGTCTTTTTTATATCCGCGATAAACTTATCGTCAATCTCGCGCCCCAGCCATTCCCGGCCCAGATACCTGCTGTTAACGCAAACCACAACCGCGCGGAACCCCGCGTCAATAAACTCTCTAACCAACGGCTCTCTTTGTTCCTGCCATAACGGCAGCACTGCCTTTATGCCGGCAAAGCCGCAGACACCTTCTACCCAGTCCCGGTGCGCCTGAACATCTATATCTCCGAATACACCCGCGGTTACCCCCTCTTCCTTTAATCCGACAAGCGTCTTTTTAAAAGTTTCTTCATAATCCGGCCATGAACTGTTCCTTTGAATAAGCGCAAGGCCCAGCGCATCCGCCTGGCTTTGTATCAAATCACTGCCTATACCGTGCGAACGCGAATGCCGGCCATCCTCCGCGGCCATATTAAAAAGATATTCCACCTGCAGTTTCTTTTGCGTACGAAACAAAGACAAACAACTCTCCTTACCGCTGCTCCAGGAAACAAACGCTTTCATATCTTCACCCATCCGCATACCCGGCAATGGCACGCAGCCTTTTTCATCCCCGCTCCGCAGCCAGGACAAGCCTCCTGCCCTGGCTGCGGCAAAGGAATCCTGCCCACGACATCCATATATATTTCATAGAAATAAAGATGTTCCTTATTAATAAACTTCACCGGATACTTCTTCTGCTTGCCGGCATATTCTTTATCCGAAATCTTACCGGAAATAATCTCTCTCAAGCGCGTTGTGCCGGAACCAAATTCCAGCGGCCGTTTACTCTGCCAGATAATTTCATCCGCAAGCACGCCTTCGAACGCCTTGCGTAAAACACACTTGCCCCAAACCCGGCCGTTGTGTTCGCAAATCTTTGATTTTACAGGCACTTCATTAACCGCGAAATCAGCAAACTCCTTATCAATATACGGCTGTTTTATCGCCAGTTGGAAAAAATCGCCCAGCAGATTGGAGCTAAAAAACATCTTTCGCGAAAGATAACGGATATAATCTTCCAGGTCGCCGCGGTTACGCATAAAATCATACCCTCCCAATAATTCATCCGAGCCGTCTCCGGTCATCATTGAATTCAGGCCGAGTTTTTTCGCGTATTTCAGGCCGAAATAAACCGTCACGTCATTAGGAACCGCCGGATCAAAACTTTTCAATATTTTTATAATTTCCGGCAAAGCGGCCAATGCCTCTTCGGTTGTTACGCTCAGATAATGCACCTTTAAACCAAGCGCCTCCTCCACTGCCCTGGCATATTCAAGGTCAGTGCTAAAATCTTCCAGACTCACGTTTATTGCCCTAACCTCCGGGCACAGCGCCGCCAGAATACTCGTATCCAGGCCTCCGGAAAAGAGCATGCCTTCAGCGCGGTTACGCGAAACAGAATCTTCGAGTTTGATTCTTAATTTATTCTCCATATTGCTCACCTTCCAGTTTCATCTCAACCCAAACAGCGCGCCAGCGCCGATAACAACTTTTTGTTTTCCGCCCTGTTTCTCACGGCCAGCCGGAAAAAGCGTTTGCCCAGTCCGCGAAAGTTGCGGCAATCGCGGATAAGCACCTTCCGGCGCTCGAGGCGGCCGCGTAACTCCCGCGCGGAGCCTGCCCCAGGGCTATCCAGTTTACATAAAAGAAAATTCGCCTCCGCAGGATAAACCTTTATCCCCGCTAGATTCCGCAGTCCCTTAACCAAATAATCTCTTTCCACTCGGATAAGCTCACGGCTTTTTTTTATGTATTGCCTGTCACGAATCGCCTCCGCAGCGGCTGCCTGGGCCAGGGCATTTACGTTCCAGGGATACTGAAAAGATTCAATCCACTTAATCACCCGGCCGCAAGCGACAACATATCCCAGCCGCAGCCCGGCCAGGGCAAAAATTTTTGTCAATGAACGCAGCACCAGTAAATATTTATGGCGGGCTGTTTCCTTAATCACGCTGATTTCCGCAGCGTCATCGCTAAAATCAATAAACGCCTCATCCACAATCAAAAACACCTTATGTTTTTCACAATATTTTATAAGCGCGCTCAATCCCCGCGCAGGAACGATTGTTCCCGTAGGATTATTCGGATTGCAGAGAAATACGGCATCAACATCCGCAACCGCCTTTATCAATTCCGGCATATCGACCTTAAAGCCATCCTTTTCTTTTGTCCGAAAAAAAACCGGCTTAACCCCGTAGAGGCGGCAACTGCGTTCATATTCGCTAAACCCCGGTGTAATTATCAATGCCTTTTTCATGTTTAATACCTGCGGCAGTAAATAAATAAATTCGATGGACCCGTTGCCGATAAGCAGATTATCCGGCTTTAAGCCGTGCCAGGCGGCCAGGTCATTTCTTAACGCCTGCGCAGCCGGCTGCGGGTAATGCGAAACCATATCAATATTTTCGCGCAGCAGCTTTTTTACGCGAAGTGGCAGCCCGAGAGGATTTATATTCGCGCTGAAATCAACCGCATCTCTGCGGAAATTTCCCCGCAGGCCGTAAACATTACCGCCGTGATTTTCCTCTCTTAAAATATCCATTGCCATAATACCCCGGTTAACACCATCAGCACGGAACTTAGAAAACTGATCTTCATTGCCTGCATAATTATCCGCGGCCGCGCATCCTTTCCGCCGTCTCCGAAAAACGGATGCGCATACACCTGTCCGTCATAGCGCCGCGTCCCGCCTAATTGTATATTCAACGCGCCGGCCATCGCCGCTTCCGGCACGCCGCTGTTCGGCGAAGGATGTTTAGCGGCATCGCGCCGCATGATACGCATGGCGTTCGCAGCGTCTTTTTTTAACATAAACGCGGCAAGTGAAATTAAAATGCCGCTAATCCGCGCCGGAATAAAATTCATCACATCATCAAGCCGCGCCGCAAACCGGCCGAAACAGCGGTATCTTTCATCGCGGTGGCCGATCATCGAATCAAGCGTATTCACGGCCTTATAGGCCATGGCCAATACCGGGCCGCCGATGAACAGATAAAACAGCGGCGCGACAATCCCGTCGCTCGTATTCTCGGCAATGGTCTCTACCGCGGCAGCAACTACCTGCGCGGAAGTCAGATTCCGCGTATCCCTGCCGACAATCAGGCCAAGTTTTTCGCGTGCCCCGGCAATATCCTTTTGTTCCAATGCGAGAAAAACCGCACGGCCGTGCCTGAGAAGGTCGTTCACGGCAAGCGTTGTATAGCTGCTAAACACCCATGCCGCGTTTCTCCAGAACACACCGAACGCTCCCGCGGCTCTTAAAAACAAATACGTACAGCCGATACTAACGCCGACAACAACCGTCACCAGCAGCATGCCGCTGAGACGCTCCAGCCGCCTTCCGATAAGCCGCTGTTCCAAAAAAGAAACAAGCCGGGCGATTCCCCGCACCGGATGCGGAAACCACTGCGGATCCCCGAAAAGCAAATCAGCGATATAGGAATACAATATCAACGTCATATTTTCAACAAGAGCGCGGAAAAAAACAGCGCGCTTACTTCCGCTACCTCATTCAGGGCGCCCAGCGTATCGCCGCTCATGCCGTTGATTTTTTTCCGGCTTAATTGCATAAATCCGAAAACCGGCACAAGCCCTGATAAAAAAACCGCAATGCCTTTTATTCCGCCGGCTGCCAGGAATACACTCACGCAAATCGCTCCGCTAACAATCACCTCTTTTTTCGAGGCATAGCGCATAAATGCCCCGGCCTTGCCCTCTGCGCGCGCGTAATCAAGCCGGTAACAGGCAAGTACCATGCTCCAGCGCGAAAACACATGCATCATGATCAATACCTTACCCGCGGCATCCAAAGAAAGCCCCGTAAGCAAAGAAACCTTTAAAAGCAAAATAAGCACAATAGCAATAACACCCATTGCTCCGATGCGGCTGTCGCGCATAATCGAGAGAGTATGCTCCTTGTCCTTGCCGGCATAAAAACCGTCCGCGGTATCCGCCAGTCCGTCCAGATGCATACCGCCGCTGCAAATAACGGAAACCGCCAGGGCAATCATTACCGCGGACTGGCCGCTAAGAAAACGGGAAAGGCAAAAAAACACCAGCCAGCTTAGGATACCGATAAAAAGCCCGACAAGCGGAAAATAGGCAAGCGAAGCCGCCAAATCCTTTTCCTTGAGCGTGCCTTTAATACGCACCGGAAATATCGTCAAAAACTGTAAGGCAATAAGTAATTTATTCACTTTTGTCCGTCCAACTATTTATTTTTTCTCCTCCGAAACTCCCGCATCCTTAAAACTGGCCATTTCCGTAAAGATTTTTAACGAGGCATCCAGAATCGTCATCGCCAGGGCCGCGCCCGTCCCCTCTCCCAGGCGCAGGTTCAAATCAAGCAGCGGCTTGATACCGATATGTTCGAGGATAATCCGGTGCCCCTTTTCCACGGAACAGTGTGCGGCAATCATATAGTCCTTCGTCTTCGGTTCCAGATGATAGGCAATCAATGCCGCGGCCCCGGAAATAAAACCGTCGACCACCACGGGTATCCTTCTTGCCGCCGCGGCTAAAATAATCCCGCTAAGCCCGGCGATTTCAAACCCGCCTACTTTCGACAAGACATCAAGCGCGTCTTTCGGGTCCGGCCGATGCAGCTTTAACGCCTGTTCAATCACCTTTACCTTACGCGCGAGGCTGCTGTTGTCGATTCCTGTACCGCGTCCGGTAATCTCTTCGACCTTTGCTCCGGTAAACGCGGCGGTAATCGCGCTGGCAGAGGTAGTATTGGCAATGCCCATTTCTCCCGTACCGGCAACATCCACCCCCTGCCGGAACTCCTCTTCAAAGACCTCTATGCCTGCCTCAATACCGCGGATTGCCTGCTCTCTGGTCATTGCCTTTTCTTTCAAAAAATTCTTTGTCCCCAAATCAATCTTCTTTACTTTTAACTTTTCACTTTTAACTTTTAACTTTTTTTTAACGCCCATGTCCACAATCACCACCCGCGCTCCGGCATGGCGCGCCAGCACGTTTATCCCCGCGCCGCCGGCTAAAAAATTATATACCATCTGCTCCGTAACCTCCTGCGGAAAAGCACTCACGCCTTCTTCGGCAATCCCATGGTCCGCGGCCAGGGTAAAGATCACCTTATTCTTCGATTCCGGCCTTTCTTTTCCGGTAATCCCCACAAGCTGTTTGGCCAGCTCCTCCAGGCGGCCGAGGCTTCCCTGCGGCTTGGTCAATGAATCCAGCCTCTCCTGCGCCCGCTCCATTGCTGCCGCATCAAGCAACCCGATATTTTTAATCGTCTCGTTAATCTTTTGCATCACCGCTCCTCCATTTTATTAAGCGTACAAATTAACCCCCAAAATATAATGACTCTTTTGGACGCAGATTTTCGCTGATACTCGCAGATTCAAGAAATTTTCTTATTTAACCACAGATTAACCCCGTTAGATAGAACAAAATTATTATCTAACGGGGTTAACACCGGCGCTTGTACAAGCGCGCACAGTTCTAAAATCTCAGCAGACAGAAAATTTAATTTCTATTATATTCAAATCCTGTAAATCTGCGTCATCTGCGTCCCATTTCTCCTACTCCTTACTCCTTACTCCTTACTCCTTACTGCCTACTGCTTACTCCTTACTGCCTACTATTTCACCCGCATCGCTATTCCGGCAACCATCAAATACACCTCATCGCTTACAGCAGCGATACGCTGATGCAGTGTGCCGATAATATCGCGAAAAACGCGCGAAAGCCGGTTATCCGGAACAATGCCCCAGCCCACTTCATTAGAAACAATAATTACGGACGCAGGCGTTTGTTTAAGCGCAGCGATAAAATCCCTTATCCGCCTTGATATCTCTTTTTCACTCAACCCGGCCAGCAGCAGGTTCGATATCCATAAGGTAAGGCAATCCAGTATTGCCGTGTCTTTTCCTTTAAGTTTTCCGATAACCGCTGAAATGTCCATATCCTCTTCAATCGTCGTCCACGCCTTCGGCCGGTTCTGTTCATGTTTGCGTACGCGTTCCTTCATCTCATCATCCAAAGGCCGGCACGTGGCAATAAAAATAACCGGCTTCTTGAATTCTTTCGCGCGACTTACGGCAAAACTGCTTTTCCCGCTGCGCACGGAACCGCTGACAAAGATTATTTTTTTCATTTTAGATTCAGCACCTTGAGATTATCTTTCCGTTTGAGCGAACAAAACAACTCACCGACGCGTTACCCACTATCCCGCTCCAGAAATCATTCAGCGGCTTATTCAAAAGCATGCAGGTCATAACCTTTATCGCCCCGCCGTGGCTCACGCAGGCTACGCTTTTATGTTCATGCTGTCGAAAAATCTTTTCTATAAAAACCGCTGCCCGCGAGCGCAGCTCAAGCAGGGTTTCTCCTCCCGGCGGCGCGCAGTTAAGCGGATCGTTTATCCATTTATCGTACGATTCCGCGTCGCGGTACATGATCTCATCATAAGTCAGGCCTTCCCATAACCCGAAATTCAGCTCACGAAGCGCATTCGCGGCAATCAATTCCCTGTCCGGAAACAATATCCGCGCGGTCTGCCGCGTGCGCAGCGTGCCGCTGAAAAAGACAACATCCGGCTCTATCGACACCCTGTCCTTTAGCCTGTTTACCTGCAGGATTCCTTCCGCGTTCAATTCCGCGTTGCTCGAACCGCAATAGCGCTTATTCCGGTTATAATCCGTTTCGCCGTGGCGAATCAAAAACAATTCCATAATTACTCCGCTCTTTTTTAACCACAGATTACACAGATTGCACAGATAAATACTAATTAAATCATATTTTAAAAATCATACACTCACCAGCGGCTGTACAGCCGCGAGATTTTATCCAATGACGAATGCAAGAAAAACAAGTTTTTCTTGGCAGTCCGTGCATTGGATAAAATTTCTGCCGCGCAGCGGCGTGAGTATTTGTTGAGTTGCTATTCATAACTAACACTCACTAATTCTACTCAGCAATTTTTTTATCTTTATCTGTGTTATCTGTGGTGAATAAAACCAACAAATGCCTGGAAATAAAAAAAATCCTTAAGATCAACAGCATTGACCTCAAGGATTGCACCCTGTTTTACTTCATCCTTCCGCGAGGAGAGAACAACACTCTTATTCTCTTCACCAACAGGCAGGTCTTCTGACTCCCGGATCATCCTACTCCCCGCGCCTTCCCACCCTAACACCGGATAGTGGCTATCTGCGGGTTTCGTCCCCGGATACAGCGGCGGGACCGTAACGGAATTACACCGTTTTCCCTTTTTAAGCTCAATCTTTCTGAGCGCCTGAAGATCAAATCTTTTAATGTATTCTAACACCACCGCTGTTATTGTCAAGCACAAGTTCGCCCGATGCTGATTTTAAACCAGAGCACACGAAGAAAAACCCGGAAAATAATAAATAATTGAATAACACAGAGAACTTTGCCGGCCACTTGTTTTTTCAATTAATTGGACAATGTTTACTCTATCTTTTCTTTTATCGGATACCTGCCGCAGGAAAATTTTTCTCCCTCCGGGCAAAACTCAAGGCTGACGCATTTTGCCCCGGCATTATCAAACACGCACGGCAGCTGCTTTTTGCAGATAGCGAGCATCACATCCGCCAGCTTGCGGATTTCCCACTGCGCGCGGCTGCAGCAGCGCACCCGGAAGAAATGAAGAAGCTCACGGCAGTTCATCGTTACGACGATTTTCGTTTCCGCGGCCTGGGGCAAAAGAAAACGCGCGTCTTCGTTGGCTTTTTCCCCGGTCTTTCCTTTTTGCTTGAAGCATTCCAGCATATGGGTGTAACTTTCCTGAATCTCCTTCATCATCCGTAAAAATTCCGTCTTCATCATCATGTCCTTCTCGATGGAGGGGGGAATGATAAAATCGAAATCGGTTTCTTTTACGTAGCGCTGGCTTTGCTGTGAATAGCTGGCAATACGGTGGCGCACCAGCTGATGCGTCAGAGCGCGGGAAACGCCTTCTACGGCAAAGGTAAACTTCACGTGCTCAAGCGGACTCTCATGTCCGGAAGCAACGACCTTGCGGATAAATTCTTCCTGCTGCTTGCGCGATTCCTTTTTGTTTCTGAATATTTCCGCCGCGGAATGCGCCGAATAACACTGCCGGCACGCGCTATAAATCAGAGCGCCTGCGTTCGTTGTCGTATCTAAAAGCGTAACCTTCAATTTTGCCTGAGCCATTTTCATTTCCTTTTTTTATACAATATTACCGGACGGTCAGCCCTACTCATCAGCGTTAGCCTCTTCTTCCCTGCGGATAATCTCCAAAAATAACTTAACTATTTCCGGGTCAAACTGCGTTCCGGAAGCCTTTTTAATTTTCTTTACGGCGACGGCCGTGGAACACGCCTTGCGGTAACGCCGGTCCGCGGTGATCGCTTCAAAGGCATCGGCCAGGGCGATGATCCGCGCGCCCAAAGGGGTTTCCTCTCCTTTTAATCCGTAAGGATAGCCTTTGCCGTCCCAGCGCTCATGGTGATGCAGGACAAAAGGAATAATCGCGTGAAAGAAATGAATCGGACGCAGGATATCCGCGCCAATCTGCGGATGTTTTTTTATTTCCTCGTATTCCTTCGGCGTAAGCTTTGACCGCTTAAACAGAATCTTCTCGCTGATACCGATTTTTCCCAAATCATGCAATATCGACGACTGCTTCACCAGCTCAATATCTTCATTGGAAAGCCCTTTTGCCTTGGCAATTTCCGTGGCATAATGCACGGTCTTTTCCACATGCTTACCGGTATAATGGTCCTTAATCTCAATCGTCTTGGCAAAGGCAAAGATTGACTCCACCAAACTCTGGTTCGCGCGTTTCGTGAGCTTTTCCAGCTTTTCTTTCATCATCGCAATATCAGCGGCTTCTTCATCCGCCAGCCCTGCAGCTTTGCTCTTTCTGGTTATATCCTGATAAGAATACACGCGGTCGCCGCCGGTTTCTTTCACTTTATTCAAAATATAGTCGGCGATTTTAATAAAATCTTCTCCCGTATTGATTTTATCCTCCGGAAACGCGGAAACCGCCACGCTCAGCTTTAATTTCACGTAATGCTCTTTATCGCCGAAATGGTACAATTTGATTACGTCCATAAGCCGCTGCGCAAGGATCAAGGCAATATCCTTATTCGCCCCGGGAGTAATAATCACAAACTCCTCGCCGCCGTAACGGATTACCGTATCATACTTGCGCACCATGCTCAACAACTGCCCGGCCAGCTGCTTAAGCACTACATCGCCGAACTGATGCCCGTAAACGTCGTTTATGGATTTAAAATAATCGATATCAAGCATAATCACCGAC
>JAHIOQ010000071.1 GCA_018895275.1 Candidatus Omnitrophota bacterium
ATTTATCTGCGAAAATCTGCGTCCAAAATTATTTTATATATTTGGTTAAGCCATGGCCATAGAAACTCCATACTATTTAATCGATGAGCGAAGGTTGCTGAGAAACCTTAAGATAATTAACCTATCTTTCTTAATCTGTTTTGTTTTTTTGTCTTCACCTCTAAACATCTTTGCCGAAGTCCTAACCGGCAAATCCTATCAGGAAACCCTGCATAAACATTTGTCCCAGGCTGAAAATCAATTACCATCAAAAATGCTTACGGCGGAAATAGCTCGAGTGGCTTGACATCGAGTGGATTTCCATTTGACTTATGGAGTAGCGGGAGTTATACTCAACTTGTTATTGTTTTGCTCGAGTGCTAACAAAATTTAGTGAGTTTTTACATATTGATTAAACATGAGCAGGTGAGATGAATAGGCGTATTGCGGTAGTTTTTGATTTTGATGAAACGTTGTCTCCTGATAGTACCAGCAGTTTTTTGGAAAGCATGGGAATTGATGCGCAGGATTTTTGGGTTAATAAGGTCAATCCTTTGTACCAAGAGCATGGCTGGGATCCGATTCCGGCATATTTATATATGATGATCCGGCTTTCTGAATCGCAAAATGCGCAGAGGAAGATTACAAAGCAAAAATTCCAGGCGTTCGGGGAGGGAATTAAGTTTTTTAACGGAGTCTGTTCAATCTTTAAACAATTGGAGGAAAAGGCGCGCGAAATCAATCCGAAGATTAGTGTTGATTTTTTCCTTATCAGCAGCGGAATTCGCGATATCCTGATAAAAACAAAAATAGCAAAATATTTTAAAGATATATGGGCTTGCGATTTCCATTATAACCGGAAAGGAGAGATCGTCTTTCCGAAAAACATAGTTAGTTTTACCGATAAAACAAGATATCTTTTTCATATATCAAAAGGGCTTTATGGCCCGGGATCCCGCTGCCGGCCTTTTGACGTAAACCGGCGTATTCCGCGGGAAAAGATGTATGTCCCGTTTAATCAAATGATTATCGTCGGGGACGGACAGACGGATGTGCCGGTTTTTTCGCTTATAGAGAAATACGGCGGAGTCGCAATTGCCGTATATGATCCGGCAGACAATAGAAAGTGGCGTAAAGCCTGGGAGTTTGTGGAAGAAAACCGTGTTAAAAATATTGTCCCGGCTGATTACGGGAAAAGGGGAGCGCTTAATCATACTCTGATGATGGCCATAGAAAGCATAGCGTCCCGGTTGACGGTTGAAGGAACGGCTTATTATCGATGAAGCTCTTTGCCTTGCCGAAAGGAATAATGAGAAAGAAAGTTCAACTTGCAATTTTTATTTTTAGTGCAATCCTCCTGGCTAATTCAGTGGTTTGTTTTTCGGCGGATTTGCCTTCGGATTATGACCTTTTTATCCCGGAAAATTTATCGGCCGGGAAAAACTTACCGCTTTTGATATGTTTGCCGGCAATCGGCGATAATCGCAGCGATGAAATTGAGAATTGGAAGTTACCTGCGGCTAAACATGGCTTTGTGGTTATCTGTCCTAAGCTTGATTATGGGAAAATAAAAAAAATAGCGGATGTTAAATCTCTCAACCATCGTATAAAAAAAATAGTAAAAGAAGTTTCTTCCGAATACTCTATTGATCCTAAGCGGGTATTTATTGCCGGCACATCAGCCGGGGGAATGTTTGCTATTTCCTTAACATTACTATCACCGGAGCAATATGGCGCTACCGGAGTAATCCGCGGGGCGCGTTTGAATTTTGTTACGGCGCAGAGCCTGGAAAATGCCTGGAAATGCCGTTTTTATCTTGTTCATGGACAAGGCGATTCCTTTATCCCGATTAAGGAATATTATGATACCAAATGGCAATTAAAAAAACGCGGGGCTTTTATAGAGGAAAATGTCGATCCGGGGTATAAGCCGTTATCGGAGCCTGAGTATGAGGAGGTTACTGCCTGGTTTGCCAAGCTGTAGAGATCGTTATAATACTAAGGATAATAATATGAAGATTTGTGACATTTTAAACAAACAGGAAAAAGGGGTGTCTTTTGAGTTTTTCCCTCCCAAGGGAGAGAAGGGGAAACCGGCCTTAGCGCAGACAATAAAGGTGTTAAAAGAATATCATCCTTTATACGTTTCCATGACTTATGGGGCAGGTGGTACAACGCAGGCGCGGACTCTGGAGGCGGTCAAAATGCTTATTGAAGAGGGAAATTTGGAGGTCATGCCGCATCTAACTTGTATCGGCGCAAAGGCTGATACGGTGCGTTTGCTTTTAGAGGGATACGAAAAACAGGGCCTTGAAAATATTATGGCATTACGCGGTGACCTTTCGCAAGGAACGGATAATTTTGATTCTTCCCAAAGGGATTTTTCTTATGCTATCGATTTAGTTAGTATTATAAAAAATTATGGGCGTTTTTCCATCGGTGTGGCGGTTTATCCGGAGGGGCATATCGAAACGCATTCTCTAGAGTTGGATATGGAGTATACAAAGCGTAAGATAGATGCCGGAGCTGATTTTGCCGTAACGCAAATGTTTTTTGATAACAGCTTTTATTATTCTTTCATGGAGCGGATAAAAAAGAATAAAATAGATATCCCGATTTTACCGGGTATCTTACCTTTAACTGATGTTGAAAAAATCAAACAATTTGCTGCGGTTTGCCGGGCAACTATCCCCGCCCGGATAAGAGAAAAAATGGAGGGTTTAAGAGATAATCCGGATGAAATGGAAAAAGTGGGCATTGATTTTACAATTCAGCAATGTATTGATTTAATTGCACATGGCTTTAAAAAACTTCATTTTTTTACTCTCAACAAACCTAAGATAATCACTGCAATCCTGGATGCTCTCCCCTAAATGTTTACCCTTAGATTAACGTGTTGTTTATCAGCAGGTTGTGTCAAAAAATGTCGGCAAAAATCTAATACTTGACGTGAGCAATTATAAGTGGTACACTTATAATTGAGATTTAAAATCATTTTAGTAGACTGGGGTGGGGGGGGCGTTATCTAGTGAGAACCAATGGATTTACATTAATAGAATTATTGATTGTCGTACTGGTTATCGGTATCCTTGTTAGTTTTGCCTTGCCAACATATCTCAGGGCTATAGAAAGAACAAAGGCAGGGAAGGCTAAACAAAGTTTAGCAGCTATTCGTTCAACGGAAACCTGGTATCGGGCGCATATGGATCAGTATTGTGACGATATTACGCTTCTCCTGGATTGGGGCTTGCCGTTGCCGGCGATACAGAATGATACTGACTGGGATTATACGGTTCCGGTTGCCGGGGCGATTACGCTGCAGGTGACGGCAACACGCGCGAACGGCCCCTTTAAGGAAGAAAGCATATCTATAGATGAAAACGGAAACCTTACCGTAAGTGCCCCTAATCTCCCCTGGGATGTGAAATAGCAAGCTGTTCCTGAAAAAACGAAATAAATTGTAAATCTTTTTTTTTGTGGTATTCTATTATTAAGTTTTTCAAAGGCATCTATGGTAAGGCAAAATTCGGGTTAAATGATTGATGGCGATGAAAAGTATAATAAAATCGTTAATTGTTATATTAGTTTTGCTAAACAGCGGTATGTTTCTTGCTTATGCAGAGGCTACCGCTTTTATTTTGGCTCGCAATGAACGCTCTGTTTCTTCAGGTTCGGATATAAACAAAGAGCAATATTATAATATCCAGGTCAAAGAGGTTCTGGAAGGGGATACGCTTCTTTTGGAGAACGGGAAGCAGCTTAAATTACTGGGGGTTGATACCCCGGAGAATCAAAAATGCACCAAACTGCTTAGCGACGCAAAATTATCCGGGATTCAGACGGAAGTTCTTGAAGTTATGGCCAACGAGGCCTTACAATTTACGCGAAACATGGTAGAAGGCAAAAGGATATGCGTGGAGTTTGAGGAAACACAAGCTGACCGGTATGGTACTTTGCTGGGTTATGTTTATATTATTGGGGAGGATGTTTTTTTAAATGCGGAGATTATTAAACAGGGATATACTCCTTTGGTGAACCTGGCACTCTGTCTGCGCTATCAAGATTTGTTTAAAGAGCTTCATGAGGACATTGTGTCGAAGTCTTCCGGTGTCTGGAAGCAATGGATGGAAATTAAATAAGCGAAGCTATCCATTAACGCAGAGAAAATATGTTTTTATTGTAACAGCTTAAAAATAAACATGTTATGATTATAATGTGTTTCCCGCCCCAACTTGACAGATTTGCATTTCTATGATATACTTTCATTAACTTCATAAAAGGAAAATGGCAGAGAAAAAAACATAGTTGTCTTAATGGCCGTGCAACAAAGGGTATTATGAGATAAAGATCGGCTGGGATTTTTGAGCCCATCTTTTTTTATTTAAATGGGTTAAGCATTAGCGGAATGGGATTGCTTTGATATCTTTTTTAATGTTTTTTTTGTTGAGCATTTTAACGATAAATGAAAGGAAGTGCGTGTGAAACTAAAAAAACTTTATGATTTGATGATTGAGAAAGGAATTGAGCAAGATCCCAGGGGAAAGAGTTTAGTAGAGAAAGAACTAAAAAAAACAAAGCAGCAATATGAAAAGCTTTCGGATAAAGAAAAGACAGAATTCGATATAGACAGGCTGAAAAATCCTTATGGCGATACCCGGATATTATTTGGAAACGGGAATGAGGAAATAAAGACGATTCTTATTGGGATTGATATTGATGTGGGAGAGGTTATTCTCGCGGATAGATTAAAAGAAAAAGGTAAGAAAATCGACATGATTCTGTCTCATCACCCGGAAGGAAGGGCTTTGGCGGCATTGTATCAGGTTATGTATATGCAGGCAGATATCGTACACCTGGCCGGCGTTCCGATCAATATCGCGGAAAGCCTGTTGCAGAAACGTATAGATGAGGTAGAAAGAAGATTGTTACCGGTAAATCACTCAAAGACGGCAGATGCGGCACGTTTATTGCAGATTCCGCTGCTTTGTGTACATACTCCGGCAGACAATCATGTGAGCAGGTTCTTGCAGCATTTGATGGATAAGAAAAAGCCCGATACGGTGGGTGAAATTGTTGCGCTCTTAAAGGAAATCCCCGAATATCAGCAGGCAGTAAAAAATAATTCCGGGCCAAAAATTATCAGCGGAAGCAGTTCTTCTCGCGCCGGAAAAGTTTTTGTCGATATGACCGGAGGAACGGAAGGTTCTAAGGATATTTTTGCGAAACTTGCGCAGGCCGGAGTGGGTACGGTTGTTGGTATGCATTTAAGTGAGGATCATCTTAAAAAAGCAAAAGAGGAACATGTTAATGTTGTCATTGCCGGACACATATCTTCTGATAACGTTGGATTAAACCTGATATTGGATGCGATTGAAAAACAGCATCGCTTTGATATTATCGAATGTTCCGGCTTTACGCGAATAAAAAGGAAATGACTAAAATTTCCGACCGTATATTAGAAGAAATACTTCAACGTTGTGATATCGCTGAAATAATTTCGAGTTATATTCCGCTTAAGCAGGCAGGCAGAAATTTTAAGGCTCTTTGCCCTTTTCATCATGAAAAAACGCCGTCGTTTGTTGTCAGTACGGATAAGCAGATTTTTCACTGTTTCGGCTGCGGCGTGGGTGGAGATGTTTTTTCTTTTGTGATGAAACAGGAACGTTTGGATTTTCCGGAAGCGGTACGCTTTTTGGCGGAAAAGGCCGGGGTTGTATTGGAGGAGCTAACGGATAAAACCGGTGCTCCTGCGCCGTCTGTTACGGGATTGCTTTACAGGATAAATGAATTGGCGGCCGGATATTTTCAGGAAAGATTATTAAGTGACCGTCGCGCAGAACAAGCACGCGCATATCTGCAAAAGCGCGGGGTATCTCAGGAAACTATTGAATTTTTTCGTATCGGTTATGCGGTTGATCTTTGGGATGGGGTACTGCGGTTTTTACGTGAGAAGAAAATCAAGGATGATTTATTGCTGCAATCCGGATTATGCGTTAAAAATGAGCAAGGGCGCATATATGACCGGTTTCGCAATAGAGTAATTTTTCCCATTGTTAACGTGCAGGGAAAAATTGTCGGATTCGGCGGACGGATTATCGAGCCGGTTGATGCGTTAAATGAAAATGGCAGCGGGGATTTTTCGCCGAAATATATTAATTCTCCGGAAACACCGGTTTATAGCAAAAGCAAAAACCTCTATGGATTGCACTTAAGCCGCAGGCATATCGAGGAAAAAGGATTTTGTGTCGTAGTCGAAGGGTACCTGGATTTTATTTTGCCCTTTCAGCACGGCATAAAAAATCTTGTCGCTTCTTTGGGCACGGCTTTTACTATCGACCATATCCGGATTTTGCGCCGATATACGCACGACATAACCATAGTCTTTGATCCGGATCCCGCCGGGCAGGAAGCGGCCTTACGCAGCTTGGATTTGTTGATCGAAGAAGGTATGAACGTTAAAATCGCGACGCTTGAGTCGGGATTTGATCCCGATACTTATGTGCGGCGTTACGGCGAGGAAGGCTTGGATAAGGCTATAAATGCGGCGCAAAGTGTTTTTGATTATAAATTGCAGTTATTAAATCTTAGACTAAGGGAAGATATCCCGGAGGAAAAAGCGCGTATTGCCGCGGAAATGTTAAAAACTATTGTCCGAATTAAGAATGCAGTTTTGCGGGCGACGTATCTAAGAAAGCTGTCGGGACGATTGGGTGTTTCTGAAGAAGCGTTGCGTACTGAATTAAAGAAAATTAATACTCCTTCGCATTCTTCTTCACAAGCGGCAATAACGGGAGCTTTGCGGCCGCATAAAGTGCGCAGTGCGGCGGAAAGGATGCTTCTGGCGTTGATATGGGAAGATACGTCGTTATTAAAAGAATTAAAGTCTCAAATGCATCTTGCGGAATTCAGTGACCCCATAATCCGCCGAATTGCGCAGCATTTGTATGAGACGGAAGATGAGGCCATAACCCCGGCAGTAATACTGCAGCGGCTGAACGATCAAGAGGTAAACTGTTTTATGTCTAATCTGCTTTTGGCGGAAACGGGTACCGGTAACCGAAAAAAAAGTTTTAATGATTGTGTGCGAAAAATTAAAAAAGACGGGATTCAATCACGTTTAGCTGCGTTGCAGCAGGAGATTAATATATTGCACAATCACGATAGTAAACGGTTAGAAGAGCTTCTGCATGACTACCATTATTTAAAAAAGGAGCAGAGATTGTATGAAAGAGGAGATAAAAAAGAATAAGGTACGCATGGCCGCTGAAAAAATAGCTGAGCGTAAAAAACCGGTGCGGGAAACAACGCCTAAGTCGAAACAGAGCGTTAAGAAAAAAATTGTCGCATTGAAAAACCGGCAAGAGACTAATAAAGCGGTTAAAAATGAAGAATCCGTATCGGAAAATAAGAATACTCAGAAATCGCGTGCGCAAAGTGTAAAGCGGATAAAAAACCTGGCTAAGCTGATTGCCGACGGCAAACGCAAAGGATTTATTACGTTTGACGAGTTAAATGCTGCTTTGCCTGAGGATGTTATTTCATCTGAGGAGATAGATGAAGTACTTGCGGTTCTGGATGAAGAAAATATTGAGGTTGTTGATTCAGAAGATGATGCAATCAAGCTGACGCGAGAAGAGGCAGATGAGGTTAAGCCTACGGGAGCAGCGGTTATCACGGAAAATATTCCTACTTACGTAGAAGATCCGGTGCGTATGTATTTGCGGCAAATGGGGCAAATTCCGCTTTTATCGCGCGAAGAGGAATTAGCGCTGGCAAAGGAGATTGAAAAAGCCGAATTCGGTTTCCGGCAAGCGGTGTTGAGTTGTTCGGTGGCGCGTTATGAAGTTTCCCGTATTGCGCATCAGATTTTGAATAAAGAGGTTAATGTGGAAGAAATAATTCGTGATGAGTTCAGAGTAAAGCATTCTAAACTCATGAAGCGGATTGCTACGTTAACCGCCCGGCTGCGTAATGTTCGCAAGCCTGAGAGTATGCTTGCGACTCTTTTGGGATTTAACTTGACCACATCGGTTATTGAAGGGATCGCGCGGGTTATCCGCCATAAGGCAGAGACAATCTTTTGCCTGGAAAGAGAGATTGAAAGACTTCGGCAGAAAAAGGTGCGCGGCCAAATACAAAAAATTGAATTTAAAAAGGCCAGATTATTAAGAGAGTTCGGATGTTCTTTGGAAGAGATTAGAAATACGTTACGTGGAATTAAACGCGGGGAGAATGAGTTCACGCTTTCCAAGAAATCTCTGGTTGAGGCAAATTTGCGTTTAGTGGTAAGTATCGCGAAAAAATATACGAACAGAGGACTCTCGTTTCTGGATTTGATTCAGGAAGGGAATATCGGTTTAATGAAAGCGGTTGATAAATTTGAATATAAGCGCGGATATAAATTCAGCACCTACGCAACCTGGTGGATCCGCCAGGCAATAACCCGTTCTATCGCCGATCAGTCCAGGACAATCAGAATTCCGGTACATATGACGGAAACGATTAATAAGCTTATTCGTGCTTCGCGTTATCTTGTGCAGGAACACGGACGGGAACCGACGCCGGAAGAACTAAGCAGTGTTATGAAGATATCCGTGGACAAGATAAGGGGTATTCTTAAGATCGCACAAGAGCCGATTTCCCTGCAGACTCCTATCGGGGAAGAAGGCGATACGAATTTCGGTGATTTTATCGAAGACAAGCGTGTCGTGAGCCCGGCTACGGCGACTGCCCACTCCATGTTAAAAGAACAAATGGAACAGGTAATGGAGACTCTTTCCGATAGAGAAAAACGGGTTCTTGTTCTGCGGTTCGGTATTAAAGACGGATACCCGCGAACTTTAGAGGAAGTGGGAAAAATCTTTAGTGTCACGCGTGAACGGGTTCGTCAGATAGAGGCAAAGGCATTGCGGAAATTACGTCATCCGACTCGCAGCAAGAGGCTTCGCGACTTTTTGGAAATTACCATAAGTGAGCACCGCGATTTTCTATAATGCTTGAACTGTCCGGTTGCGTCAAGGAGGTAAATCCATTACCGGAGAAGACAAGTAGAAATAACTATGTTGCTTGAGCGCGGCAGGTTTCTCGTAAAAAACCAGCCGCGTTTTTATAATTGATGATGGAGTTGAAGTGAATTTTTTTGTAACTATCCGGACAGATATGAGTTGAGTTAATCTTCACTTGACTTGCCTGGTTAATTCTGTTATATTTTATACTACTGTTTTCGGGCCCATAGCTCAGTTGGTTAGAGCAGGAGACTCATAATCTCTTGGTCCTAGGTTCGAGTCCTAGTGGGCCCACCAGACTGCGCTTAGCAGGTAAGAACTTCTATGGAGTAAGCTTCGTCCGGCAGGCCATTTATAATAAGGTAGGACTCGAAGCGAGCGGAACGCCGAGCAGAGCGAGGAAGAGCGAACAACGTGAGTCGAAGGGGTAAACAAAAATTTGAGGCATCTATAGTAGCTCGGGTTCATGGCAGGCCAGATATGGTAGAGAGTAGCAACATGGGACGCAGATGAACGCAGATTTACAGGATTAAAAATAAGAAAATTTTTCGATCTGCGAGTATCAGCGAAGATCTGCGTCCTAATGTGTTCTAATATTTTTTAGTTTTGGGGCGATTAGCTCAGTTGGTTGGAGCGTTGCGTTCACATCGCAAAGGCCAGAGGTTCGAGTCCTCTATCGCCCACCATAAACCACTCGCTTCGCTCGGGTTCATGGCAGGCCGGTCATAATGAATAGGACTCGAAGCGAGCGTAACGCCGAGCGGATGAGAGGAAGAGCGAACAGGATTGTGAGCGGTAGCGGGCTTGAGAAAAAAGGAGGTGTTTGGCAAATAAAATTTAAAGGAGCTTTTTACGTTTAGCTTCTTGAAGGATGAATATTATTCCTCAGACAATAGAACGGAAAATGTTCAATCATGCCATCTTTTTTCGAACCACGACAAAGGAATTAATTAGAGAAAATTATGACAAAAGATATTGAAAACCTAATCGCACTTCAGAAAATCGATTCACAACTGTTTAAAATAAAAAAATTTTTGGAATTAAAACCGCGGGAAATTAAGGCTCTCGAGGAAGAATTTTCGAATATGTCTTCAGGGCTAAAAAAACTTGAAGATGATTTGAGGCATTTTCAGGTGGAACAGAAGACCAAGGAACTTGACTTGCAGTCGAAAGAAGAAACGGTGAGTAAACAAAAAACGCAGCTGTTTCAGGTTAAATCCAATAAGGAATATAATGCGTTACAGCTTGAAATAGAAAAGATAAAAGCGGATAATTCCGTCCTGGAGGAGCAGATAATAGTCGCTTTTGAAAAAATAGATTTTTTAAAACAAGCCATAGCACATGAAAAAGAAAAGCTTGCCGCAGAGGAAAAAAAGTTAAATGAAACAAAAAGGAATATAGAACTTGAAGTCAGAAAGCTTAAAGAAGAATTGGATGTGCTGAATATGCAGCGTAAACAGATAATCGAATCGGGGATAAAGCCGGCTGTGCTTTCTCTGTATGAGCGGATTTTGGAAAATCGGGGGGAATTGGCATTGGTAGCGATAAAAAATGATGCGTGTTGCGGTTGTTTTATGGGGGTTCGGCCGCAGGTTATTAATGAACTTTGTTTGGGGAAATTGGTAACATGTGAAAATTGTTCAAGGATTCTATATATCGAAAATGAAGAGTAAGAAACTGGATAAGGTATTGATTCATGTTGACGGAGCCTGTTCGGGAAATCCCGGGGATTCCGGTATCGGTGTGGTTATTTATGACCAGGCGTCTGAGTACCGGGAGGAAATCAGCCGGTATATAGGCACCGGAACGAATAATACCGCTGAATATACGGCTTTAATTATTGCTCTGCGCCGGGCGCAGGTATTAAAAGCAAGGCAGATATGCGTGAAAAGCGATAGCGAGCTTTTGGTCCGGCAGATGATCGGGCAATACAAGATAAAAAATGAAAATCTTAAACAGCTTTTTAAGACTGTAAATGAATTGGCTGCGGCATTTCAGGCTTTTGACATTCAACACGTAAGGCGTGAGTTCAATAAAGAAGCGGATGCTTTAGCAAAAAAAGCAATCGACGAACATCGGAGAGCAAACCGGACGGTCGCTGTATCCGCAAAACGGGATATAGAGGAAAGTCCGAGCTCCACAGGGCAGCGTAGTGGGTAATACCCACCTTTCGCCGAAGGCGGGACGGATTAGAGCAACAGTGACGATATCTCCACTGCTTTACAAAGCAGTGGAGGGGTGAAACGGGCAATCTCTACGCGGAGCAAGACCAAATAGGAGGAAGGGCGGCCCGCCTGGTTTCCTCGGGTTAGGTCGCAACGACTCTGTAGAGTAATTTACAGAGCAAGATAAATGACCGTCATCCCGCCTTGGCGGGAAACAGAACTCGGCTTATAGGTTTGCTCTCTTTTTTTTGCTCATCGGTTATTTAAAGCAGAAATTATGAATTTCGTTAAAACACGGTTTTTGCAAATACTTTGCGCGATATTTGCTTTTTCTCTCGCGTGCGGAATTCTGGAAATATTCAGCCGCTTTTATGAAAAAAGTTATTTTATCGATACGAATGTTTATCTGCAGCGTGTAGAGCCGCAATTGCATAGAGCTTCTTCTCTGCCCGGTTTAACTTATGAACTAATCCCCGGGGCAACGGCTGAAAATAAGTTTTTCGGAATCAATTCCCAGGGAATCAGAGACGGTGAATATGCCGTGCCGAAGCCGGAAGGGGTGTATCGAATTATTGTTTTGGGTGATTCCGTCACGTTTGGTATGGAGTACCCCCTGGAGCAAACCTATCCTAAGATCCTCGAACGCTTGTTAAATGAAGATAAAATTCAGGAAGTAAGATTTGAAGTCTTAAATGCGGGTGTTTGCGCATATAACGCTTTGCAGAAGTATGTTTTTTTAGAAAAAAAACTTCTGGTTTATCAGCCGGACCTGGTTATCTTTCAGTTCATAAATGACGACTATTATAGAAATGCGGTTTTTATTCCGTCGGTATCGGAAAATTGCCGTGGTTTGCACAAAAGCATTACCCTGGGGGAATACTTTGCCGCTAATTTTCCGCGGATTATGCCCGTGGAGGAAGGATTCGACCGTACGTTACTGAGGCATTCGGCGTTATATAGATTGATTAATAAAAGCTTGTATGATTATTTAAGCTTGCGTGATCCGCGAAAATATATCCCCGCTGCGTACCGGTTTGCCGGGACGGAGGATTTGAATGAGTCCATGCGGATAAATAAGGAAGTGTTTAAGAGTTTTTCTTGTTTAGCGCAGGAGAATGATTTTAATGTTGTGCTTTTGTTGGTCCCGGAATTGGATAATCAGGAAAAGATGGATCCCTGGATACGGGAGGAGTGTCCGGGGTTGTATGGGTTTAAGGTGATAGATTTATTCGCGTTATTAAAAAAAGAAGGTATTGATTTGAGGTTATTCCGCATCAATCCCAGGAGTGTCTGTCATCTTAATAAGAGCGGACACGAGGTAGCGGCGAGGCTGATATGCCGATGGTTGAAAGAAAATCAATTAGCGCGTTAAAAAGGGAATTTTAAATTACGGGGAGGTTCTGTTGGCAGTAAATTTTTGTTGACATAACCTCTGATAATACAATATAATAAAACCACTTAAGGAATATTCAGGATGAAACAATTATTGAGCAAAGGGAATTGCAGATAATGTCAAGACGATTGTTCCAGAAGTTCTTGCTTGTTTTAACAACGGGCTGCTGTTTGTTTTTATTTTCCGGGCAGCGATGTCAGGCGCAAGAGCTTGCCAACCTAAAGACCTTTACCCTCACTAAAATAGAAAAAAAACTTCAGATTCATATCGAACACTCCAGTCCGCCGAGAATCTATTATGTCGACGATTCCGAATACCCGCGCCGGCTGGTTATTGAGATTGTCGGGGCGAGAATCACCTTCAGGCCCTATGAAAATATTCCTATTGAAATACCTGTTTCCCAAAAAGGGATTAAGCGGATCCTGGTGGAAGAGGATACGGATTACAGACGTACTCCGCCGGAATCGGTTTTTGTGACGATCGAAGCGACACAGCCTTTTTTATATAATATTGATGCCCAATGGAACGGGCAGTTCATGGATATCCTGTTTTCTCCGGAACAAGGCTTAATAGAAACGGCCACGGCAATTCCTGCGGAAACGACCGAGATGGCTTCTTCTAAAAGGCTCGACAAAATTAAAAAACTCAAAGAACTTGAGTCTCAGAAAGCCAGGGAAAGGCTGCAAGTTTTTACGCAGCAAAAGCGGGTAGAATTGATCCGTAAGGAAAGCAAAGAAAGATTATCATCAGTTAAAAAGCGGGCGGAGGAGAGGATTGATTCGGCTAGGACAATAGAAAAAGCTTATAAAAAACTAAAAGCGGAGACGGAAGTGGGTTCAATGTCGGTAGTGCGCGAGCAGATGTCCGATCCGCAAATATATAAAGGTATTACGATGCCTTCGGAAATAAAACCGGTGCTGCGCAGGGTGCCTAAGCCGACAACGCAAATTACCAGCCTGGAAGATTGTATCAATCTGGCGGTATCAAAGCATATTCCCATGCTTATAGCTAAAGAGCAGGAAAAACTTGCCAGGCTGCGCGTGCGGGAAGCGCGGCGTGCGTTCTACCCGGCGTTTCTTGGGGAATGGAACGAAGTGGACGGGAATACGGTGACGGAACCTTACCGGGGGCGTTCCTATGGGTTGCAGGCAGAACAAGTGCTTTTTTCCGGCGGTAAATTAACGGCAACTCTGCGTAAAGAACAATTGGGAGAGAGTATTGCCAAGGGGAATTTTGAAAGGGTTAAGCTGGATCTCTTATTTCAGGTGACCAAGGCTTATTATGAACTTGTGCTGGCGAAAAATGTGCTTGATGCGACGAAACGTTTAAAACATAAAGAGCAGCAATTGCTTTCCGAAATAGAAAAAGAGTATGCCATCCAATCGGCAACACCGTCTGAATTATTAAGCGCGCAGGCAACCTATAATCAAGCTTGTTATCAGGTTGCTTTTTCAGAGCGTTCATTCGCCCTGGCAAAATTAAGCCTGGAAAAAGAGATGTTTGCCGAAGGGCTTGATGTTGAGGGATTGAATTATCATCTCAAAAGAAAGAAGCTGAATGCTAAGTTGGAACAATGTCTTGAGATTGCTTTTAAAAACAGACAGGAGCTGAGGGTCCTGGAAAAGACAATAGAAGCGGCAAAGTATAGCCAGGATATTATTAAAAGCGAGGAATTTCCAAATCTTTCGCTTTCAGGCTCTTACGGCCGCAGCGGAGAGTCGTTCAGCCAGCGTGACTTAAATCTGGCTACGGAATGGAAGATAATGGGAAAGGTGAAATGGTTTTTAGGCGGCAATACGGTGGAAACTTCCTATACAAAGGATAAAGTGAGCCCTTTCCGGGTGACAAAAACCGATACGAATATCGATTCGCAGACGCTTAACGCGAAATTTTCTTTTTGGGATAATTTAGCGCATTTTACGAAAGACAAAGAGGCGTATATTACCCGTAAGCAGGCGGAAAAAGATTTAGAGGAAATGAAGAATAAGATTCGCCAGGAAACCGAGGATGCGTATTATTCATTCCAGAGATACAACACGCAACTGGCCTTAGCGATTAATGAAATCGGCTTCCGGAGAAAACAGGTTGAAATCGTGAAAACTAAAAGAAAGATGTATGAGGCAACAGCCGCCGACGTAATGGAATCTGAACTGCAGCTTTCTCAATCAGATGCCAGCCTGCAGGAAGCGCTATCCGGGATTAATGTGGCAATTGCCAGTTTGAACCGTGCGGTCGGCGTGATTAATTATTTTAATTGATTGGGGTTAAAAATAAATAGAATATTCGGCGGGAGGAAAAAATGAGGAAGTCCATATTGCTTGCGATTATCTTGATGACTATTGCTATCGGTGTAGTCTGGTGGGGAATAAAAAAAGGCGGCTGGTTCCAGGAAAAAGATTTGCAAAAGGCAAAACAGGAAGATGCCGTTTTGAAAGAATTTCCTTTGAACAAAGAACAGGCAAAGGAAAAAGGCTTTATAAAAAGAGGGCTGTCGATAAAAGTCTATAAGATTTCACGCACTACATTCGAAGACCTTTTGCCGTCAATGGGCTCAATTAAGGGATTGACTACCAGGAAGCTTAATTTCGAAGTGCCGGGAATCGTAGAAGAAATTAATTTTCGAGAGGGCGATTTGGTGAAAAGCGGACAGTTGATCGGCAGGCTGAAGCAGAAAGAGGCCTTGTTAAAAATTGATTTTAACCGGGCAAAATTAAAGTCGGCAATGGTCAGCCTGGTGCAGGCGGAAAAAAAAGTAAAGTTGTACCGGGCCCTGTTTGAGGTCGGGGCGATTAATCAATTAAAGCTGTCGGAGGTTGAAGCGGAAGGGGGAAATGCCAAGCATCAGGTTGAGGCGGCCCAGGTAGAAATTGAATCGGCACAGGAAGAGCTGAAGAAAACGGAAATGCACGCGCCGGCTGATTGCATACTGGGGGAAAGAAATATAGAGGTCGGAGAACTTGTTTCCCCGTATACGCCGAAAGCCGTAGAAATAGTCGAGATCGATACGGTTTATGCCGAGGTGGGAATTGTCGAAAGGGATGTGACCAAAATTAAGATCGGGCAGCTTGCGCGCGTCTATGTCGATTCATATCCGGATTTACCTTTTGACGGCATTATCGATAATATCTATCCGATTTTATCCGAGAAAACCCGGACATTACCCGTAGAGATCAAAATTGATAATTCGCGAAGAATGCTTATGCCGGGCATGTTTGCCAGGGCGGATATTATCCTCTTTGAAAAGCCGGGAGTTATAAGTATTCCGCGTATTGCTTTAAAGAAACTCGAAGACGCCGCACTGGTGTATGTAGTTGAAGAAGCGACCAATACCTCCCAGGAACGAATTGTAGAGACAGGGTATGAGTCAACCGATTATGTGGAAATTACGCGGGGCCTTAAAGAAGGGGATTTAGTAGCGATTTCGAATATCGAGCAGTTGACATCAGGCACCCCTGTTCAAATAACTGAAATTCAAGTACGTGAGATGTAAAAAAACAATAGACAGCGGGCTGAACGCATAATTATATTCTTCTATATTTGCAGACAAGCCCGGCGTCGCAAAAAAAGACACTTATATGAGTCTTCCGGAGTTTTCCGTAAAAAAACCTGTTACGATATTAATGTTTGCTGCCGGCGTAATTTTGCTGGGGGTAATTTCCTGGTCAAGGTTGTCCCAGGAACTTTTTCCGCCGATAACTTATCCGCAGATTACGGTAGTCAGTACGTATGAAAACGCCGCTCCGGAAGAAATTGAAGCCTTAATAACCCGCCCGATTGAGGAATCCGTCAGCGCGGCATCCAACATCCGTAAAGTAAGTTCAACCTCACGCGAAGGTACAAGCATCGTAATCTGTGAATTTAATTGGAATACGAATATGGATTTTGCCGCATTGAACGTGAGAGAAAAGGTAGATCTTATAAAAGAGAAACTGCCGCGAGACGCGGAAGAGCCGATAGTAATGAAATACAATCCTTTCGATTCGCCGATTATGATTTTAAGCGTTACCAGCGAAACGGGTGCGGTTTCTCCTTATGAATTAAGAGAAATCTCGCGGCGTGTAATAAAGGATGAAATTGAAAAGATTGAAGGCGTTGCCCAGTTGGTTATGGTCGGAGGCCGTGAACGGGAAATCGTCGTGGAACTTAATCAGGAGCGATTGCGCGCTTTCAGTATTTCTATTTCCGATATCATCGAGCTTATTAAACAGGCTAATCTGAATTATCCGGCCGGCACGATCGAAACCAGTTTTTACGAGTATCTGGTGCGGACGATCGGTGAGTTTAAAACCGTTACGGAAATGTACGACGTTCCTTTGCTCATAAAAGACCGTTCGGAAGAGGAGGAACAGGGTCAAAAGGAACAGTTGACCGAGGAGGAAAAAGAAAGGAAAAAAAAGGTAATCTATATCCGGGAATTAGGGATGGTAAAAGATACCCTGAAGGATCGGGCGAGTATTTCCCGTTATAACGGGTTGGATAACGTTTCTTTAAGCGTGCAGCGCCAGGCGGACAGCAATACGCTGGCGGTTAATAAGATTATTTATGAAAAATTGAAAATTCTTCGGGAGACTTTGCCGGATGACGTGGCAATTAAGGTTGTTTATGACCAATCCGTGTTTATCAGCCGGTCGATTAATGAATTAAGGGATAATGCGTTGCAGGGAGGCATACTTGCCTTTTTTATCCTTTTGATATTCTTGAGGAATCTCCGCAGCGCCTTTGTGGTTACGGTCGGGATCCCGATTTGCATACTGTTCACGCTTATTCTGATGTTTTTCAGCAAGCTGTCTTTGAATATGATGTCACTCGGCGGCTTGGCATTAGGCGTCGGTATGCTTGTCGATAATGGAATTGTTGTAATTGAAAACATCTATCGGCACCGCCAGGTTAAAGACGACCCGAAAATAGCGGCAATAGATGCCTCCAACGAAGTTTTCAGCGCGGTCGTCGGTTCCACATTGACTACGGTAGCGGTTTTTTTTCCGCTGGTATTTGTTGTTGGAATAGCGGGACAGTTGTTTAAGGAACTGGCGTTGACGGTAACCTTTTCGCTCGTTGCTTCCGTGATTACCGCTATGAGCCTAACCCCGATGTTTATGTCCAGAGGCAGAGCAAAGAAAATAAATATTGTTTTGGACGAAGAAAAGATAATTGCCGAGCGAAAACAGCAGCAGGATAAGGAAGGAAAATTTAAAGGGCCGATCCCTTATTTGGTGGTTATCGCGATTATTTTAAGCACATTGGCGGTTGCCGGATTGAGCCTTAAATTGCTTTTATCTCTCGACCAGGAATTTATGCCGAAATTGGACCAGCGCCAGTTTATGATAAAAGTAAACATGCCTGCCGGCAGTAATTTAGAGGCAACGAATCTGGTAATACAAAAGATAGAAGATAGAATTCTGAGTTTTCCGGTTGTCCGGGATGTTACGGTTAATATCGGCTCAAGTAAAGAATCAAAAATGGCCGGTTCCGTTGAAGTCCTGGGGACAAACCAGGCGAATATCATCATTAACCTCCATTCGAGGCCGCCTAAAGGCATAATGAATATTTTCCGGGAAGCGCAGCCGACAGACTATGAACGGGACATTTCCACTGCGGAATTTATCCAAAAACTAAAAGATAGCCTGGAGAACATTGAGCTGGAAAACGCTAACTTAGACTATATATTACAGGAAAGTGTTTTTAAATCGGTATTTGCCGGAAGCGCGCCGCTGGTTATTATATTAAGGGGATTTGATTTGGAGAATATTCTTATTCCCGCGGCGAAGGAAGTTGAAAATCAACTGGGAAAGGTGGAGGGGGTGTATGGTATTAAAAACAGCTTAAGCCCTCCCAGCCCGGAAGTAAAAATAAATATACGTAAGGACAGGGCATCCTTATATCAGCTTACGGTGAATCAGGTGGCTGCGGTTGCCCAGGCGGCAATCCGCGGCTACGTTGCTTCGAAATTCAAGGAAGAAGGCCGGGAAATCGATATCCGCGTCCGGCTGAGAAAAGAAGACCGTGAGGATTTCAATAAAATCAGTAAGCTTTTTATTTTTTCGCCGTTGGGCGTGAGCCTTTTCCTGGAACAGGTGGCATATTTATCCAGAGGCCTGGGGCCGACGGAAATCAAGCGGGAGAATAAGCAGCGGGTTATTTTTGTCAGCGCGAATATTTATAACCGTGCCTTGAACGATATTGTCGATGACGTAAAAAAGACAGTCGAAAACATCAAGCAGGAGCTGCCGCAGAATTACGATATAGAAATCGGCGGAGAAAACAAGGAGATGGAGGAATCGTTCAAAAGCCTAAAGTTTGCCTTGCTTTTGGCGTTGATTCTCGTTTATATGATTATGGCTTCCGAATTCGAATCATTGATACAGCCTTTGATTATTATGTTCACCGTACCGCTCTCGCTTATCGGCGTCAGCTGGATGCTTTATTCAACGCATACGCCTTTAAGCGTGGTTGTTGTTTTAGGGTTTATAATGCTGGGCGGTATCGTTGTCAATAACGGTATTCTTTTGATAGATTTTATTAATATTGCGCGCAAGCAGGGATTAGGCATTTTCGAGGCGGCGATCCAGTCGAGCAAGGTGAGAGCGCGTCCGATACTGATGACATCTCTGACGACGATTTTTGGATTATTGCCTTTGGCTTTCGCGGTAGGCGAAGGAGCGGAATTAAGGGCGCCGATGGCCAGGACGGTTATGGGCGGGCTGGTAACTTCGGCATTTTTGACCCTGTTTGTGGTACCTTGTATTTATATCATTATGGAGTCGATAAAAGAGGCATTTATGCGGTTATTAAAAACAGCTTCGGCTCCGGAGGAAGATATTGTTTTGCTTAAAACGAAAAAGGCGATTATTGACGAGATAGATGTCGGGCCTGCGGGGAAAGCCGGGTTGTCTGCATCCGCAAAGAAAAGAAAGGCCATGGATGCCGGGAAGCAGGGAGAGGAATCCGAACCTTATCCGGAACAGGGAAAAGACGAGAAAGACAAAACGCCGGTTTTTACGGATATAACCAAAGAATTAACGCAGCGCCAGATTGAAGCGCTTGATGATATCCGGCAAAGCGGCAGGCTTACCCGCCTTGAATATGTAGTTAAATTTAAGGTCCCGCTTCCGATCGCAGACCGGGAATTGGAAGATATGGTGGTAAAAGGATTATTATGGGTTTCAGGAGAGGGCCCGCACAGGGAGTATATGCTGAAGCCGGAGGCAAAGTTCTAAGATGAGTCTTCCCAGATATTCAATTAACAAGCCGGTAACGATTTTTATGATTTTTTGCGGGGCTTTAATCCTCGGTTTTGCTTCCTTATCTAATCTTCCCGTGGAATTGATGCCGAATACGAGTTTTGGTAATGTTACCATTTTTATTAATGTCCGCGGCGGTATACCTCCGGTAGAAATTGAAGAGCGGATTACGCGTCCGATTGAAGAGGCCGTATCCTCAGCCAGCCATATCAAAAGCATCGAATCTACTTCCGAAGAGGCAAGCGCGACAATTGTTATAAAGTTTGAGCCGGGAACGAATATGGACTTTGCCGCCCTGGAAGTAAGAGAAAAGTTTGCCCGCGTCAAAAATGAATTGCCGGAGGAAATCGAAAAACCGGTTATCGCTAAATATGAGTATTCGGACGTTCCGATCATGATTCTGGCAATGACCGGAGGAAAGCGCTATACCCCGGAAATGCTCGGCAAAATAGTCGATGAATCCCTGAAAACCCGTTTGGAACGTATCAACGGCGTTGCCGATATCGAAATCGGCGGCAGGCGGGAACGTAAGATTCTGGTGGAAATTATTCAAAAAAAGCTGGATGCCTACAATATGCCGATCAATAAGGTAATAAACGTATTGGGCGCAAACAACCTCAATTTATTAGCCGGGGATATCGAGCGCACAAAAGATAAGTTTCTGGCGAGAATAATCGGAGAGTTTGCGACTGTCGAGGATATCGAGAATATCGGGATCGCGGCTACCCAGGGCGGTACGATTATCCGTTTGAAAGATCTCGCGAAAGTAAAAGATTCATATCTGGAAGCAACCAGCTATGCGCGGACAAACCTGGCGCCGACGGTTTCCATCTATATACAAAAAGAAAGTATGGCCAATACCCTGAGGATGACGGATGCTCTGCTGAAGGAGATTGACCAATTTAAGGACGACGAAGAGCTCTCCCAGAAGGGTATCCGCATAATCCCGGTTTATAATCAGGGTGATTTTATCCGTAAAGCGATTAAAGACGTTCAAAGCTCTCTATTGTTCGGAGCTTTTCTCGCGGTATTCGTTTTGTGGATGTTTTTAAGGGATATCGGCTCGACGATTACGATTGCCCTGGCAATCCCTACGGCAATAATCTTTACCTTTATCCTGATGTTTTTCCAAAAGTTGACTTTAAACGTAATGACGCTCAGCGGCCTGGCCCTGGGCAGCGGCATGCTCGTTGATAATGCCATAGTTGTGCTTGATAATATTTCCAAGAAAAGGTCACGCGGCCTCGACAGGGTCGAGGCCGCGTGTACCGGGGCGGAAGAGATGTGGCTGGCGATATTTGCCTCGACGTTAACGACGGTAATTGTTTTTCTGCCGTTTATTTTCGTGAATAAGGAAATCCGGCTTCTCTACGAAGGCCTGGCAATGACGATCGTATATGCGCTATTGGCCAGTTTGATCGTTGCGGTTACGATAGTCCCGCTTTTGTCTTCGCGGCTGGGTAAGAAGCGTAATGAGTCAAAGACGGAAGCAGAAGAGGTTCCGGATAAAAAAATGGATTGGTTTTACGAGGTAGAGAAAAAAAAGAGCAAGCTTAAAAAACAGACAAATGCCGCGAGAATGGTCCATACCCTGCAGAGATTTTACCGGCGTCTCCTGGGAAGAGCGCTGCGTTTTCGTCTATATCTGGTTATTGCCGTTTTTTGTATTTTCGGGATTGCCTTTTACGCGTTTACGGAAAAACTGGGCATGGAATTTTTGGGCAAAACCGAGGAAAACGAGTTTACTGTTTTTATCGAATTGCCGACCGGCGCGAAGCTGGATGTTTCCGATGAGGTGGTAAAGCAGGTGGAAGCGATTCTCGCCGAGGTAGCGGAAATAAAGACCGTATCCAGCCGGATTAAGCCGTGGTCAAACCGCGTATTCGTGAAGCTGGTTCCGCTCGCGCAGCGCGAGCGATCAAACAAGGAAATCATTGATGAGCTTAGAGAAAAAGTAAAGGAGGTGCCTAACGCCTTTATTTATTTCGAAGAGCCGCAGAGTATGGCGGCGAAAGAACTGCATGTAGAAATTTACGGCTATGACTATAATACGCTGCGGGAAATTGCCTCTAATATTTCCAAAACAATCGGAGGCATACCCGGCTTTGTCGACGTGAAAATACGCATGAGAGAAAAACGCCCGGAATTGCTGGCGGTGGTAGACAAAGGAAAAGCGGCGAAATGGGGGCTTACCGTTTCGCACATTTCCGATGCCGTTCATGCCAAGATGCGCGGCCTGGTGGCCACGCGTTTCCATTCCGAAGCCAAAGAAGTGGAAACCATCGTGCGCCTCAGGCGGGAAGACCGCAAGACCTTTGACGACGTGCATAAATTAACCCTGGTAACCGAGGAAGGCGAACGCGTTTATTTTGAGCAGGTGGCGGATTTTAGGCCGGGAGAAGGCCCTACGGAAATCTGGCGCAAGAATAAACAAAGAATGATTGAAGTCAGCGCGACGATGGGTAAATATGATTTAAACAAATCCGTAGAGATCGTAAAAGAAGCATTAAAGGACATGAAATTACCGAAAAATTATTATTACCGCTTTGGCGGCGATTATGAAAAAATGCTGAAAGGAAAGGAAGAGCTGATATTCGTTATCTGGGTTACGCTGGCCTTGATTTATATGGTGCTGGCTTCGCTGTTCGCTTCTTTCATCCAGCCCCTGGTTATCCTTTCTTCCGTGCCCCTGTCTTTAATCGGCGTAACCGCGGCGTTATGGGCGTTTCATAAGCCTAAGAGCGTGTCCGTGTTTATCGGTATCGTCATGCTCGCGGGGATTGTCGTCAACAACGCGATTATTCTCGTGGATAGAATCAATTATTTTACGCGGGAAAGAAATGTGAATAGATTCAAGGCGGCGATTCTTGCCGGAGTGGACCGGCTGCGGCCGATTATGATGACCACGTTTACCACGCTTTTCGGGCTCTTGCCGATGGCGTTGGACCGCACGGAAGGCGCCGGATTATGGGCGCCGCTGGCAATAACCGTATTAGGAGGATTATCGGTATCGACTTTATTAACCTTGTTTATTGTCCCGAGTATCTTTCTCCTTTTTACCGATACCATGCTGATTTTTAAGCCTAAAAAGAAAAAGACCTACGAGTATGATTGGAAAGGCTTTGAGCGTATTTCCGAAATTCCTAAACGGTCGTAAAAATCTACGGGACGCAGGCAAAATAGCTCATGGCTGATGGCTCATGGTTCATGGAAAAAAAGTAGGCAGTAGGCAGGACAGAGGACGCAGGCTGCAAGACACAAGACGCAAGACGAGGGGCGAAAATTTATGGCTTTTTGCCAAAATTCCCATATTATACATAATATGTATTTTCTGATATTATAAATAAATCACATAACCAAATCCCGTAGGGAACGGGCCTGCCCGTTCCTTTAATAAATACCAGAAATTAAATAATTTATCGGTTATAATTGGATCATATAAATCAACAGTCACCAAACAAATTAATCGAATAAATAACAATACCTTCAAATGGCAAAAATCATTTCATAACCACATTATCCGTATTGAAGAATCGTTAAATAACATCCGTACACACATTATAAATAGTCCGTTTACATGGGGTCAGGACGAAAATAATATTAAACATTATTCTATAAAGGTTCAGGCAGGCCTGCCTGTCCCGCGATGCGGGGAACCCTACAGGACAAATGAAATATTTACATTTGCAATTGATTGGTATAAAATTAAAACAAAAACAGATAACCAGTCACTACAGTTGACCGTAACCCGCGTCGAAAAAGCCGGCACGGCTCCGGCAACTGAGTTTTTTGTTATGGTAAAATTGTAAAGGAAGAATGGGAAAATACCCAACGTTTACGAAATAATGTAAAATTGGACGAATATATAATCATGCCCAATCATATTCATGGAATTATAAATATCGTAGGGGCGGGGGAAAATGACCGAGGGACGAGGGACGCAAGCCACAGGCTGCAGGACGCAGGAATGCAAGACGACGAAGGACGATTGCCAAATATTTAATTAGATAAATTCATAATCATGCCGGATCATTCAGATGGAATAATAATTATAAATAATCCTGTAGGGACAGCCCCGACGAAGGAGGGGTGCGCAGCAGGCACTGCCCTGTCCGCTAATAAAAACAGAAAAAATAATTTACCCATTGTCGCGGGTCGTTCAAATCTGCCGTTACAAAACAAATAAAAAACCAGTTGAAAAACAAGGTGTTTTTGTATAGAATGCTGCTATAGGACGCATATTTCATGCACAACATGAAATGTCCGGATAAAAATTATGTCATATGCGCGCCGGGGAAGGAATTCTCAGGCGTTTTTTAATTTGAGCGATGTAGAAGCGAAGATTATCCGCCGTGCTTTGTGGCGGATAGAATTATGGTAGAAATGTTTACGGGATTGGCGGAGAAGATTACATATTGATGTTTTGATGGACCCTAAACTTTTGTCAACAGTAAAGGAGATGCCGGAATTAAAGATCGTTTCGTGGAGTTTTCGGGGATCCCAAAGCTGTGGCCAAGGTTCTTCTTTGTTTGGCCTGTTTTCTTTGACAACCGTAATTACCTGGGCTCCAAAGTCTAAATCCTGCAGGATGTTTCTTATCTGCTCGATTGGAACTGTATTGAGTTTATTTTCTTTGGTCTGTCGAAGTTCGATAATACCGCTTGAGTCAGCATTGTTTCGTTCAATTTCGATTGTTTCAACAACCATTTTGAAATTATCTGAATGCGCCATTTTAAGTTTTGCCTTCTGTCGGCTTCTGTCGGAATTTTGTCTGGTAATGGGAAACCTTTTATATTATAATATTTTATACCCTTTTTGTAAATAAGATTGACCGTATAAATCGGCAAAAGAGGACTATGCATGAGGTTCAAAGAAAGCGAAACCGTTGAACTAAAGAAATCAACGTCAGAACTAAAAGAAGCGATAATTTCCATCGGAGCTATACTGAATAAGCATAGCAAGGCGACAGTTTATTTCGGCATCGATGATGCCGGCGCGGTCTTGGGCCAGCAAATTGGCAAGTCAACGCTAAGGGATATTTCAAAAGCCATAAGCGACTGGATTGAGCCTAAAGTCTTTTCGGATATTCAAATAAAGAAGATCAGCGGGAAAAATTGTATTGTTGTTAATATCAGCGGCCATGACGCTGTATATTCAGCCCGTGGGCGGTATTATTTACGCATGGGAGAGGAAGATAAGAAGCTGTCGGTGGATGAACTAAGACATCTGGTTGAAAAGAAAAATAACTATGCCTATTCGTGGGGAGCCGAGGTTTCTGAATTTTCATTGTCCAAGGTTAGCGCCGCGGCAGTTAAGAAATTTGGTAACTACTCAGCATGTAAATAAAGAAAAAACTTAAAAAAAAGCTTGACAGGATATTTGTGTAAAATTCAACATTTTACATTAATGAGCTAAATGCTTTTTAAGGAGTGGGTATTGGACATATGAGCTTCCTGGAGGGCATGAAATAGCAGGCAATGGAGGTTCTCCACGAACAGAATAATAACTGCTTATAGGAGCTTATAGAAAGGAAAATAGCGATCTAAAAACCGATGGTATAATAGTTATATCAAACAATAGATAACCAAAGGTTTTTAGTGAAACTTAATACAAACGATATAGATGCGATTCTAAATAAGGCTGGTGAGCTTCTTGAAAAAGAGAAGATATCGGTTGTGCTAAAGACAACAATAACGCTTTTGATTGCGGTTGTTAAATTGTTGAGTGATCGATTAGGATTGAACAGTCGCAATAGTAGCAAGCCGCCCTCAAGTGATCCAAATCGCAAGAAGAATCGTAGGGCAAAATCGGACAAGAAGTCCGGCGGCCAAAAAGGGCACAAAGGAACAACACTTGAACAAATTGAAAAGCCTGACAATGTAGAGAAAATAGAAATTGATCGCAGAACAATTCCGGCGGGAGAGTATAAAGAATGTGGGGTTGAAAAAAGACAAGTTTTTGATATTAATATTTTCCGGATTGTAACTGAATATCAGGCACAGATATTAGAAGATAAAAAAACGGGACGTCAATTTGTAGCGTCTTTTCCGGAAGGCGTGACGCAGGCTGTACAATACGGAGATAAGGTCAAAGCCCATGCGGTGTATATGTCTCAATATCAGTTGCTTCCCTACCGACGGATACAGGAGTATTTTTCAGCGCAACTTGATATCCCTCTGAGTGAAGGGACACTTTTTAATTTTAATCAGGAAGCTTATGTTCGGCTGGAGGGTTTTGAAGAAATCATAAAAAACAAACTCATTGACTCAGAAATACTGCATGTAGATGAGACAAGTGTCAATGTCAATGGCGATAGAAATTGGCTGCATTGTGCGTCGAACATTTCATGGACACATTTTTTCGCTCATGAGAAGAGAGGGAATGAAGCTACCGACTTTGCTGGTATATTGCCCTTGTTTAAAGGCATCCTGTGCCATGATCATTGGAAACCATATTTTTGTTATACAAAATGTCTGCATTCTCTGTGCAATGCCCATCATCTCAGAGAACTTGAGAGAGCTTGGGAACATGATAAACAGTCTTGGGCAAAAGAGATGAAAGATTTTTTGGAAAAAGTTCATCGAGCTGTGTCTAATTCATCTGGAAAGCTCGAGGGGCATGAATCTAATGAATATTGGAAAGGATATCGTGATATTCTCAAAAAAGCAGAAATAGAATGTCCTGCGCCAGAAGAAAAAATCCGGCGACGAAAACGAGGTCGATTAAAACGGAGTAAAGCAAGGAACCTTCTGGAGCGGTTAATTAACTACCAAGAAGATGTTTTGCGCTTTATGAGTAATGAAAAAGTCCCCTTTACAAATAACCAGGGAGAAAATGATATTCGAATGACAAAAGTACAGCAGAAAATATCTGGTTGTTTTAGAAGCATGATAGGAGCTAAAATATTTTGCCGCGTAAGGGGATATCTATCAACATGCCGAAAACAGGGAGTCACTTCGAGTCAAGCCATGGAATTGCTTTTCAAGGGAGAACTCCCGAAATTTGCGATGTGAGTTGATTTGTTTAATTAATAATTATGCTGAGTAGTTACGAAATTTGTTGAGAAAGGCCGGAAAGCCGGGCGTATTGCATATGCCTATGATTCAGCTCGAAATGTTCTTAATAAAATTCATTTGATCAAGGGCAAAAAAATGGTCAACGCGGGGCGGGCACTTTTTTGTGAAGATAGCGGCGTAGAAGTTCAAGCGGCTGTTTTTGCCGGAAAAGATAAAATGACATTTCTTGATATCCAAAGTTTTAAAGGCCCTCTTTTTAGCTTGATCGAACGATGCGAAGTTTACGTCAATGAACATATCAACTGGCGGGCTGATCTTTCCGGCAGCACGAGAGTTGAGATTCCGGAAATTCCCGTACGTGCTATGAAGGAAGCTGTTATTAATTCACTTTGTCACCGGGATTTTAATAACCCCAAAAGCAATGAAATCGCTATATATCGGGATCGGATAGAAATTTATAATCCCGGGCAGTTTCCTTTTGACCATGATCCGGATGAGTTCATCGCAGGCCGCGGTAAAAGCTATCCCAGAAATCCACTGATTGCGGAAGCTTTTTATCTGGCTAAGGATATTGAGCGGTGGGGGTCAGGATTGCGGCGCATCAAGGAAGAATGCGATGCCGCGGGCGTGAAGGTTGCGTTTGAGAAAGTGTCTACCGGTTTTCAGGTGACGTTTTACCGGTCGGAAGTCGAACCTACCCCTCAAAAGGTGGAGAAAACTACCCAGAAAACTACCCAGAAAACTACCCAGAAGATCGTTGAAGAAATCAAGAAAAACCCCACCGTTACCAGAAAAGAACTGGCAGGGATCATCGGCCTGACCGGGGAAGGCGTAAAGTATCATTTAGCCAAGATGCAGAAGAAGGGTTTGCTTCGTCGAGTCGGCCCGGACAAGGGCGGGCATTGGGAGGTAGGAGGGTAGTAGGGGACATACGTAGTTAACCTCATTAACTTTACAGTTGAAAAAGAGAAAAAGGATTGATAAAATAAGATCATGCCACGACAAGCGAGAATAGATTATCCGGGAGCGTTGCATCATGTTATCGGAATTCATGAGGAGGGTTTTGACCGGATATGCGATATATTACAACAGGGTCAATAATAGGACGGGACATTTATTTCAGAACAGATACAAATCGATATTATGCGAAAAAGATGAGTATCTGCTACCGTTGATCAGGTATATTCATCTAAATCCGGTTAAGGCGGGAAGTATATGTCTGGAAAAGTTAGAGGATTATAGATGGACAGGGCACCGAGAAATTGTAGAAAAAGGTAAAGATGGGGAAATAATCAGTAAAGAAGAAGTATTGTTATATTTTGGAAAAAAAGAAACAGAAGCGAAAAAAAGATACACGGAATTTATAAAAGAAGGAATAGGAGAAAAAACGAATTATGAAGGAGGAGGATTGATTCGCAGCGGAGGAGGG
>JAHIOQ010000072.1 GCA_018895275.1 Candidatus Omnitrophota bacterium
AAATTCCATCATAAAATCACGATCGCTGACATTATCCAGAGAACTCTCCACGGTCTTAGGCTTTTTCAGCGTAAGGTCAAATTCAAAAAAGGTATCGATTGCTTTATCGTATTCTTTGCGATCCAGAGAGCTCCCGGCTAAAGCTCCGGCTCCGATATAAGGAATCACCGAATCGTAAAACCGCTTTAAGCGCTGATAATCGCGGCCGAGCATATGCCCGTAAGCGGCAACGTAATCGCTGAAAAGAATCACCTGCGCCCGCTGCGTATGCGTATATCCGACAAAGGCCTGACCGGCGTATTTTTTCATGAGAGAAACCAGGCTTTCAATCACTGCGCTTAATTTCTCGCGTATATTCAGGGCCTCGTCCAGACAATAAAATTTTTCATTAAACACAATCTGATCATTGCGCGAACGCATCGTATGCACCTTTGCCGCCAGGTTCCCGATCTTTTTTTCCAGCCGGTTATGGATATCCGTATGGATATCTTCCGAATCAGGATTCGCCTTAAACACCCCGTCATCAATATCCTTCAAGATAGCGTTCAGGGCATCGATAATCGTCTTCGTCTCTTTCTTTGTCAATATTTTGCTGCCGCTTAAGGCAAAGGTATGGATAATCGAATGAAACACATCAATCCGCGCCAGTTTATAATCATAGTGTATGGACCTTGAAAACGCCTCAAAATCGGCATCGATCCTGCCCTTGAACCTTCCGCCCCACAGTTTTTTAGACATGAGCAATACCTCTGTTTGTTCAGTTACTATCAGTTACCAACGGTTAGTAACGGTTAGTAACGGTTAGTAACGGTTAGTAACGGTTAGTAACGGTTAGTAACGGTTAGTAATACTAACGGTTGCCAACCGGAAATTTTATCTCTCCCGATACGGCAAAGAAAATATTTCTATGAAACCTTTGGCGTCTTCCCGGTTAAATTGGTCTTTTTCGCCGTAAGTCGCCAAATCTTTTTTATAAAGCGAATACTGCGATTTTCTGGAAACAACGCTGATATTGCCCTTATACAGCTTTAATTTTATCGTCCCGGTCACTTTTTCCTGAGTTAAAAGCATAAACGCATCCAGGCTTCTGCGCAGCCGGCTAAACCACAATCCTTGATAAACGAGCTGTGCGTACTTTAACCCTGCGATTTCCTTAAAACCTAGCGTATCTTTATCTAAGACCACACTCTCCAGCTCCTGATGCGCGCGAATCAATATCCAGGCCGCCGGAGCCTCATAAACCTCCCGCGATTTAATACCCACGGTCCTATCCTCAACCAGGTCCGTTCTTCCGATACAATGCTTTCCGCCCAGTTCATTTAATAATTCAATTATCGCTAAAAACTTTTTCTTCTTTCCGTTAACTTTTACCGGAACCCCCTGCTCAAATTCCAGTTCCGCATAATCGGCCTTGTCCGGAGTTTTGTCAATATGTTTCGTTAAAACATAAGCCGCTTCATCCGGGGCATTATTTAAATCCTCCATCATGCCGCCTTCGATACTGATTCCCCATATGTTTTGGTCAATACTGTAAATTTTATCCTTAGTTGCGGAAATAGGGATATTTTTATTCCGGGCATATTCAATTTCCGATTCCCTTGACGTAAGCTCCCATTCTCTCACCGGAGCAATTATTTTCAATTTCGGGCCTAAAATCTTCACCGTCGTATCAATCCGGACCTGGTCATTTCCTTTGCCGGTACACCCATGGGCAACATACTCCGCCTGTTCTTTATGGGCAATATCAACCAGATATTTCGCGATCAAAGGCCGGCCCAAAGCCGTGGATAAAACATACTTCGATTCGTACACGGCATTCGCTTTTAACGACGGCAAAATATAATCCCGGGCAAATTCCTCGCGCAGGTCTTCCACGTATATCCTGGCAACCCCGCCGGCCCTGGCCTTCTTTCTTAACTCCTGCGGAGAAAATTCACTCCCTAAATCAGCACTGAAACATATCACTTCAAAGCCTTTATCCTGAAGCCATTTCACGCAGCAGGAAGTATCCAATCCGCCGGAATAAGCCAAAACAACTTTCTTCATATCAACTCTCCACTTCATTTATTTTGATTTTGATATTTATTTCTTCACCTTATTTTTCATTAAAATAAGTATCGCGATATTCAAAGCCAGCAAACAGAATATACCTATCCTTATATATCTTTTCTCAATCCCCTTGTTAAAATGACAACCGCAAGGTTATATAACCGTCGGAAATTATCAAGCTACCGCCTCCGTAACTAAGCGTAACACTTAACGTGGCGTTTACTTAGCCGGTTTCTCCTCCTGCGCTGGAAATTCTCTCCGGCAACAGCTTTAGTTAAGATAAGATAATGCTTTTTCTAATTTCTCTCTCTGCGAAGCACCTGTTTCTTTTCCTATCTCACGTTCAAGAATAAATCTCGCCACGTCTTTATCTTCGATCTTCATCAACACAAACACGCATAGACGAATTATTTCTTCATCATCAGCTATCTTTATTCTATTCAATAAATGCACCCGTGACGGAATCCCTATTTGAATTAACGCAAAACCAGCGGGAAAATTATTTTCATTCAGGTTGCGAAATTCCTCAGCTTTTTTAACTCCCATCACGAGGTTATCAACTAAAACATCGGTCACATCAACAGAACTCAGTTCACCTAATAATTTTGCAGCAAGCAAACGCCGTTTCAAAGAATGATTTTCGTCCCCAAGAATTATTTTTAAAGCATTAACGTGATTTATTTGTTCTGGAAAAAATTTTTCTAAAGTTGAATCTGTTAAACCTTCATCTATTTCTTGCATCTTTCTAATGACTTCGGCCACAGATCTGGTTTCTAAAGTCGCTTTGGTCACAGATATCCCATGTCCAACTTTAACATTTTCAACTTCTGCGCTTGCATTTTGAGAGAAGCAAAATATTTGCATTATGATTACGAAGCCAATGCCGATTATAATAATTATGTTTTTCATTAACATTTCTCCTATGACTAATCTATGTCATCATCTACTGCTGTTACTTTTTGAGAATCATTCAGCCACAATCTTTGCATATCTAAATCGACAACAATATCCCCAACTATTTCTGTCGTCCAAGTGTATTGATAAGTAGAACCCTGTAAATAAATATCCATCATATAAAAACTGTTATGCCATTGCATAATAGCATCCGTAGTTAAATCAATGGTCGAAGTGCCTTCTTCGATAAACAAATGAACGTTATCAGCCAAAAACTCAACGTCTGGTAACACTATGCCAGGGAGAGGGGTGCCTTCTAAATGTAATATATTTGTAATATTCGATTTAAAATATCCACCTTTACCATCCTCATTTTTATCTATATGCAACCTTTCATATATATTAAATCCTTCTAATGGAATTATGCGCCCTCGAACATCATACACATCGTAATAATATTCTCTCCCCTCTCCTACGTAATTCACTGATGGTGACACTGGAGTAGAATTAACATAATCAAGACTACTTGGTCGATGCAAACATACATCTAAAAAATTTAACTCAATATCTCCTTTCTTTACCTTTATTTTTGAATCTTTAGTTCCATTGCCTTTACCGATTATCGTTACTATTGTTGTCCCGTTGCCACTTATAGGAGTGATATCTACTTCTGTATTGTCAAGACTAAAATCAACAGTTACATCACTCGGTGTAATCTTAACATCAATCTCCTTATTTTCACCGTCTTTCGTTGTGGCTGAATCACCGTCTGTGCCAACATGTGCTTCACTAATTTCATTGGTTGTTCCATGCTCAAAAAACTCCACCTTCACCACATAAACCGGTAACGCAGCCAACTCTATAGACTCTGTCCCATCATAATAATAAGCGCGGTCTAATATCACCTTTAATTCCGCTGCTGTCGGCTGGCCTTCTCCTGTGATCTTTGCCGTTACCAAACCATGCCCGATCGCCGGCTCTATCTTTGCTTCTGTCGTTTCTAACCTGTATTCTACATCTAAATCTACATCCTTAAACACATTAAACGTCTTACGAAATTGTGCCGGCTCTACGCGTATATCAAATTCCGCTTCCTCTCCCGTTAACGTGGTATTTATGTCCCCATCGCTAGCTACATACACGGCAGAAATTTCTTCCCCTGTTCCCTTCTTTAAAAAATCTACTTTATAACTCACTATCCACTCCGCCCCTCTATAGCTCATAAATCCTTGTGTCCATACCTCGATTACAGCTGAACTTGGATTTGAAGCTGCCGTATATATTACCGAGGCCCTCCCCGCGCTATCCGTAATCGCCTGATGTGCGGATAAACTGCCTGCCCCATACACGATATTTATACTTAACGGCTCTCCTACCTGCGGAATAACGGGATTATATCTCCAGTCATATACAAATATATCTATCCTTGCTGTAGATGCCCCATCCGCCGGCAAAGCAATAGGTTCTGCGTTTACATCCACACTCAAGCAGCCATACGATTTATTAATATTAAAAAAACAACTTAATAATACTACAACTGTTATTATTATTAAACCTCTTTCTTCTTTCATCTATCTGTTTCTCATCTTTCTTAATTCATCTTTTAATCGTTTACCCCAATAAGAATGAGAATCGTTTCCTATTATATTGCTATAACATATCCGCGCGTTATCTATTTGCCCATGCATTATATATCCTTCGCCCATTAAATAAGTAACATAATTCTCACATGGTTCACACAACGAATACCCTAAAAGTTCTTTGTATTCCAATACCGCTTCTTCAAACTTTCCTCTGCTGATAAATTCATCTGCCTTCATCTTTTTACATTCAACAAGTATGATAGAAGCCGGCTCACTTTTCGGGTATTCTACCAACACTTCCTTCGCTGTCCTTATCGCTTCTTCGTTTTTTCCTATTCTGTAATTTAATTTTACTTGTTCTTCTTTTACTTTTTGTCTCAATTCTTTATTATGTTCTAATTTTTTATATCCTTCGATCATATTTTTAATAATATCTCTGCCCTTTTGTTTATCCTCTTCATCCGCGCTTATCAATAATAGATTCGCTTCCGGCTCTGAGGCCGCGGCCAGCTTTGCTTCGAGCCTTTCCACGTTTTCCACATATTTGTCATAATCAAACGGTGCCTTCGCTGCCAGGCTTAATACCTGCCAGGAGATTATCACCACGAACGCCGTAACAATCAACAGTTTTATAATCAGCTTCATATAAGTTCCATTCTCAATATCCTGTTCTCTCAAAAATACAAACAAAATAAAATATTCATTTTTTCTATTTTATTCCTCTCGCAAAGTTCACAAAGAGAAATCATTTTTTTCATTCATTATTAATATTTCTCTGTGGTCTTTGTGCCCTCTGTGTGAAAATTTATTTGTTTTTTCTCCTCTCACAGAATCCAATATCCAATTTCTTTTATTCTATTTCCTCCAGCGGATTGCTCAAATCATCTTCCGTTCCCTCTACCCCGTCCAATCCCGCCCTGCCGTATTTCTGGAATTTTATGAATTGATTCGCGCGCGTGAGGTTCATGTCCAGGCAGCGGAATGTCCGGCATATCCCGTCCAATGACCTTTCCATAAACTCAACATTATCCAACGGACAAATCTGGTACGCGTTTCGGAATGACTTCAGCGCCCGGGTAAGATGCTCTTTTTTTACGATTTCGTCAATATCTTTGGCGAATGCCTGCTCGATTCGCATCTCTCCGGTATCCAGGTGGGTCTCCGTTGTTTCCATGCGGTAAGCCGGATATGCATCTATGACCTTTTCGTATGCCAGGAGCGCATTATCATATTGCTGCTGCCGGCGGTATGCCCGGGCAATCATCATCTGCGCCAATGCCTTTAAATGGCTATCCTGGTAGTTATCGATTACCTTCTGATATTCATAGATCGCCGTTTCCGGCTCGTTTAAACGGTATAACTCTATCTGGCCGATCTCAAACTGCGCCTTCTGGCATTCCAGCCAGGCTTTGGGATAGTCGTTGATAAGTTTTCGGTATTCCTGAAGAGCTCTTTGGTGGTCGCGGTTGGCGTAATGTTGGCCGGCGATATAGTATTGTGCCTGGGCCTTCTGATTTTTGTTCGCCTGTTTATCGGTAAGGATGCTCTGGAGGTCCTGCTCTTCGTCCCATCCGCCGTACCACCATTGATTCGGTATCTTTTGCTTGATGGTTTCGATCTTCTGCTGCATGATCACTTCTCCGGCGATAAAGCCGAAGCTGAAGATGGCCAGGGTAAACACCAGTACACCCATCGCGAAGCGGGACAGAGTCTTCATATTATCCTCCGTTGTTAATTAAGCCGATAAAAAAAGCTGTTTATTGTTTTAAATTTTTTAACTTGTCATTTACTTTTGCCCTGCAAAAGTAGCGCCATCACTGCCTTCTGCACATGCAGCCTGTTTTCCGCCTGGTCAAAAACAATGGAATGTTTTGATTCCACAACTTCGTTCGTCACTTCCTCGCCGCGATGCACGGGCATGCAATGCATAAAATAACACCCTTTAGACGCATGCTTAAACATATCCATGGTAACCTGAAATTTTTTAAATGCCTTTAACCGTTTTTTATGTTCCTTTTCCTGTCCCATAGACGTCCACACATCGGTATAAATAACATCCGCCGCCTTAACCGCGTTGTTAACATCATAAGTGTGCACAAGCCTTGCCTTGGTTTCCCTGGCGATTTTCAGCGCCTGCCGCCAGATATCTTTGTCCGGCTCATAGCCTTTCGGAGTCGCCACGGTAAAATCCAAACCAACTTTAGCCGCAATCGCCGCCAGAGAATTAACCACATTATTGCCGTCACCGACAAAAGTAAACTTCAGGCCTTTAAACGTACCGGTGCGCTCATAAAGCGTATAAATATCCGCCAAAGCCTGGCAGGGATGATACAAGTCGCTAAGGCCGTTGATAACGCTCATATCGCCGTAGCTTGCCAATTCAATGATATGCTCATGCGAAAAGGTCCTGGCCACAATCGCGTCGAGGTAACGGGAAAGCACCCTGGCTACGTCTTTCACCGGCTCGCGTTTGCCCAGATGAATATCCTGCGGAGCAAGATACATGCAGTGGGCTCCGAGCTGCCGCGCGCCTATTTCAAACGATACCCGCGTACGCATCGACGGTTTTTGAAACACAAGGCCGACAACCTTGCCCTTAAGCATCGTATTATCCTTTTTCTTCTTCAACCTGCCGGTAAGATCAAAAATCGCATTAATATCTTTGCGCTCAAGATCAAACCCGGAAATTAAATCTTTATTCATGATTTTTCCTTATATTGTGATATACGCGCGCATTATTCAACACTTGCTCACGGCATCATCCAAAATTTTTATCGCCTCATCTATTTCTTTTTTCGTCACCGTTAACGCGGGCATGATCCGCAGCGTATTGCCCTGCGTGCAATTAATAAGCAGGCCGTTCGCCAAACAATAATCATAGGCGCGCGGAGCATTAACTATCAGCTCCAAACCGAGCATCAATCCGACGCCCCTTATCTGTTTTATAATCGGATGTCGCGATTTCAAGCGCAGAAACTCATCATGCAGATAATTCCCCATATTCGCCACATTGACCAGCAACTGTTCTTTTTCGATCGCCTCAAACACTGCCAGCGCCGCGGCACACGCAATCGGGCTTCCGCCGAATGTCGAAGCATGCATCCCCGGAGACAGTATGCCGGAAATCTTTTTCTGCACGACCATCGCTCCAATAGGCATTCCGCCGCCCAGGCTTTTCGCCAGGGTCATGATATCCGGTTCCACAGCGTAATGCTGGTAGCAAAACATCTTCCCCGTTCTTCCCATACCCGTCTGCACCTCATCAAAAATCAACAGCATATTCCGTTCAAAGCACAACTCCCTTAAAAAACGCACATATGCCTTGTCCGCGACATTAATTCCGCCTTCGCCCTGAATCAGTTCAAGCATAATCGCCGCGGTTTTATCCGTTACCGCGTTCAACACTGCCTCACGGTTATTAAAAGGCACGCTTTTAAAACCTTCCGGCAAAGGCTCAAAGCCGCGCTTGTATTTTTCCTGTCCGGTTGCCGCCGTACAGGCAAGCGTGCGGCCATGAAAAGAATCCAGCATAGTGATAACTTCATACCGCTTAGGATTTCCAAAAGCGCGAGAGAGTTTAAACGCCGACTCATTCGCCTCAGCGCCGGAATTACAGAAAAACACCCTTCCTCCGAAAGAATTAAGCGAAATCTTCTCCGCCAGCTTAGCCTGCGGTTCACTATAATAATTATTCGAAACATGCAAAAGCTTCTGCGCCTGGCTCTGGATCGCCTTAACCACGCGTTTATGGCAGTGCCCCAGGCCGCTTACCGCCCATCCGGGGAAAAAATCCAGGTAAACCTTTCCTTCGCTGGACCACACCCTGCTGCCTTTTGCCTTGGCAATAACCAAAGGCTTTCGCGTATAATTACCCATAACATAATCATCATACAACCCAATTACTTGTTTAGCTTTCACGGTTTTATCATCCTCTTTAAGCTACCCTTTTATAATTTCCGTACCGATACCTTTATCCGTATATATTTCGATAAGCAGCGCGTGCAGAATCTTCGCATCGATAATGTGCGTCTTATGCACCCCTCTTTCCGCCGCGCTGCTACAGGCATCCACCTTCGGAATCATCCCGCCGTTTATAATCCGGTTTTGCAGCAATAAATTTAAATCCGCGAGTTTCACGCTGGAAAGCAGAGAATCCGAGTCATCGATATCTTTCATTATCCCGCGCACATTAGTCAGCAATACCATTTTTTCCGCCTCCATGGCCACGGCAAGTTCCGCGGCAACCGTATCCGCGTTCAAATTATACAACTGGCCATCTCCACCTACTCCCAGGGGTGCAACCACGGGAATAATTTTTGCGCGCAGCAAACTGAACAATAGGTTTGTGTCAAAGCCGGTAACTTCTCCGACAAATCCGGCATCATGCGCGAAATTTTTCTTTTTTGCGCTGATAATTTCTCCGTTTTTACCGATAAACCCCTTGGCTTCGTTTCCCAGCTCTTTTAATTCTCTGACAATATCCCGGTTAACCTCTCCCAGCGATTCATTGACTATCTCCAGCGTCTTTTTATCCGTCACGCGTATGCCGTCGACAAAACGCACATCCACGCCCGCCTCTTTCATTCTTTTCGTAATAAACGGCCCGGCGCCATGGACAATAACCGGATGAATCCCCACCAAATTCATAAACGTAATGTCCTCAAGGATGGAATGGTTCAATTCCTCATGTTCCACCGCACTGCCGCCATACTTAACGACAACCACCTTACCGTAAAACTTCTTTATATAAGGCAGCGCCTCGATCAGAATATCTACCTTTTTTATCGCTTCTTCCATCATGAACAAGACTCCAGACTCATGACTCCGGAGACAAGACTTTAAGAACTTGAGTCTTGCGTCTTGGGACTTGAGTCTTTAATTGTATTCCGTATTAATCTTCACATATTCCGCGGTCAAATCGCTGGCCCAAATCGTATGGCTGTATGTGCCGTTATGCAGTTTAACCGTGATATTTATATTTTTTTCTTTCAGCAGCCGGATAAGCGTCTCGCTCGTCTTAAGCGCCGGCATCGCGTTCTTATATACCACCTTTTTCTGCAGAAAAATCTCCAGTTTGTTCTCCGCGAAACGCGCTCCCGAAGCGCCTACACATGCGGAAATCCTCCCCCAGTTAGGATTTTCACCGGCAATCATGGTCTTAACCAGCAAAGAATTCGCGATACGCGCAGCAGCCTGGCACGCCTCTTTTTTCGTTCCGGCTCCTTCCACCATAACCTGAATAATCTTCGTCGCTCCTTCGCCGTCTTCAACAATCATCTTTGCCAATTTCAGACACACATATTGAAGCGCAGCGGTAAAGTTATTCCATTCCGGAGTACCCTGTTTTATTAATTCATTTGCGGCCAGGCCGTTGGCTAAAATAATCACCGAATCATTCGTGCTCATCTCGCCGTCAACACTTATGCAGTTAAACGACTCATCCACCGCGCTGGCCAGTGCCTTTTTCAATGCCTTGGCACTGATGCAGGCATCGGTTGTCACAAAACAAAGCATGGTTGCCATATCCGGACAGATCATCCCCGCGCCCTTGGCGACGGCGCCAACCGTCACGCGTTTGCCTTTAATCTCAAATTCCACCGCCGTCTGCTTCGAAAACTTATCCGTAGTCATTATTGCCCCTGCGGTTTCCTGTGCCTTATCAAACCCAAGGCCGGCTGAGAGCTCCGGAAGCGCTTTGATTATTGCCTCTTTCGGCAGAAACTTACCAATCACTCCTGTGGAAGCCACGAGCACATCTGCCTTGGAAACATCCAGGCAGCGTGCCGCCGCCTCGACAACCTTCCAGGCATCTCTTTCTCCTCTTTTTCCCGTACAGCAATTCGCGTTACCGCTGTTCACGACAATCGCCTGCGCCGTATTCCCGCGCAACTGCTGCATATCGACAATTACCGGCGCGGCCTTTACCTTGTTCGCGGTAAACACCCCGGCGGCCTGTGCCTTTACTATAGAATATATCAAGGCCACATCCGGCCTTTTTCTTTTTATGCCGCAATGCATTGCATTGCTCTTAAAACCAAGCGGACTGGAAATTGTTCCGTTTAACAGCTCTTTCATTATAAAAGCCCCGTAGTCTCTTTAAATCCGAACATAATATTACAGTTCTGCACCGCCTGGCCTGCCGCGCCTTTTACCAGATTATCTATCGCCGTAACCACGATCAGCCGTTTCTGGTCGACTTTAATCCCCATATCACAGAAATTACTGCACACAACATCCTTTATCTCCGGATAAACATCCGCCTTGCGCACGCGGACAAACGGCTCATTATGATAAAACTTTTTCAAGATGTCAACGGCATCAAACACGGAAATTGTCTTTTTAAGGCTCATATAAATCGTGCTCAAAATACCGCGGTTTATCGGAACAAGATGCGGCACAAAACTCACATGCACCGGAGCCCCGTACACCGCGTTCAGCTCCTGAACAATTTCCGGCGTATGCTGGTGATTGCATACCTTGTAGGCCTTAAAATTTTCATTAACCTCGGAAAACAACAATTTCACGGACGGAGTTCTTCCCGCGCCGCTGCTTCCCGATTTCGCGTCGATAATAATATCCGGCTCAATAAGCCCGGATTTCAGAAACGGCGCGCAGGTTAAGATTGCTCCTGTCGGGTAACAGCCTGGATTGGCAATAAGCTGCGCGTCCTTAATCTTTTCGCGGTACAATTCACAAAGCCCGTACACACTGTACTTAACGAATTCTTTACTCTTGTGTTCTACGTCATACCATTTTTGATACTCATCAACATCCTTAAGCCGGTAATCCGCGCTGAAATCAATGACCCGCTTGCCCAAATTAAGAAAACTAGGCGCGATATCCATGGATACGCGGTGCGGAAGCGCCAAAAATATAACATCATTCTCCGCAGCCACCGACTCAACATCAATCTCGTTTTTGCATTCAATCTCCAGAATATGTTCCAGCCACGGAAAAAGATCACTGATCGGACAACTCTCATCCATTTTCGCCATAAGATAAGAAATCTTGATCTCCGGATGCCGTAGCAAAATCTTTATTAATTCCTCTCCCGCATAACCTGAAGCTCCAAGAATCGCCGCTTTTAACATAAATCTCCTAAATGAGCACATAATTTATGGAGGCTACTGCCGACATAAATTATATGTGCGAATTTATGTCCGAGCTGCGGAGGGAAAATATCATCAGAGATTTTCCCGACATCTTGCAGCCGGACGAAATGAAATATCATTATAAGCAAAAACCACTGATACGTCAACACATTTTTTCGTCGGAGAACCTCGCGCAACTGCCTCAACACAAGAAACTTCGCGCACCAACAAACTTGGTGCTCTTAGAACTCTTCATTACGAAAAATATAAACTTAACTTATTTAATTTAAAAAGGTTACAGCATAATGCCATGATTGGACGCAAAACGACTTCAAAACTCAAGTTTTGACTGTAACTTAAGATGTTACAAAGCTTAACGCTTTGTCCACTGGAAGCGCGCACGAGCACCCTTTTGACCGTACTTTTTGCGCTCTTTCATGCGAGGATCACGCGTTAGAAAATGGGCTTTTTTCAATACCGCTCTAACACCGGCATCATATTTAAGTAAAGCCCTGGCAATACCGTGACATATTGCCCCTGCTTGTCCGGAAAGGCCGCCGCCGCATACATTAACGGAAACATTAAATTTATTCAGCAGATTAGTAGCAATTAAAGGTTGTCTGACAAGCATCCGCGAAACCTCACGGACAAAATAAGTGTCCAGGCCTTTTCTATTAACGATAAATTCTCCTCTGCCCGGTTTTAATTCAACTCTGGCAACAGCTTCTTTTCTTCTTCCTGTAGCGATAAATCTCGTATCTTTTACCAAACCACTCCCTCCTCAATGAGCACGCAACTTATGGAGCGTAAGCGAACATAAGTTGCTGTGCGAATTGATCCCGAAGCTTGCCGAGGGAAATCTCGCAAGAGATTTTCCCGGCGTTTAAGCAAGGGATACCACTCCTCTTTAACATCCAAAACTTTTTACCGTTCAGTGCGGTAAAATTATCACGAAAAATTCACCGCTTCTTATGAAAATTATTATTTAATTATCAAAAAAAGCGATTGATTCTATATCTTCAACTCTTGCGGATTCTGGGCCGCATGCGGATGTTCGCTCTGACCGTAAACCTTGAGCCTTTTCAGTATTTGTCTGCCTAAAGAATTATGCGGCAGCATACCTTTTACCGCATGTTTAATAACTTCTTCCGGTTTTTTACTGAGCATATGCTCAAGACTGAACGATTTCTGCCCTCCCGGATATCCGGAATAAGTCTGGTATTTCTTCGCGGTCAGCTTTTTGCCCGTTACACGTATCTTAGCGGCATTTATAACCACAACTTCATCGCCCATATCAACATGCGGCGTATATTCCGCTTTTGTCTTTCCGCGCAGGATACCGGCTATCTTTGTCGCCACTCTCCCCAGGATTTTTCCATCGGCATCAACCAGATGCCATTTCCTTTTTACATCTTTCGGTTTTTGCATAAAAGTCTTCATACCGTCTATTCTCTTCCTATATATAACTCGTTCTCGCTCTTTGAAAAAATAGTAATATTGAAATATACCATGATACGCATACACTGTCAAGGAGAAAAAAATAAAAAAATAAAAAATATAGCATGACGCAGGCCGTAAGTAGGGGCCGGTCCCTGTGCCGACCCGCTATTATGATAAATTATTTTGATTTGATGATTTATTTGGTTTTGAACATGTGTTTATTAACGGGCGGCCACAGGGAGCCGCCCCTACGGGTTCTTTGATTATTATAATTGCATGGACGTAATTGGGCATGACGATGTAATTATCAATTATTATGCCCGGATAATATTCCGGCAATATTTGTAATATTTTATCAATTTTATATGGTAATTACGTTGCCAAACAGATTTGCCCGGGCAATTATGTAATGCATTTATTTGTTTTGCGGATCGCATTTTAATATATCCAACCATTTTCGACAATAACATATTACGACGTCGAATTTGTAGGGGCAATTCACGAATTGCCCGTGTCTGACGAATTGCCCGTTTTAAATCAATATTGTTTTTTGAATCATTTATTTCGGACGATTCGTGAATAACGGGCGATTCGTGAATCGCCCCTACAATATTTATAATAACATGAACATGGTTTGGCATAATTATGAATTGATCCAACCCAATGTTTTCATGATGGCTTGGTAAATCCAGCCAGGAATTTCTTGCGATATCGCCGTATTTATTTAATATCATTTCATTATTGAGGATATCACCAAAAACATATTCCCGATTTTGCGTACAAATGGTTACGTAATATTGCATTTCCAATGCGGGTTTGGAAGGGTTATCATTGATGTTGTTTTTCGGGCGGGAAGACCCCGCCACTACAATCCTATTGACTAAAAGCCCGCAAACAATATACAATTTCCTTTATGCTCAACATAATTGAACAAAAGGTTACGACTATGAATCCGGCAATTAAATTGCTTGAATTTTTACAGAAGTGATATAGAATAGCAGTAAGTAGTAAAAATCTTCTTACTACTTGCTGCTTTACATAACGGAGACTAGAAAAAAGGGGGGAATAAATGCCTGTTTATGAATACCACTGTGATAAATGTAACAATAAGTTTGAGAGAAAGTGTACTGTAGAGGAGCATGGGGAGAAAAGGCCGCGGTGTCCTAAATGTGACAGCCTTAAGGTTACACAGCAATTTTCTTCTTTTTTTGCCAAGACTGCTTCTAAGAGTTAACGCGGACAAACGCGCTACAAGGGAGAGAGGGGTTTGAATTATTCCAAGTTTAAAAAAGGCATGGCCGGGTTGTTGGTTTTTAGTATGTGCCTGATGTGCGTGCCGGTGTTTGCCTTTGCCGACAGCAGTGACGACGAATGGGGAGGCACGGATAAGGCGCTGCATTTTACCGTATCCTGCGGTATCAGTATCCTAAGCTATAAATATTACCGCAAGAACACGGAATGGTCAAAAGGCGGCTCAAGGGCCGCGGCATTTGCCACCACCCTGGCGGTCGGCGCCGTAAAGGAGTTTATTGATGATGAGTTCAACTGGAAGGATATGGGCGCGGATGCCTTAGGCGCGCTAGTTGGTATCGGGTTTACGGTTAGATTTTGAATATACTTGGATTAATGGATTAGTTGGCTTATAGTTGCTCCGCTTCCGGCGGGAATGCGCGCAGTCTTTTCTTTTGCGAATGTATCTTTTTTTCCGCGAGCATCTTTTCTTTCGCGCGTTTTGAGCGTTTGCGCTTTTGACGCCTTATTTTTTCAATGCGTTGCCGCGCGGCACTCTCGGCACCCAGAATGGACTGTTCGATCTTTTGCGCGAGTATTCTGCGGGCAAAAAATCGGTTCAATGCCTGCGAACGCTCTTTCTGGCATTTGACTTCAATGCCTGTAGGCAGGTGTTTGAGGTAAACGCAGGTGGATGTCTTGTTTACGTGCTGTCCGCCGCTGCCGCTGGAACGCACAAACCGCTCCGCGATATCCGATTCCTTAATGTCTAAACGCTCCATCATCCGCGAGAGCGCCGCTTCTTTTTCCGGGCTTACCCCATAGCCATAGCTAGTCATATTATCACCTCAACACAATTATAATAACATAAAAGTTTCTAAAGGGAAATATTTTCATCCAACCCGGATTCTATGTAAACCTTTAGCAGGTCGTGCATGTCTAACACAACAGAGGAGTATTGATTAATGATAATTATATTATTTGGTGTTTGGAATTTAATTATTGGTGATTTAAACTTAAGTAATTTTGAAAGAATGCGCAATGGTGAAGGAGATGGGGTATGTTAAGAAAAATTTTTATGATATCGTCGGTAATTATCCTCTGCAGCAGCATGGCGCAGGCACGGCCCGCCCAAGATGAAGAACTTGTTAATCTGCAGGATGAGATAAAGGCGTATAATCTGGTGAACGGATTGTACCTCGAGGCCGGACAGATGGAGTTTATTCTTCGCGCGGCAGAGGATGCGCAGGCGAAGAAAAAAACGCTGGAATCCAGGTTTGAAAACGATTGCGAGTTACAGAAAAGGGCGTTGTCCGAGCTAAAAGATGAATTGCGCGAAAATAAAGGCGAGGTTTCCGCGGATATAGCGCGGCAGGTGCATATGAACACGACCCAAAACAAAAAGCTGCAAAAAGAATATAGAGATTTTCTTAAAAGTAAGGCGCAGGCGGTTCAGGCAATATTGAACGAAAGCCAGCTTTTCGCCTTGCAAAATTTTAAGCCCTGCCTTGTCCCTCCTAAAGGCGCGGCACGCATCGGCCAGGATGATTCCGGAGAGCGCCTGGCGGATTTTCTGGAACGCGTGCGCGGGATTCCCGATGCGCGGTATGCGCAGAGAAAATCCGTGATTGCCGAACGTTACGTACAGCGCGTAAGCGAACACTTGCCGGAGATTGCCGAAGATGATATTACGCGGATAAAAAATACGCTGCTTTTGACCCTGGACAATGTGCGGCGGCTTTCCGACGTTGATTTTATGATGGAAAAAGAAACCATCGCCAGGGAATTGAAGGAAAAGACACTGCCGCCGAGACGTGCGTTTTCGGTTGAGGAATCGATCTCCCGCTTCTTGCTGCAGCCGGGGATTATTGCCGTATTGAAAGAGAAATTGGCCCGCGAAAATACTTGCCGCAAAATTTAAGGAATAACCGCATCAGGGTAAAATGCTGCATGAGATAAGCTGCAAGCCGCATGCTTAATGAAAAACAGCTTAATTAAAATCAAGACGGCTTAATCCTTAAAAAATAAATTATCGAACGGAAGTGCTTACCTATTGGTCTTGTTTTCTTGCCAAAACAAATCAAAAACGATATAATCATGGTGCGATTTCTTTTTTCTACCTAGACAAGATATTTTTTGCAGAGGTGTTATGGATGTAAATGATTTGTCAAAAGAGCAGCTGTGTAGCCTTGTATCCAGCTTGCGGCAAAGGATAACGGGCCTTGAGAGTTCGGAAAAAGGGCGCAGGCAGGCGCAGGCAGCCTTACGCGAAAACGTAGAGATTTATCGGTCCCTGCTGGAAATATGTCCCGTCGCGATTATAATCACCGACCTGAAGGCCGCGGTTATCATGGCTAACCAGGAGGCGCTGAAGATGCTTGGCTACGGCAGCTTGGACGAAATTATCGGCAAAAATCTTTTTTCTATTCTCGCGCCGGAATACAGGAAGAAGGCAAAAGAAAGCATGCAGGATATCCTTCTCAGCAAGCAGATAAGACACACGGATGGTGTCTTGCTTAAAAAAGACAATACCCTAATTTCCGTGGAGGTGAGCTTTACGACTATTCGCGACATGGGAGGAAACCCCGAAGGGGTTATCTGCGCGATGAAGGACGTCACGGAACGCAAAAGAATGGAAGCTCAATTGAGAGAAAGCGAATTGCTTTATCGCAGTTTAAGCGAAGGAGCGATAAGCGGCGTGTATATCATCCAGGACGGCAAGTTTCGCTATATAAACCCTGCCCTGGCGCAGATGTTTGGATATGGCGTGGACGAAGTTATCGATAAGATAGGCCCGGCCATGTTAACGTATCCGCCGGACCGGCCGCTGGTTTTGAAGCAGATTAAACTGCGGATTAAAGGAGAGCTTGAGGTCGCGCGCTACAGCTTTCGTGGCTTGCGTAAGGACGGCGGTATTATTTATTGTGAATGTCTCGGCAGCCGCATAATGTTTGACGAGAAACCGGCGATTATCGGTACACTGCTGGATATAAGCGCTAGGAAAGAGGAGGAAGAGGCGCTGCTGTATAAGGCGGAATTAAAGACAATCATTATGTTTTTATCCAACAAGTTTATCAATATGAATTCACAGCATATCGATGACGCGCTTAATGATGCCCTGCGCGTAATCGGAGGTTTTGCCGGGGTTGACCGCAGCTATATTTTCATGTTTTCATCCAGCGGTAAAACCATGGACAATACGCATGAGTGGTGCGCTATGGGCATAGAGCCGCAGATAGAAAGGTTGAAAAAGATTTTTCTGCAGAGTTTTCCCTGGTTCGTGAAAAGAATAAAAAAAGCGCAGGTGGTTTATGTCCCTTCCGTAGAGAGACTGCCGTTATCGGCAGCCGCGGAAAAGAAGGAATGGCAGAGGGAATCCATACAGTCTTTGATTAATGTGCCGATGGTTTTTCAGAATGAGGTTATTGGTTTTGTCGGATTCGATTCGGTGAGGCAAGAAAAGGAGTGGACGGACGATATGCGCGTTTTGCTGCGCATCATCGGCGATATGTTCGCCGGTATCATTAAACGCCGGGAAATGGGCCGCGATATCAAGAGCTTGAATAAGGAACTACTTAAAGCGAACATGCGATTAAAGCAGCTGGCCTTGCGTGATTCCCTTACCGGTTTATATAACCACCGTTATTTTGAGGAAGCGATTGAAGCGGAATTCATGCGCGCGAAACGGCAGGCGCTGCCGCTGGCGGTGATTATGCTTGATGTTGATTATTTTAAATCCATAAACGACGTTTACGGGCATCAGTTCGGCGATGTGGTACTCAAGCAGCTGGCCGGGCAGCTGCTGGGCATGGTGCGTAAGTACGATACGGTAATCCGTTACGGCGGCGAGGAGTTTGTGATTATTACCCCCGGGGCGAACAAAGAGATTTCTTTTATCCTCGCGCAGCGGCTTATGGACGTAATCAAATTGTACCATTTCGGCGATAAAGAGCATTCCGTGAAGTTAAAGCTGAGCGTCGCGGTTTCCTCTTTTCCGGAGGATAAAATCAATAAGGGAGAAGATTTTATTAAGATCGCCGACTATATCTTGAATAAGGTGAAAGAAACCGGCGGCGACC
>JAHIOQ010000073.1 GCA_018895275.1 Candidatus Omnitrophota bacterium
ATTTAAAAAAATGGCTATGTGTAACCACAACTCCAATCTTTGACGAGGCCAATACAATTGTTGGTTTTATTTGTCTGAGTAGTGACATTACCAGGCTCAAGCAGGCGGAAGAGGAACTTAAAAAGAATAAAGAAAAATTGGAAATACAAGTCTGGGGGCTTGAAAAGACTAAAAGTAATTTTGTGCTTCTCTATAAAGAGATAAAGCAAAGGAATGAAGAATTGGAAAAAGCATATGAACAGCTCAAAAGCACCCAGGCGCAACTCATCCAGGCAGAAAAGCTAAAAGTAATAGGTAGATTAGCAGGCGGAATAGCCCATGATGTAAAGAATCCTTTATCAATAATACTTATGGGAGTGGATTTCCTTTTAAAAAAAATTGATAATAATGATGATAGCGTTCATCGAGCATTGGCGGAAATGAAAGATGCCATTGGAAAAGCTAATGATATCATTAAAGGGCTGTTAGATTTCTCGAGGCCGTCAGAGTTAAAAATAGCGCCGGAAGATTTCAATTTCATAGTGAAAAACGCGTTGGGGTTGATAAAATATGAATGCAAAAAATATAGAGTTGAGATAATCGAGGAATTAGGAGAGAATATTCCTCGCGTCAATACGGATAAGAATAAGATGGAACAAGTATTTGTAAATATTTTTCTAAACGCAGTTCAAGCTATGGTGTATGGAGGCAAACTCAGTGTAAAAACTTACATTAAGGAGTTAAGTGAAGTTGTCGAGGAGGTTGGCCGTAGAAAAGAAGATACTTTTCAATTAGGGGATAGTGTGGTTGTTGCTGAAATTAGCGACACCGGCCCGGGGATTACCGAAGATGTTTTAGAAAGGATTTTCGACCCATTTTTTACCACAAAGCGTGACAAAGGAGGAACCGGTTTAGGGTTATCAGTCGTACAGAATATAGTAGATATGCATGCAGGCAAAATCAGAATTGTGACTAAAAAGGATGGTTCAGGTACGGTGGTAACCATAATGTTACCATTATCAATATAACTTTGTGCTTCTTGAATCGATAAAAAATTTATCTAACGCTTAAGAAAGGATAGAAAATGCCGGTGATAGATTGTAATCGATGGTGGTCGTCACTGTTTGACACATTGGAAGATTTGGTGTTTCTGATGGATAAAGATTTTACTTTGTTAAAAGTTAACAAGAGTTTAATTCATTTTACAGGCAGAGAAGAAAAGGATCTGGTTGGCAGGAAATGCCGTGAGGTAATTTTCGCGGCGGAAAATTTTCTCCCCGGTTGCGCGCCTGATGGCGTGGCAGCGCTGTCTGAAAAAAAGGAAATTTACGAACCGAATTTAAAAAAATGGCTATGTGTAACCACAACTCCAATCTTTGACGAGGCCAATACAATTGTTGGTTTTATTTGTCTGAGTAGTGACATTACCAGGCTCAGGCAGGCGGAAGAGGAGCTTAAAAAGAATAAAGAAAAATTGGAAGTGCAAACCTGGGGGCTTGAAAAGACTAAAAGCGGGTTTAAGCTTCTCTATAATGGACTTGAAAATAAAAAAGCGGAACTGCAGCAAAGTATTGATAGATTAAAAAGAATTTTATTGGAATCGGTTGACGCTTTAGCGTCGGCGGCAGAAAAAAGAGATCCTTACACCGCCGGCCATCAGCAGCGTGTTGCCGCGCTTGCCTGCGAAATAGCTAAAGAATTAGGCTTTTCTGAGGAACAAATCGAGGGGATTAAAATAGCCGGAGTGCTTCACGATATAGGAAAGATATATGTGCCGGACGCCCTTCTTACAAAGATAAGTAAATTAACCGACGCGGAATTCAGCGAAATCAAGAATCACGCGAAATTTGGCTACGATATTTTGAAAAAGATAGAATTTTCCTGGCCGGTTGCCCAGATTGTTTTTCAACATCATGAGAGATTGAACGGTTCCGGGTACCCTCAGAAGTTATCAGGTGAAGAAATTATTTTGGAAGCGCGAATAGTAGGTGTGGCAGATGTGGTTGAAGCAATGGCAGCGCCAAGGCCTTACCGGGCAGCTCTGGGTATAGATACGGCATTGAATGAAATTATGCGGCACAAGGGTACGCTTTATGATCCTGAAGTTGTAGATATCTGCTGTCGGCTTTTTAGAGAGAAAGGTTATAGATTAACAGGAGGTGAAAATAATTAATATGTCAAAGAAAATTCTTGTTATTGATGATGAACCGACTATCCTGGTTACGCTGCGGGATCGGCTGCGGATGGAAGGTTACGAGGTGATTACCGCTACTGATGGAAGCGCCGCTATGGAGGCGGCAATAAATGAGAGGCCGGATATAATTATTATGGATATCATGCTTCCGGATATTAGCGGGTATCAATTATGTAAAGATATTAAAGAGATCAAAGAGATCAATGCCGGGATTATTATGATGACTAATAAGATTGACGCGGTTGACGCGGTCAAAGCCAGAGAGCACGGAGCGGATGATTTTATCGTGACAATGGCAGGTTATGACGCGGTTCTTGAATCGATTAAAAATTTTATTTAACACGCAACATGGGTTAAGCCAGAACCAGAAATACGGCCGGCCCAGCTTGGAATTTATGACTGAACGTCTAAAAAAGGATAGAATATGTCAGGGATAGAATATGATCGATACTGGTCTCCGGTGTTTGACGTTCTGGACGAGTTAGTGTTCCTGATAGATCATGATTTTACCCTGGTAAAAGTAAATAAGGGGTTTATTCGTTTTACCGGTAAAGAAGAGAAGGAGCTTATCGGCAGGAAATACTTCGAGATAATTCATGGCAGAGACGGCCTTGCGCCTGAGGGTATGCCGCCGGCCATATTTTCGCCGGCGCAGCCTGAAAAAAGGGAAATTTATGAACCTGATTTTAAAAAATGGCTATGGATGAGCACAACTCCAATTTTTGGCCAATCGGATAGGATTGTCGGGTTTATTTACCGGAGTAATGACATTACGAAGCACAAGCGGGTGGAGGAAGAACTTAAAAAGAATAAAGAGAAATTGGAAATACAGATATGGGGGCTTAATAAGACCAATGAAGGGATTAAGCTTCTTTACAAAGAAATAGAGAAAAAAAACAAGGAATTACAGGGACTAGATCAGTTAAAATCCGATTTTATCTCAACCGTTTCTCATGAACTGCGCACCCCCTTGACTACGATGAAGGAATTTACCTCGATTATTTTAGATGAAATACCCGGTAAGCTCAGCAAAGAGCAAAAAGAGTACGTAGAAATAATCAGAGGGAACATTGACCGCCTGGCGCGCTTAATCAATAATCTCCTGGATATTTCTAAAATCGAGGCGGGAAGAACAGAGTTAAAAAAGACGCTTGTAGATATAACTAATTTAGCTGAGAGTGTAGTTTCCACATTAAAACCTGAGGCAGAAGGAAAGCATATTGAATTCAGGACATTGTTCCCTGCTTTCGCAATAGATGTCTATGCCGATCCTGATAAGGTAATCCAAATTTTTACTAATTTAATCGGAAACGCGATTAAGTTTACGCAGGAATTGGGGCAAATTACAGTTGAAATAATAGATAAGGGAAACGAGATAGAATGCAGTGTAGCTGATACAGGCAGGGGTATCGCGCCGGAAGATATGGGTAAGCTGTTTACTAAGTTTCAGCAATTTGGCCGGGTAGCCGGAGCCGGGGCAAAAGGGACAGGTTTGGGGTTAGCCATAACCAAAGGTTTGATTCAGAAGCATAATGGCAGGATTTGGGCTGAATCAAAGATTAGGGAGGGAAGTAAATTTATTTTCAATCTTCCCAAGAAGACTGAGTTTAAATTTTTACAGGAGGCGCTTGAATTAGAGGTTAGTCAAGAGATAGATTCCGAAGAGTATTGCACGCTTTTGATTATAGAAACATTAAACTTCAATAGCCTTAAGCAGGAATTAGGCCGGAATGACGTTATGCGATTATCTTCTATCATTAGGAATATGATTTCCGTGGCGTTACGCAAGAGTGAAGATGCGCTTATTCGTATCGGGGATAATAAAATAGCGGTTGTTCTTGTCACCAAAAAAATAGATGATGCAGCGGGAATTATAGACAGGCTAAGATTGTCCCTTCAGAAAAAACTCTTTTTTAAAAAAGAGTTTGAATCTAAAGTGGAATTTTCTTTAGGTGTGGGAACCTATGAAAAAGAAGTTATCAATATAGATAGCATGATCGAGGCGGCGGGAGAGGTATATAAACGATTAACAATGCCGATAATAGGCAAAAGGGAAATAGTTGTTGTCGATGATGAAGAGAGCTTGCTGGCAACGGTAAAATTAAATCTGGAGGAAACTGACGAATTCCGCGTGTATACTTATTCCAAGGCGGTTGAGGCGCTTGAAGGAATAGCCCATATTATGCCGGAGGTCATAATAACGGACATTACGATGCCGGAGATGAATGGTTATGAGCTTATAGGCAGGCTCTATGAATATGAAGGATGCGAATACATACCGGTAATATTCATAACCGGCCACAGCTTCGATGATAAGGAATTAGCTGGATTAAGATTGAAAAAGATTGTTAAACTAAGCAAGCCTTTTGAAATAAAAGAGCTTATAGATAAGATAAACCTGGTAAGTAACCGTAGAAGTTAAGGACGGTTGTGATTAGGAGGGGATTTTAATGATTAACAAGAAGATATTAATAATAGACGATGAACCGGAATTGGTTAAGGCGGTAGAGATAAGATTGAAGGCAAATGGTTATGAAGTGGAAGGCGCTTATGACGGCAAGGCAGGCATAGATAAGGCTGAAAAATTCAAGCCGGATTTAGTCCTTTTGGACATAATGATGCCGGGTATGGATGGGCAGGAAGTGTTGAAAAAACTGAAAGAAAACCCGGAAACCAAAACAATACCGGTTATTATGCTTAGCGCTAAAAGTGAAGCGGGGGACATCGTTAAAAGCCTGGTTGATGGCGGCGCCTGCGATTATATCGTCAAGCCGTTCTTCGATGGAGAGATGTTGCGTAAACTCAAAAGTAATATTAATGCTGTTGAGGGAATGACCGCAGGATTACTGTTAGATTCTATGGAAACAAAAGTCAGGGAATTTTTGAATGGAAAATAAAAAAAATCACGCAATGCCTCAAAAAATGGCGGGAGAACTTAATAATTACCTGCTGGAGGTAAAATGGCTAAGAAAAAGATATTAGTGATTGATGATGACTTGAATTTGTCTAGTGCGTTGAAAGTTAGGCTTTCATCAGAGGGTTTTCAGGTAGAGTGTGCTGGGGATGGTAAAGACGGGATAGAAATGGCGCAAAGGAATAATCCTGATCTTATAATCCTGGATTTAATGCTGCCAAAATTACCTGGAGAAGAAATATGCCGAATTATAAGAAAAGATGAAAAATTAAAAGAAATACCGATTATTGTGCTTACGGCTAAAAATGAAGAGGTGGATAGAATTATAGCCAAAGTGATCGGGGCAACTTATGTTATGACAAAACCGTTTGAGACAAAGGAATTGTGTGGAAAAATAGCAGAGGTATTAAGAGATTGATTTTTAAGAAGACAGTTTTATAAAATATTAATTATTTGTATTACTAACTATTAGTTATAATAGTATCCGTGGCAGTGGCTGTTGCCTTATTGCGTATATATCTTATTTTATTTAGGTCTCTGACCAATAAGTTAAAATTCAGAGCGTGTTACAATTAACTATTTCACGCTCTGATTAAAAGTTTTTTTTACCCTTGACGGATTTTAAAATATGGTTTAATATCTTTTAGTAAGACAATATAAAGGGGAGGCCGTGAGCTGGCCTGAGAGTTCCGCGGAAAGAGCGGATTACCCGATGAACCTGATGCCGAATGAAGGGTTTCGTATGAGAAGTTCTTCGGCATCCCGAAGAGAGTTTTTTAAGAAGTGGCTTCATTCGGGACCGGATAATGCCGGCGGAGGGAGAATAAGTAAGTTTTAGCTACCCCTTATGCGCGCGGCATAAGGTTTTTTTTATTTCAGGATGAAATAATCCCGCGTTACGAGTGCAGGATGCGCGAGTGGCGGGATATGAAGGATGAAATAATCCGCTGAAATTGCGTATTCTAAGAAACGGAGAGATTTTCATTAGTAAATTATCTCTAGTTATCTGCAAAAAAGTTTTGGGTGTTAAAGGTAAATGTTATCCCTGGCTTAAACGCTGAGGAAAATCCCTTGCGGGATTTTCATCGGCAAGCTGCGGGATCAATTCGCACAGCAACTTATGTTCGCTTACGCTCCATAAGTTACGTGCTCATTGAGGAGGTTGGGATGAAGCTGGATGAAATTATAATATCAAAGGCAATAATCGAGTCATACACGGACAAACTTGTCGCTGCTCTGGATGTGGACGTAGCGATTGCCGGCGCGGGCCCCGCGGGCATGGTCTGCGGCTATTACCTGGCCAAAGCAGGCAAGAAGGTTGTGCTTTTCGAGAGAAAGCTTTCCGTCGGCGGAGGTATGTGGGGCGGGGGCATAATGTTCAATGAGATCGTGGTGCAGGAACAGGGGAAAAAGATTCTGGAAGAGTTCGGCGTGAAAACCAGGAAATACGAAACAGGCTACTATCTCGCGGATTCCATAGACGCGGTTTCAACCATCTGTTCGAAAAGCGTGCACGCGGGGCTAAAGATTTTCAACCTCTTGAGTGTAGAGGACGTAATGGTCAGGTCAAAGCGCGTTTGCGGCCTGGTGCTGAACTGGTCTTCCGTGGAAATGGCCAGGCTGCACGTGGACCCGATTACCATGCGCGCCAAATACGTGGTTGATGCTACCGGGCACCCGGCAGAGGTTGCGCGGGTGGTGGAAAGGAAGTCGGGAATAAAACTTAACACAAAGACCGGAAAAATGATGGGTGAACAGTCGATGTGGGCGGATGTCGGCGAAAATACGATCGTGAAGAATTCCAAAGAGATATGCCCCGGGCTTTATGCCTGCGGGATGTGCGCGAACGCGGTTTTCGGCGGGCCGCGCATGGGGCCGGTTTTCGGCGGCATGCTGCTTGCCGGACAAAAAGTGGCGGGAGATTTGATCAACAGGTTGTAAATATACGGGTTAAATACTGGAATCGACGAAAATATGAGGGATAAGGGTGTCCGGATGCGGGCTTGTAAGCGGCCGGCATTTAGCGGGAACCGGATTCGCGGATTCCGTGGTGGTATTGCCACTTTTAATTTTAGGAGGGGCTTCTCCTATTTCCCATTCGATTAACAGAGACGTGTAATTATGATCTTCTTCTTGAGTCTTATACCTTCGAGATTCTTGTGTATTGGCCAGCACGATTTGGGCAGGTAACCATCTGGAACGGGGATTTAATCCCACTCTAATTCCACAAGCGGCAGAACATACCATTGGTTTCGGAGTGATATTATCAGAGTTAAGTGTTATGTCATACGGTATATACGCAATCCCCGGTGCAAAGAATACATCAAGGCTTCGAACAAAAGGCTGCGGATATTTATCGTTGGAAGAGCGATAAGGTTCGCTGTTGAAAGTATTTGTAAGAGGCAGATTCACTGTCGAGCCGAACCGGTTATCATCGTCATGTCCCAACAATCTCAATACGAATTCAGCGCTTATGGAAGCGGATGTAACAAGATTTCCGACCTGGAATCCGGCATGGGTAAAGATATCAACGTCTACCCCCGCCAGCCGCAATTTGTAAAGGAGTCGTGTGTAATCGTAAGATAGGCTTGCGGCGAATCGGTTTCCCATCTGATCCTTCCAGCCGTCAATTTTATCGTTTCCGGTTAGTCGATGGAACCCGTTCTGAACCTCTTTTGCTAGAGTAAGTGGGCTGATGAAAGCAAAATTAAGTCCGAAGTAGTGCCTGCTATCGTCGTTTACGATGTAATAAAATCCCGTGTCCAGTTGTATCAGTCCGGCAAACGGCCGTTGGTCTTCCCGAGGATGCTTGGTATTGGTGGGGGTATAAATTTTTTGCGCCAGGCCAAAAGTTGTATAATGTTTTTTCGGATCTTTCAAATTTAGGATTTTTTTTAACATATTGCTGCCCCAAAAATCAGGAGTTTTATTATACATATCCGAAGTAGAGCGAAGAGCCATGCCGTTTGTATATTCACCATCGGTTTTGGCCGGCCAGCAATCATTGGCCCATTCCAATGAGAATGTTTTGGCGTACGACAACGCCGAATTCAGGGTAATAATGAACACGAGGGCATATACAAGTGTTTTTACTGCATAGACAAGGCCGCGTCCGGCACTACGAAGGAATTTTTCAATCAATCCCAGAGTTTTTAAAAAGGCCCTTCCTGCAAACTCCCGCAATTTGCTTCCCACGCTAGCGTTTTCCTGCGCAGGCGTCGTCTGTTCATTCACGAAAGATTGAGGCATCGATGCCTGTTCAAATATCTTTAAAACCGAAGGAGTAAGAATCTGGATACGAGTACTTAGCGTGGATTCGTCTTGTGAAGAAATAAGAAAACACTGCGGCGCGGCCTGAGCGCAGTTGAGGAACACGAGCGAACAGATAAGCGTAAAACTTATTATCCGGAAAAAGAATTTTGTTATCATGCTATAATTTCCAATAATGAAACGATGTTACCAGGTACAGATCATTTTACTCTAAAATAATTAAGTAGCAAAGCATACCATAACTTTTCCTCTTTTGCAAGGGGTAGCCGGATATTTTTTCAGGCATAGCTTGTTTATATACAACGAATACAACAGAAATAAATTTAAAATTAGGTTAATTTATGCTTGATAATTTGCTATAATTATGTGAACCGGCCGGGTGTCGGATATATCGAGTGTTATAATATCAAGCAGGCCAATATATGTTAAATAAAATCGTAGCCTATTTTATCAAGCGGCATTTGCTGACGAACCTGATAAAGAACGCCGTGCGCTACGGCGGTGATAAAGGCCTTTTACCACGGGAACCTTCGTGTTATCATGTTATCGACATCGATTTTAAACGGGATTATGAACGGTTTACGGCCCAAAGCCGTACCTGTAATATTCTAAGCATGTTGGAGCAGAAAAGCTCCTTAGAGGTGAAAAAGAATGCCGCGGACCTGCTGCCTTCCACGAATCTGCTTATCGGCTACAAGGTGGAGGGAGATGCGTGGCAGGTAAAGAACGAAGACAACCTTCTCTACGCCGGAATCTCTCTGGACTGGCCGTTCCCGCATCAGGTGCAGAGCGCGGAGCATGAAATCGCCAGGATAGAGCACAAAAAAACAAAGCTTTCCAATCGCAATAAATACCTTGAGCTTGAGGTCAACCTGAAAAATATTTTTTTAAGTATTGAACGCGAAACAGAGCTGATCCGGATTATCGAGGAAAAAATAAAGCTTTCCGAAGACGTGCTTAAAGATGAAGCGGAAAATTATTCATACGGTAAGGTGACACTGAACGATTATATCGACGCCGTGAACCGCCTTGACCGGAATAAATTCAGTAAAATTACCCATCTTGTCCAATTAAAAAAACTTACCGTGGAATGGCTGCGCCTGACGGATTCTTTAGTCGGCGAAAACAGCCTGGAATATAAAGATTGAAATCTTTTGTTTGGAATTTCAAAACAGAAAACTATTTATTGACGCCTGGGCGCGGGCTTACGGGGTAAATCTCTTCGATATTTACCCCGTAAGCCTCAGGCATTAATTCGCAGACGGCCTAACGGTCTATAAGATACGAAATTATTAAATTTCGTATCTTATCTGCTCATTAAGGAGAATAACTATGATAACCAGCTGGTTTCCCGCGCGAGAGGGATATGACATTTACTTTGCTAAGAGGGGTGGTTAGAGTTTTTTTAGCCGGTTTTTTAAAAACATAACAGATTTAAATAAAAACTTGACATATTAAAAAAAAAATAATAAAATAAAACATTGTTAATTATTTCACGAATTATGGATGCGCATGAAAAAAATTTCACAAAAAACGATTGAAAGAGGAGTTTTCTATATCAGGACGCTGGAGGCCTTGCTTAAAGACGGCCAAACGCTTATTTCATCAAATCAACTGGCAAATATTACCGGGTTTAGTGATGCTCAGATACGCAAAGATATATCAAGTTTTGGTAAGGTTGGAAGGCCGGGGATAGGATACAGCACAGCAGAATTAAGAAACATTTTGCAGGATTTTGTGCTGAAAAATGAAGTTGTTCACGTTGCTTTATTCGGAGTCGGTAGTTTAGGAGCGGCGATATTAAAATATCCCGGGTTTCATAAAGATGGAATAAAATTAGTTGCCGCCTTTGATAAAATGAAAAATAAAGTAGGCGCTACGATCAACGGAGTCAAAGTTTACGATCCTAAAAGAGCAGTAGATGTTATAAAAAAAACGCACGCCGACATCGGGGTAATTGCTGTTCCTAAAGAACACAGTCAAGAAGTGGCAGACATTATAGTACTATCAGGGCTGCGTGGAATAGTAAACTTTTCACCAATTTCAATCGCTGTTCCTAAAAATGTAATGGTTAAAAATATTGATCTCAGAGTAGAGTTTTTCTCGTTGTTTTGTAATATGCAATATAATTGCGGCATCTAAAATTGCCATATTGCAGCGTGATTATAAAAATGCCTTTCATGGTATGGCAGAGGTCCTGTCCATTTAGAGTGTTACTTCTATATTTACCGCTATTGTTGGTAGAGACCAATAGTTAGTGGATTATTAACAATAAACAAGGAGTCAGACAATGGGAAAGATTTGTGCTGTTTCAAAAACAATAGTTAAGGAAGGCAAGCGAATTACTGTTTGTGATGAGACCCGTGCCCGATTATTGCCGGTTTTACACGAGGTACAAGGGAAAAAAGGCTATATTTCAGATACCGATATGCAAAATATTGCCAACGAGCTGGGTATTCATCCGGTTGAAGTCTATTCGGTGGTTACGTTTTATTCGTTCTTTAATCTGGAGAAAAAGGGCAGACATATTATACGTATCAGCAACTGTATTTCTAATATTATGGCCGGCAGCAAAAACGTACAGCGGGAATTTGAAAAAGCCCTGGGTATTAAATCAGGGCAGACCACAGAAGACGGCAAGTTTACATTGGAGGCAATAAGCTGTATTGGCATGTGTGATCAAGCTCCCGCGATTATGGTTGACGATAAATTAATAGGTAAAGTAACTTCAAAAAAAGTTAAGAAGATATTAGAAGAGTTAAGTTAAAAAGGCAAGGAGACAATATGACAAACAACAAGACACAAAGAAAAGGGCCGGTCGTTTTTAGCGATATTGAAAGCCTTTCAGGGTTAAAAAAGGCTTTAGAGCTGGGAAGCGATAAAGTTGTTGATATCATTAAAGAATCAAAGTTTAGAGGAAGAGGCGGCGCCGGATTCCCTACAGGCTTAAAGTGGGGTTTAGCTGCCGCGGAAAATGAACAGGAAAAATACGTAGTATGCAATGCCGATGAAGGAGAACCGGGAACTTTTAAAGATAGAGTCCTTTTGACAGAATATCCAAAGTTATTGTTTGAAGGGATGATCATTGCGGCATTTGCTATCGGCGCCGAGAAAGGATACCTTTATTTACGCGCGGAATATAAATCTTTTCTTGCCGAACTGGAAAACGAGTTAGCGCAAATGAGAAAAGATAACCTCTTGGGCAATAATATATTAGGGAAAGAAGGTTTTAATTTTGACATAGAGATTTTACTGGGAGCCGGCGCTTATATCTGCGGAGAGGAAACCGCGCTTATTGAATCTATGGAAGGTAATAGAGGCGAGCCGCGTAACCGGCCGCCATTTCCCGTCAATACGGGATTTAATGGGCATCCTACCATAGTTAATAATGTCGAAACCTTTGCCGCGGCCGTTCATATTATTTCAAAAGGAGCGGAATGGTTTAAATCAATAGGCACAAAAGACTCCACCGGATCAAAACTTTTGAGTATATCCGGTGACTGCTTAAAACCCGGGGTATACGAGGTTCCATTTGGCACTTCAATAAAAGAAATTCTCAAAATGGTTGAGGCCAAAGACACAAAGGCGGTACAGGTAGGAGGGGCTTCGGGGACTTGTGTTCCCAAAAAGCAATTTAACCGTTTAATCGCGTACGAAGATCTTTCTACCGGCGGATCGGTTATCATTTTTTCTAATAAAAGGAATATGCTGGAAGTGGCGAAAAATTTTCTGGAATTTTTTGAAGAAGAGTCATGCGGCCAGTGTACTCCCTGCCGCGAAGGCCTTCCTGTTTTGCTTGAAGCAGTGGATGCGTTAGAGCGCGGACAATGCTCAAAAGAGTATTTAAAAGATGTGGTAAATTTAACAGAAACAATGCAGATTGCGGCAAAATGCGGGTTAGGGCAGTCTTGTCCCAACGCGTTTGTGTCAATAATAAATAATTTTAAAGAGGAGTACAGTTTAGCTAAAATTAATAAAAAGGAGAAAAGGTAAAATGGATAAAAATAAACCTTTCGCACAAGATACTTCCCGTGCTCCTGTAAGTCAAAGAATAAATGAGAGTGACGCAGCAGCCGGCGGAGTTAAGAAGAAAAAAGTTAAAATAACAATTAATGATCTAGAGTTGGAAGTGCCGGCCGGAACAACGATTCTTGAGGCGGCAAAATCAGTTAACATTAAAATACCTACATTATGCCAGCATGATGATCTATGTTTGGCAGGTGTTTGCCGGGTTTGTGTTGTTGAAGTAGAAGGACAAAAGACACTTCAGGCATCCTGCTCATATCCGGTATTCAGCTCAATAAAAGTGAATACTTATTCACCCAGCGTGCGAAGGGCAAGACAGAATATAATCCAGCTGCTTTTAAAAAATCATTATGGAGAATGTTATGCCTGCTCAAGAAACAATAACTGTCAGCTTCAGGCATTAGCTAAAGATTATAAAATTGATGAGTATAAGTTTGGCCATATAGATAGCCCTAAATATGAAAAGGATATTTCAAGCTACTCGGTTGAACGGGATATGAACAAATGTGTTTTATGTCTTAGGTGTGTGCGTACATGTATCGACCTGCAGGAGGTCGGAGTTCTTGAAGCCGTCAATAGAGGTAAAAACACAAAGATTGCTACGTATCAGGATAAGCCGCTTAACGATGTTGTTTGCATTAACTGCGGGCAGTGTATAAACCGATGCCCAACCGGCGCTTTAAAATCAAAAGACCCCGCGCAGGCAATATGGGAAGCTATTGATGATCCGCAAAAACATGTTATCATTCAAACCGCTCCCAGTCCCCGCGCGGCAATAGGTGAGGAGTTCGGCCTGCCGGCGGGAACCAGTGTAACTAAAAAAATGAATACTGCTCTTAAAAGAATAGGCTTTGATAAAGTTTTTGACACTAATTTTACCGCGGATTTAACGATAATGGAGGAAGGCACAGAGCTTCTTTTAAGGCTGAAGAAAGCGCTTGTTGATAAAGATAAAGATGTCGCTTTGCCTCAACTTACTTCATGCTCACCGGGTTGGATAAAATATATTGAACATTTTTATCCTGATAAGCTTGATTATCTTTCAACCGCAAAGAGCCCCCAACAGATGTTTGGGGCAATAGCGAAAACATGGTACGCCCAAAAGTATAATATCGACCCCAAAGATATAGTCAGTGTTTCTTTGATGCCCTGTTCCGCTAAGAAATTTGAATGTGAACGCGCGGAGATGAATGATTCCGGATTTCAAGATGTTGATTATGCCTTAACTACCAGAGAGATGGCTGGCATGATAAAGGAATGCGGCATTGATCTGCCCAATCTTCCTGAATCGGACTTTGATGATCCGCTTGGGGTAGGTACAGGAGCGGCATTGATTTTTGGCGCTACCGGAGGTGTTATGGAGGCAGCAATCAGAACTGTTTATGAGATCGTTACCGGAGAAGAAGTGCCTTTTGAAAAGTTGAGAATTGCTCCTGTTAGAGGGATGGAAGGGATTAGAACTGCTGAGCTTCCGATAACAAAAGCAGTTAAGGCCTGGAAGTTTTTAGAAGGCGCGGTGCTTAAAGTAATGATCGGGCATGGAACCGCGAATGCCAAAAAGATTATGGATATGCTTTGCCGGGGAGAATTAGACGGTTACCACTTCATTGAGGTTATGGCTTGTCCCGGCGGATGTATTGGCGGCGGAGGACAGCCGATACCAACCAACGCCAAAATCAGAGAAGCAAGAGCAAAAGCGATATACGCTGAAGATGAAGGCCTACCGCTTAGAAAATCACATGAGAATCCGGTAGTAAAACAGATTTATGCGGAATTCCTTAAAAATGGGCCTTGCGGCCATTTAAGCCATAAGCTTTTGCATACATCATATACACCGCGAGGCAAATGGATTGGAAAAAAGAAAAAGAGCAGTTAGATAGGAACTGTTTGCGACATAGCTCTTGATTTTTTTTAGAAATTATGATAAATATGAAATAGGTAGGTGTTTCCTGCGGGCAAGGGTATTATCCTGAGGCTAAGGGTAAATGGGTTACTTAAGAAAGTTAAAAGATATCCCAGTTACTCTTACAGGATAAAAGAGTGACTGGGATGTTTATTTTTAAGGAGGTATTTTATGATTTCCAAACGGATTGGTTTTGTAGGGATAATAGTAGAAGAAAGAAAAAGAGTAGCGCAGGAAATTAACAAGTTACTTTCCGATCACGGAGATATTATTGTCGGACGCATGGGTATACCCTATGAAGTTAGAGGATGCAGTGTCATAACTTTAGTGGTGGATGCCACCACCGATGAGCTTGGCTGCTTAACCGGTAAGCTGGGCCAGCTAAACGGGGTTTTGGTAAAATCGGCTTTGGCTAAAAAATAACCTTATTTCTTTAGGACGTAAAGATTATGAAGAAAACACCTAAATCATTAAGATTGCAGATAGGGATATTCGGCCGTACCAATGTGGGAAAGTCAAGTTTTCTTAATCTTGTTACGGCGCAAGATGTTTCAATTACCTCACCGATTCCGGGAACAACGACTGATGTTGTGGAAAAAACCATGGAGCTTTTACCGCTGGGTCCGGTTGTTTTTTTAGATACCGGCGGGATAGATGATATTTCTACCTTAGCGCAGTTAAGAATAAAAAAAACAAAAAAGATTTTTGACCGGGCGGATTTTATTCTATTGATTGTTGAGCCTGAGATTTGGACTGAATCCGAAGAGAATATTTATCGCGAGGCCCAAGAAAGGAATACCCCTTTTATTATTATCGTTAATAAGACAGATATAAGAGAGCCTTCGACGGATTTTATTAAAAAAGTTAACGCGATAACCAATAAGGTTGTTTTCGGTAGCAGTATTGATAAAGAAGAAAGAGATGTTTTTGTGAACGCGGTTAAAAAATGCCTTATTGAACTGGTTCCTCCGGGCTTTTTAAATCCTCCGGCGTTAATCGGAGACCTTATGCCTTCAGGAGGGTTGGCCGCGCTGATTATCCCTATTGATTTGGAAGCGCCCAAGGGAAGGCTTATCCTGCCCCAGGTGCAGACGATAAGAGACGCTCTGGATAATGACAGCGCGGTCCTGGTGGTCAAAGAAAGAGAATATAAGCATTTACTTGATCGATTTAAAATTAAACCCGATATCGTTGTCTGTGATTCACAGGTAGTTTTGAAAATGACCGCTGACACACCCAAAGATATAAACTGCACGACGTTCTCGATACTTTTTGCCCGCTATAAAGGAGATTTAATTGAAATGGCCAAAGGAGCCGCCGTTATAGATAAGCTCAAACCCGGCGATAAAGTGCTTATTGCCGAAACATGTTCTCATCACGCCATCGAAGATGATATCGGCCGCGTAAAGATACCGCGCTGGATCAGGCAATATACCGGAGCCGATATAAAAATAGATATAACCTCAGGGCGTGATTATCCGGACAATTTAAAAGAATATAAGTTAGTTGTCCACTGCGGATCATGTATGATAACCAGAAAAGAAATGCTTCTTAGGCTGCAATACGCCAAAGACGCCGGTGTTAGTATTACAAATTATGGTATTTGCATTTCCTTTTTACAGGGAGTATTGGAGAGAGTGCTTTCTCCTTTTCCCGCAGCGCTGGAAGCTTACAATAAAGAAAATAAAAAATACACAAGGAGTAAAACATGAGTAATAAACCGGAAAAAAACGATTGCTGGCAGGACAACAGGATCAAAAAAGCGGAAGTAGAAAAATATATGGCCCAAGGCCATGATTTTGTTCACGATGAAGATATTCTGCAAAAACTAAGCGCTTGTAAAAAACCTGATTCTCACCGTATAAAAGATATTCTCGCAAAATCATTAGCAATACAAAGCTTGAGTTTAGATGAAACCGCGGCTTTACTCAATGTAACTGATCATAGATTGTTAGAAGACATGAAAGAGGCGGCATTAAAGATTAAGAAAAAAGTCTACGATAATAGAATTGTCACATTTGCCCCGCTTTATATGGGCAACTACTGCGTCAATAACTGTTTATATTGCGGATTTAAAACGGACAATAAACAGGCCAAAAGAAAAGTTCTTTTCCAGGAAGAAATTATAAAAGAAGTAGAGGTGCTTGCCGGAGAGATTGGGCATAAGCGCCTGATTGTCGTTTACGGAGAGCATCCCCAAAATGATGTGGACTATATCCTCTCAAGCATAAAGACAATTTATGGAGTAAAGGTTAAAGTTAAAAATGCCATCGGAAATATCCGCAGAATAAATGTTAACGCTCCTGCTTTAAGCATTAAAGATCTAAAGTGGCTTCATGAGGCCGGTATCGGAACCTACCAGGTTTTTCAGGAAACATACCATCATCAGACTTATGCCGCGATGCATCCTAAAGAAACAATAAAAAATAATTATCAATGGAGGCTGTACTGCATGCATCGGGCTTTTGAGGCCGGGATTGATGATGTTGGCATAGGCGCTCTCTTTGGCTTATATGACTGGAAATTTGAGGTCATGGGGCTTGTAGCTCACGCCCTTGAATTGGAAAAGACATTTGGCATAGGCCCGCACACAGTATCTTTTCCGCGTCTTGAATCGGCGTTGAATATACCCAAGGAATTGCTTAGCCGCTATAAAGTTTCAGATGATGATTTCATGAAAGTCATTTTAGCGGTTCGGTTATCTATACCTTATACCGGCATGATAATCACAGCTCGGGAAACTGCTTCTATCCGGAGAGCGGCAATTTCATTAGGTATTACCCAAACCGACGCTTCAACTAAAATCGGTATTGGCGGCTATAGTCGCGGAAAGGAAGCCCAGGATGAACAAAGTCAGCAGTTTATACTGGGTGACATGCGCAGCCTTGATGAAATAGTTTGTGAGTTCGCGCAAATGGGATATATTACTTCTTTTTGCACTGCCGGCTACCGGTGCGGAAGAACGGGGAAATGCATTATGGATCTTTTAAGAAGCGGTGCCGAAGGTAAATTTTGCAAACTAAACGCTATTCTTACCTTTAAAGAATGGCTGGATGATTTCGCCAGTGAAAATACAAAAAAACAGTCTAAAGCGCTGCTGGAAAGAGAAATTATTGAAGTTAGAAAAAAAGCTCCGGATATTTTTCCTAAATTTCAGGAATACTATAAGCGCATTAAAGCCGGGGAAAGAGATCTTTATATCTAGAATTAATCTAATTAATTCATGAATAAAAAGCAGATAATTGATTTTTTAAAATCAAAAGATGACCGGGAGTTATTTTCTTGCGCAAAGAAAGTACGGAAAAGTTGCTTTGGCGTTAACGTCTACATCAGAGGATTAATTGAGTTCTCAAACAACTGCGCGCGAAACTGTATGTACTGCGGGTTAAGACGGGATAATAAAAAAATAAAGCGCTACAGAATACCCTGCAATACGATTGTTGATTTAAGCTGCCGCATCGCGGCAAAAGGCATAAAAACTGTTCTTCTGCAGTCCGGAGACGATTTTTATTATACACAAAAGATGCTTTGCGGTATTGTTAAGAAGGTTAAAGCTAAATTTCCTGATGTTGTCATTGCTTTATCGGTGGGGGAGCGGATTCTTGATGACTATAAAGCTTTTTATGATGCCGGAGTCGACAGGTATTTATTAAAGCATGAAACTATAAATAGCAAACTCTATCATAAAATGCATCCGGGACAATCCCTGAAGAAGAGGCTGAAAATTTTAGAACATTTAAGAAAAACAGGATTTCAGATAGCTACCGGACATTTAATAGGCCTGCCCGGACAAACAACAGAGGATATCGCCAATGAGATATTATTCTATCAGGACTTTCTCCCGGGCATGATCGGCATGGGCCCTTTTATTCCTCAGCACAATACACCCTTGGCAAAGTATCAATCACCGGAATTAAAGCTAATATTAAAAAATTTAGCGCTAACCAGGATTGTTAATAGAATCGCCAATATGCCGGTTACAACCGCTCTGGCAACTCTTGGCGGATACAAAGCGCAGGTAAAGGCGTTATCGCAGGCCGGCTGCAATGTTATTATGGTTAATTTTACTCCGCTTGTTTTCCGGCAAAAATATGAAATTTATGATAAAAAGGTAAAAGTGGGATTAAAAATGGCAAGCCGCGTAATAAATCTTGCCGGAAGAAAAATGTCTTTCGACAAAGGCGAACCTTTAGATATCTCAAATCTTTAAGCAAAGAATATAGCAGCTTAAAAAGAAATATTACCCGCTGCGTTACAGTGGTTTTTATGTCAGCGCCGATGGCCTCATAGGCGCGTTCATTGTCCTGCCGCAGCCTCCGCAGTAATCTTTCCTCTTGGATAGTGGGAATCCCAGCTTTGTACTCACCCATATTCTCAGGCGCTGCCACCGTGACAATTTAAGGGAAGTCAATTTATTAGAGATTATTAGTTCAGGAGTTTCCTGGTTAGAAAGAGGTATGTATAGTTCCATTTCCAAATTATTTTGCAAATAAGATTGCATATTTTAAAAATCAGTGTTAATATATTGGGTAATTATGGCGGAAACATTAGGAAGTCTCATGGATAAATTAACAATAAAGTCAATCCGGGAATTTTATCTCAATAAGCTGATTAAATCCCGGAAGTCGGATTTTCCATTGCCGCAGTTAAAAGAAAAAATGGGAGTCCTTAAAAGGCAGAAAAAACTGCTGACAAAAGAAATCGACGAGTTTATAATTTCGGCGGCGGAAAATAAATTCCCTCTGCGCGAGGAGAAGTTAAAGCTCTATAATAAACCCAGCTCCATAGGAAAGATCGGAAAAGCTCAGGGGATTTCTCAAACTGTTGATAAACTAGCGCAAAAAAACCTGGAATTATGGCAGTTAGAGGACCAGTCCCGCAGAACCGATGTGCCGCTCGAATATATAGGAAAGGTTAAAAGAAAAATAGACCTGGCAAACCAGCAGCGCAATGATTTGATTGATAGGATCGATGAACTGTTCGAAAAAGAAGTAAGAAAGTAAACGGAGTTTGCTCCTATTTCGCTATGTTGTTTTCTTCCAAATATTGACTAACCTTTAAAAACACCTCTTCCGGAGTGATCGCGCTAAGGCATTCGCGGTTAATTGTCCGGCTGCATTGAAACCGGCATGGGGAACAAGGCAGGTTTTTATAAAAAATTATACTCCTGGGGCCGATGGGGGAAAATTTACGCGGCGTGGTCGGCCCGAAAATAGCCGCGCTTAAAATTCCCAGGCAGCTGGCTAAATGTAGGCTGCCGCTATCATTGCCGATAACCGCTTTGCAGTACTCCAGAATAGCCGCTTCGTCCAGAATTTCTGTCGTCAGATTTTTATTTATTTCCAAAGGAAGAATGGATGGGTATCGCATTTTTTGGGAAACCGCCCTCAATAATTCAATATTCTTCGGGCTTCCCAGAAGCAATACGTTATATCCTTTTTCGGCAAATAAATCACCTAATTTCGCGAAATATTCCGGCAGCCAGTTTTTGAAATCCATCCCGCAGCCGGGAAACATGGCGATAAATTTACTTTGCGAGAAACCGGACAAAAATTTTTCCGCCTTGCACTGAGATTCCTGAGGCAATGAGAGCTTCGTGCCGGTTAAATCAAAATCCTGAATTCCCAGGCGTGCCGGCAGGGAGATCAATTGTTCCAGAATATGCATTTTTTTATAGTGCAGCCCCGGCATCGGCCAGTCGGAAAGAAAGGCGCTCGCGCTCAACATATATTTCGGATTCAGGCAGCGTAACCAGAAGCTTGTTTCCCAGCGGCGCTGCGTATCGATTAAAAGATCGATTTTCCCCTTCCATTCTTTACGGAAACGCAGAAATTTTCGTATCCCTTTGCCTTTATCCGGCCTTTCAAAGTGAATATATCCGTCAAAATAGGGAATGGCTTTAAAGATCTTTTCAAAGCGCGGATAGATTATTCCCATATAATATATTTTTGAATCCGGAAAAGCCTCGCGGATCATTTTAAAAAAAGGCACACCAACGGCTAAATCACCTAATCCGCCGCCGCCTTTATAGATAGCTATCTCCTTAACCTTATCCTTGAGCTCAAGATAAGGCTTTTGTGATTTGAATTTTTTAAACGGTTTTGTGTGTAAAAACGCGAAATCCATGGTTGTTTTTTAGTATTATTTTTCTCCGTAAAAGGTACCCTATGTTCGCAAGCGCGTTCTCGGAATCTATTTTATCATCAAGTGAGCAAAAATTGAATTTAATTTTTCCATTTTCGCCCATTTTTTCCATTTTGTCAAGCCTGACCCCGTATTTCAAACGGTGTGTTATCCTGAAATAGATTGAAGGAAATGAGATAGTGCTTAAAATCCAAACCCTAATTTCTAAACTCTAAATAAACTCAAATGAAACTTCGTAAGGAAGAGTTCTGAGTGCGCTAACTTTGTTGGTGCGCGAAGTTTCTTGTAATCTTAGCGTCTTTGTGTCTTGGTGGCTAAAGAGTTAGCAGACCAAGGAGGGGGAGGGTGAAATAAACCATATAATTACTGTGCTAACAACTAATTATGATTTATTTAATTAAATATTTTTGACAATACCGGTGAACTTTATGAGAGGAATAAATGGTTTTTTAACAAAAATCTGCGAAAAATACTTACAGCGGAAATAGCTCATCCGGAATTTACCTTGACGGCTAATAATGCGCACGTTAGAATAATAACTTACGCTTTATGATTTGAAAGGGAAGTAGAAAAAAGTCGGTAAAAAGTAGAAACAAGCTATTGTCTTTTTCTGCATTTGTATTATTATAATATTTAATAAAGGTTAAGGAACTACTCCGACTCGTAAGAAGCGGTAAAATTCTCTAATTTAGTTTATTGGCGCCTGGGCGCAAGCTTACGGGGTAAATCTCTTCGATATTTACCCCGCAGCACCTCAGGCATTAATTCGCACAGATAATTTATGTCGGCAGGAGCCTTCATTAAATTATGTGCTCATTAAGGAGGATATATATGCGATATCTTATAATCTATGCTCATCCTAACCCAAAAAGTTATAACCACGCGATATTAAACATAATCGAAGATAAATTAAAAAAGAATGGATGCGATTTTGAGGTGCGTGACTTGTATAAGTTGAAATTTAACCCTGTGTTGAGCGGAGAGGACCTACCCTCTATTCAGCAAAGACAGGTGCCGTCCGATATCCGGATTGAACAGGAACACATAAAAAAGGCGGATGTGCTTATTTTTATTCATCCGATATGGTGGTTCGGCATGCCGGCAGTGATTAAAGGTTATATCGACCGGGTTTTTTCCTACGGTTTTGCCTATGCGGTTGATAAAAACAGTGTTAAAGGACTCCTTAACGGAAAGAAAGTGATGATATTTAATACGACCGGAGGCCCGGAGGAAAATTACAAGGATATGGGCTACGGTGCGGCATTGAAGGCAACAATAGAAAAAGGAATCTTTGAGTTTTGCGGTATGCAGGTTATACGGCATAAATATTTCTACGCGGTGCCCTATATCAGCGATGAGCAGCGCAAGGCTATGCTCGAAGACTTGCGTGCTATGGCGCTTTAATGTTGAAAGAAAGTTTAGCCGGCTGAAAAGGTTGTTTTTGGTATTGGCATCCCGTGCTTTATGCGCGGGATGCGTGGATCGCTGACTTTGCGGTTCCCCGGAGGGTGGATATCGGTCATTTCCCACCCCATGAGAATCCGATGTTCACACACGGGCTGCTTATCGGCAGACACCGGGACGGTTTTTTTAGCCGGGAAAATTCGAGAAACACACTTCATTTTAGTCTGCTGCGGTTACGGCAGGCGCGTCTAATTTAGAATCCGGCTTAAATATAACATTCAGATATAATTATTTTTGCACATTCCTTATTGGCGAAGAAAAATAAGATATGGTATACTTTTATCACTTTTTTATGGTATAGGAAAGTATAAAACTTTCCTAACCACTGAAACTTCGTAAGGAAGAGTTCTGAGTGCACCAACTTTGTTGGTGCGCGAAGTTTCTTGTGAAATAAGATGATAAAAATAAATTCAGGAGCAGATGTGAAACCGGTTTTAAAATTAAGCGAAAGAATAAAAAAAGCCTGTTGTTATTTGTTACTGCCGGCAATTGTTTGCGGGTGCCTGCCGGATTTAACTCTTGCCGGCAGCGAAGATTTACTTTCACCGATGTTACGCGTAGATTCTTCCGTAAAAGAGGCTTTTTTATCTTTTTTTGAATTGGGAGAAAAATTAAAAGAGGTGCGTAAGCTTCAGGGGCTTAGCCCTGAATATGACAGGCAAATGCTTACGGCAATAGCGAGTAAAGGAAGAGAGAGAATATCCGGATCACATAAAGTCGATATTTTTCTAGTGGGGGACGAAAATACGCAAGTAATTTCAAGGGATTATCCGACTTACGTGGATTTTAGAGGCGGAGCGGTTTATGCTGCCCGCGGCGCTTATTTAAACAATCCGCGTATCCTGCAAAAAGAATATAATCTGCTGAAAATATTCCGGCGAAATCTAAGAGAAAAAGGTTATAAGAACGGTAAGAGTGTTCTGCGTTGGATGAATAATCATCCGGAACATGCTGTTGATTTGTTGAATAGCTGCGAATCGTTGGCTTCAGAGCAAAGGGAAGAACCTTTGCAGGAAGAAGTTCTGAAAGTCAATTTTTCTAAGGATAATAAGAAAAGGTGCCGTTTCAAATTCATGAATAGGAAATTCGATTTTTATGCCGGAGAGGATGGTTTTTATTATAAGGAATTAAAGGCGGGAAAAATTTCCGTGCGCGGTTATATCGACCGGCTGGAGGTTTGGCTGATAACCGGAACGGAAAAGCAGTTTCTGGGGCAGGTTGATTTCCCTGAGGGGGAAATACTCAATAAAGAAGGAAATGAGTATGAGCAAGAGGAATATTATGTAAAAATAAAAGATTTTATCCCGCGTTTTTCTTTTATTGCCAATACCTTTGAAGAAATAAAAGTAAAAAAAATACCCCGAAAGAACAATTTTTCCGCTAAGGCTGAAACCGGGAAAATTATTTGGTGCTTCAGTGTCCGAAAAGAAGGATATTTTTATAATTACCTGCGCAAAGGTAATTTGTTTATGCACCGGCCGGAAAAATCCGATGATATCGAAATATTTGAAAAAACTGCGGATAAAATAAACCTGCTGGGAAAAATAAAAATCGACGCAGAAGGGTTTATTCTTAGTTCTGATGGAAGGCATTATGAAAAGCAGGGAAAAAAGATTTGTCTGTTTGAGCGCAGGGAAAAGGCGGTTAAAATCAATGTGGATGAGATTTTTGTCCCCGGGTTTTTGACCGAGCAGGAGAGTAAAATTTTGTATCTGCGCAAACAAGGGCTAAAGAACGAGGAAAATTTAAAATCGACGCAGCCGCCGTTGCCGTTTACAAAACTAGAGAAAAAGACGACCAAACAAGAAAAAAGAAAAAATAATCCTTTAACAGACCGGCAGATAAAAATCGCCCGGTTGCTGGCTAATGGACGGGAATATTCGGAAATTGCCAAACTATTAAAGATTTCTGTCTCTAGAGTCACTAAAGAAGTTTCGGATATGTTTCGCAAGGCGGGAGATAATTCAAACAGCAGCCGGGCACATCGCAGCCGGGAAAAAAGAATCGATTTAGTGCAAACCCTGGCTAAGCGAGGATGGATACGGAAACCGGATTTATCCGCGGCGAGGGTGACGAAAAAACAAAGAGATATGATGAAACTTCTTTTTGCGGGATTATCGTATGAAGAAGCGGCAGGCATTAGTATGCCGAAAGTCAGCGCCGGCTACGTTAGAACGATGGTTAGTAATTTTTATAAGGCAATTCAATACGCGCCCGACCGTTTGAAAGGAACTTATTCGGAAAACTTGCTGCGAGCTGCGGAAAAAGCCGTACGAATGGGAATTTTTAAGGAAGAAGAAATCGCGGGAATAAAAAGAGAGGTTAAATTGAAAAAATTCTGGAAACGAAAAATTTTAGCGCTTACTCTCTTGCGCTCCGGAAAGTCGCTTAAGGATACTGCCGATTTAATGAAGTTAAAGGTGCAAAGTCTGAAACGGCTTATTCGCAAGGCTTCCCGCGACCTGAATGTGAAAAATGATATAGCGGAGGTTACCGCTGCCGCGCTAACAAAGGGATACGTTTTTACCCCCGAAGAAATGGCAAAAATGGAACGGAAAATAGTTGAAACCAGTAATGCGCGGACGATTTTAGAAGCGGTTGCCCGGCAGGCAGGAATTAACAGTATCGTGGATTTGGCTAAGCTGAAAAACAAGCGGGTGTTTGAGATGCTGGGATTTGGGTCGGTTGACGAGGAAAAATTGCTGGAAATTCTGGCGGAAAAAAACAGGTGGGACTTCGATCTTCTTTTAAAAGAACTGGTGGACAAATACCTATCCCGCCGCAAGGATAAATTGGAGCTGCTTATGGAATTCGTTTATTTCCGCGATGAGTTACGGCAGAATGTTTCGGCAATGTTGAAAAAACTTTTTCAGGAGCACGAGATTTTAAATGAGGATTTCATCCGTTATAATTGTCCGCCGCTTAATAACTACAGGCCGGAGGATTTACTGGAAGAGTCGGATTTGGCCAAATTAAGACAGGATATCCCCGAGGATAAAAGATTGATTTTCGATCTCATTATGGGTAAACATGTTAGCGGCGACAATAAGAATAAGGTTATTTCCCATCCGCAGGTAAAAACACCGAAAACGATTTTATCCGAGGAGTTGCCGAAAGAACAAGAACAAACAGAACCCAAACCCACAAATCCCTTGCCCAAGCCTAAAATTCCTAAAAATAGGCTGGAGGACGGCGCGGGCAGGGAAGTTCGGGATTCTCCGCGCAAAATACTCAATAAGAACCACTTATTTATGGACTTATACACCAACATCGCTGCCATCAGCAAATACCATGAAGGGAGTTTGGAGAAGGGGAAAGAAAAGTTTACGGAGTTTCTCGATTCATTGAAGAAAAAATATTTTTTAAATGAATTGGAACTGGATGAACAGTTATTTTTGAAGAAAGCGGCGGCAAGGCTGGGGGAGCTGTTTTTCCCGGTAAAGAGAGCGTCGCTGGAGGAAGCGCTTACGGTTTTAAAGGCTCATGATATTACTTTATCCAACTTAGGCAGCAATCTTTTTTTGCGGGATAGGGATAAGGATAATTTTTTAAAAGTGATCGAGGCGGATAAGGCTTTGGAAAAAGTGGGATGGAAAATAACGGTAATTGCCAAAGATCTCATGCAAGATCCGGTTTGCGAGGTGGTGCCGGTTAGAGAGATGAATTCCGACGCAAAACGGTTCAAAGATAAGCCTAGTTGGATTATTAGCGGTGCATTATCCGTGCTCAAAGATCCGTTAAACGCTTCCTGGATCGTGAATGAAGTTTTGGGCAAAGTTAAATTTCCCGAACAAATCTTAAAGGCGCATAATATAGATGAACGCACGATAATGCTGGATTTGACAGGAAAAGAACAGGACAAGCTTATAACGGATATACTTCGCCAGTATCAGGGAAACGAGCAGGATAAATCAACAAAAGCGGTGTTTGCCGAGAACGCGACTGGTGTGATGCTCATCGAGCGGGCAATATGAAGTTCTGCGCCTTATCCCGGCATAAAATAGGAGAAAAGATGAAGGAAAAAATTTTGGTCGTTGAAGACGAAAAAGACATCGCCAAAATGCTCGAGTACAATCTCGCCAAAGAAGGGTTCAGAATTGTTATCGTTAATAACGGAGAAAACGCTTTGGCAGCGGTAAAGAAAGAACGGCCGGACATGATTATTCTGGATTTAATGCTGCCGGGCATGGACGGCCTGGAGGTATGCAAGGCGCTGAGAAAACAAAAAGAAACCGGATCTATCCCGGTGATTATGCTTACGGCGAAAAGCCAGGAATCGGATAAAATCATCGGACTGGAATTAGGCGCGGACGATTATATGACGAAACCGTTCAGTATCCGGGAGCTTACCTCGCGGATAAAGGCAGTGTTAAGGCGTGCCGGCGGTAAAGCGAAACTTCCGGATGAGTTTAGCATCGGGCCGCTAACGATTGATTTTTCCGCTATCAGAGTGAGCGTCCGGAATAAACCGGTGAATTTGACGGCAAAGGAATTCGCTTTGCTGAAAACCCTGGTAGAGGCAAAAGGCCGCGTGCTTTCCCGCGGCTATCTCTTAGATGCGGTCTGGGGGCTTGACGACGCGCTTAATGTCCAGACGCGGACCGTGGATGTGCATGTGCGTACCCTGCGCAGTAAGTTGAAGAGCGCGGCAAAATATATAACTACGGTTAAAGGATTCGGGTACCGGTTTGAAACGGATGAATAATAAAGGGAGTTAACGTGCCTGCCGGAAGCGGTTTTAAACGAAAACTTATTTTTTCCTTTGTGCTGGTAATCAGCCTTTCCTTTGGATTTATCGCTTTTTTTCTGGATAAAACTCTCGAAGAAAATTCCCTGCAGGATATGCGGTCTTCTCTTCTAAACCAGGCTGTACTCATCGAACATCAGATAATTCCGGAAAAGTTAAATAAAGCGGATATGGATTATTTTGCTTCGCTGGTACATACGTTGAGCAATAAGATAAAGTGTCGGATTACGGTTATCGGCCCTTCCGGGGTGGTGCTCAGCGATTCGGAAGAGACCAGTGAAGGGGGTTCGGCCATGGAAAATCACGCGAAACGGCCGGAGGTGCAGGCGGCCTTACGCGGAGAGCCGGGACAGGAGATCCGCTATTCTTCCACTTTAAGAACCGATATGCTCTATGTTGCCGTGCCGGTAAAGGATAACGGTAATATCGTTGGGGTACTGCGTTTAGCCGTGCCCTTGACCAATGTTCAGAGGACGTTATCAGCGTTTAAGAAAACGGTTTTCGCGGGATTGCTGTTTGCGCTGGGGATGGCGCTTATTTTAAGCTCTCTAATAACGGCGCAAACGGTTAAGCCGGTTCAGCGCGTTTTACAGGCGTCCCGCCGCTTTTCCGCCGGAGATTTCAGCCGCAGAATTATCTATACGGCAGGTGATGAAATCGGGGAGCTCGGCGCGACCTTAAATAAGATGGCGCAGGAAATAGAAGACCGCATGAAAGAGACCGCGCAGCAGCGCCAGCAATTGACGGCGATGTTTGAAAGTATGGTGGAGGGAATAATCGTTGTCGATAAACAGAGCAATATCGTTTCCGCTAACCCCGCTGTGGAAAAGATATTCGGCTTCAGGAGAGAAAACGTGCAGGGCAGGTTTTTTCTGGAGGCAATACGCAATAATGATATCGCCGGGATTATTATGGAAGTCTTGGAACAGGGAGTATCACTTTCCCGGGAGATAGCTATTCTTTTGCTGCAGCGCAAGATTTTTCAGGTGAATGCCGCGCCGATTTCGGAAAACAACGCTGTCTGCGGCTGCGTGGTCGTAGTGCATGATATCAGTGAAATGCGCCGCCTGGAAACGATGCGCCGCGATTTTATCGCCAATGCTTCGCATGAATTAAAGACGCCGCTGACCTCGATAACGGGGTTTGTGGAAACGCTTCTTAACGGAGCGCTTGAAGATAAAAAGCATAACCGTGATTTTCTCTTGATCATCCAAAAACACGCGCAACGGCTGAATAATCTGGTTAATGACCTGCTTTCCTTATCGCACCTTGAATCCAAATCAATCGTATTGGAAAAAGGGAATTATAACCTGCATCGGCAGATGGAAGAAATTCTTAGCGGTTTTAAGGTGCAGATAGATAAGAAGGCTCTGGATGTGAAAAATGAACTGCCGCAATCACTGATGGCAACGGTCGATAGGGAACAGATCGGTCATGTGTTTACCAATCTCATCGATAATGCCGTAAAATTCAATAAAGATAACGGGTTTTTGAAAATTTACGCTGAAGAAGAACCGGATAAGATAAGAATCACCGTGGAGAATTCAGGGGAAGGAATTCCAGCGAAGGATATACCCCGCATTTTTGAGCGTTTTTACCGCGTGGATAAGGCGCGCTCACATAAGCTCGGAGGAACCGGGCTCGGCCTTTCCATCGTTAAGCATATCGTCGAACTTCATGCCGGTACCGTTGGTGTGGAAAGCACGGAAGGTTTCGGCGCGAAATTCTGGTTTACCCTGCCGAGATAATCCGTCGGTCTATCCAAATCATTTTATTTTACACAGATTTTACATGGATTACACATAAAACTAACTTAGATGTAATATTATTAATTATATAGTGCTTGGCGGGTCCGCCAACTACGTAGTGGCGGAAATTCGCAGAAAGAAGGTTTTTGGGGTTAAATAAAAGAGGTGTGTCATCCCTTGCTTAAACGCCGAGGGAAATATTTTAATTTAGTTTATTGAGGCCTGGGCGCAAGCTTGCGGGGTAAATCTCTTCGATATTTACCCCGCAGCGCCTCGGGCATTAATTTCCGCCGCTGGAAAACAGCGGCGAGACCTCGCCACATGAAATGTGGCGGGCGCAGACGGCCTGTAAGTCTGCTCATTACGTCCGGCTGCAGGATGTCGGGAAAATATCGGGTGATATTTTCCCTCTGCAGCTCGGACATTAATTCGCCCAAATCACTTAGTTCGCTTCGCTCTCTAAGTGAGGGGCTCATTAAGGAGAGATTATGTTAAAGAAAATAGTGTTGTTGGCGGCAGTATTTTTTATCGCGGTTCCGGTGTTCGCGGCCGGGAAAAATTCCATACAGATCAAAGGCTCGGATACTATGGTTAATCTTGGGCAGGCTTGGGCAGAGCAGTACATGGAAAACAATCCGGCTGATTTTATCGCGGTTACCGGAGGCGGTTCCGGTACCGGACTGTCCAGCCTTATCAGCGCTACCTGTGATATTGCCATGAGTTCCCGGAACATAAAAGAGAAGGAAATCAGCTTAGCGAAGAATAGAGGCATAGAGCCTTATGAAACAAAGGTTGCGCTGGATGGATTGGCAGTAGTCGTTAATCCGGCAAACCCCGTGGATAAGCTTACTGTCGCACAGCTGGCGGATATATTTACCGCAAGGATTTCCAACTGGAAGGAGCTTGGCGGCAAGGACCGGAAGATTGTCATTCTTTCGCGTGAAGTAAACTCTGGGACGCATGTCTATTTTAAGGAACACGTATTGCGCGGCAACGATTCGAAAAGCGCCGCGGAATTCGCGCCGGGAGCTCTGATGCTTTCATCTTCACAGGCAATTGCCGATGAAGTAGCGGGAAATCCGGCAGGTATCGGGTATTACGGCATGGGATATGTATCATCCAAGCAAAAGCCGGTTGCGGTGGCCAAAGATACGGCTTCGGAATATATCGCGCCGACAATCGATAATGTGGTTAACAATACCTATCCGATATCGCGGCCCTTATTCATTTATACCAACGGAGCGCCGTGCGGACTGGTGAAGAAGTTTGTTGATTTCATGCTTTCTATAGAAGGCCAGAAGATAGTTTTGGATACGGATTTCGTTCCGGTAGGTAAATAGGCGGTTATGCGTAAGATTAAAGAATTCCTTATTGAAAAACTGATACTGATTTGCGGGCTGGCGTCGATTTTCTTCGTCGGCCTGATTTTTATCTTTTTGCTTAAGGAAGGGCTTGCCGTGTTTAAGAGCGTCTCAGCGTTTGCCTTTCTCGGTGGCAGTAAATGGTACCCGATATCCGAGCCGCCGCAGCTGGGCATTCTGCCTTTAATCCTGGGGTCGCTGGTTGTGACCGTCGGCGCGGCGATTATTTCCATACCCATCGGCGTGGGCTGCGCGGTGTATATCGCGGAGATAGCGCCGTTAAAAATCAAAGAGGTTCTTAAGGCCGGGATAGAATTGCTGGCAGCTATTCCCAGTGTTGTGCTTGGGTTTATCGGCATGATTACGCTTGTGCCCTTGGTGAAAAAGGTATTCCACCTGCCGACCGGGCTCACGGCATTATCCGGCTCGATTATGCTCGCGTTTATGGCCATGCCCACAATCGTTTCTATTGCCGAAGACGCCTTGTATTCCGTGCCGAAGAACTATAAAGAAGGCGCGTTTGCTCTCGGCGCTACGCATTGGCAGACAATTTACCGCGTGATATTGCCGGCGGCGTCGCGCGGGATTCTCGCGGCAATAATGCTGGGTATCGGCAGGGTCATCGGCGAGACAATGGCGGTGATGATGATTACCGGAAACGCCGCGGTTATCCCCAAAAGTATTCTGGTTCCGGTGCGCACCCTGACGGCAACGATTGCCGCGGAGATGGGCGAGGCGGTTGTTGGCAGTGAACACTACTTTGCCTTGTTTGCCATCGGGATTGTTTTGTTTGTGATCAGTTTCGCGATTAACGTGACCGCGGATTTGTGTTTGCATGAGAGGATCTAATGGCACGTAACCCTTACCGTTCGCAAAAGATTGCTTTTTTTTGTTTACTGCTGGCAACGCTGTTTATTGTTGTGCCGGTGGGGATGATTGTTGTCGTAATTATTAAAAAGGGGATAGCTGGAATAACCTGGCAGTTTCTCACGGATGTCCCGCGCAAAGGCATGCGCGCCGGAGGTATCTTTCCGGCGATTGTGGGAACGGTATATCTCGTAACCGGGGCGATAAGCTTTGCATTGCCTATCGGACTGTTCGCGGCAATATATCTTAGCGAATATGCCAAGGGCAATTTTCTCACGCGGATGATTAAGCTGGCGATTGTCAATCTTGCCGGCGTGCCGTCGGTAGTCTACGGCCTTTTCGGCCTCTCCCTGTTTGTCGTATTTTTTAAATTCGGCGCGTCGATTCTTTCCGGGGCGCTGACCTTGGGGATAATGATTCTACCCTTGATAATTACCGCTTCGCGCGAAGCCCTGGAGAGCGTGCCGGCCTCGTTCCGCGAGGCAAGCCTATCTCTGGGAGCGAGCAAGTGGCAGACCATCCGCCATATTGTATTGCCCAATGCCGTTCCGGGCATATTGACGGGCACGATTTTAGGACTGGGCAGGGCCGCGGGCGAGACCGCGCCGATTTTATTTACCGCCGCGGCGTTCTATCTGCCGCGACTGCCGCATTCCATATTCGACCAGGTGATGGCCTTGCCTTATCATCTTTATGTTATATCCACCCAGGTGCCTAATGTCGATGAAAAGATTCGTTACGGTACGGCCCTGGTGCTTGTATTTTTGGTTCTGGTGATGAATCTGATCGCCGTTGTGATACGTTACCAATTCAGGAAGAAGAAGAAATGGTGAAAATCTCCGCAACTAAATTGAATATCTGGTTCGGCGAAACATCCGTGTTAAGAAATATTAATATTGAGATTTACGCCAATGAAATCCTGAGTATCATCGGGCCTTCAAACAGCGGAAAGACGACGTTTCTGCGCATGCTTAACCGGCTTAATGACCTTACTCCTTCTTTTAAAATGCAAGGAGAAGTGATGTTCGAAGATACGGACATCAGAAAGATAAACGTGGAATTGCTGCGCAAAAAGATAGGCATGGTGTTTGCCCTGCCGCTGCCTTTGCCGCTGTCTATATTTGACAACGTTGCCTACGGGCTGAGGATGCACGGTGAACGTAACAGGAAAAGGATTCGGGAAAAGGTAAAGCAGGCCTTAACGCAGGGGTATCTCTGGGATGAGGTAAAGGACCGTTTGCCGGAATCAGCGTTTAAATTATCCGGCGGGCAGCAGCAGCGCCTGTGCATCGCGCGCACGCTTGCCGTGGAGCCGGATGTCATTCTATTCGATGAGCCGTGTTCCGGCTTGGACCCGATTTCCACGGCAAAGGTGGAAGAGGCGATGCTTAAACTTAAAAAAGAATACACGATTGTGCTGGTAACCAATAACGTTAAACAGGCGGCGCGCGTGGGAGACAGGACGGCGTTTTTTCTTTCCGGAGAATTAGTGGAACTGGACAAGACGGAAAAAATATTTACGGCGCCCTCGGATCGGCGCACGGATGATTATATTCGGGGTAAATTCGGCTGATGGCAAATATTAGGGTTGATAATTTAGATCTGTGGTATGGCAGTTTTCAGGCGCTTAAAAGGGTAAATGCCGTTTTCGGGGAGAAGAGGATAACCGCGGTAATCGGGCCTTCCGGATGCGGAAAGTCAACCCTGCTGCGCGTGTTTAACCGCATGAATGACCTGGTTGAGGGAGTGCGTACTACCGGCAGCGTATTTGTTGACGCTGAGGATATCCTTGTGCCGCATACCAACCTTGTAAGACTGCGTAAAAAAATAGGTATGGTATTTCAGCGGCCGAATCCGTTTCCGCTGTCTATATACGAAAATATCGTATTCGGCGAGCGCATACACAGCCGGCGTATAAGCCGCGATACTCTCGATGATATCGTGGAAGCAAGTTTGAAAAGCGTACTGCTTTGGGAAGAGTTGAAAGATAAACGGCATATGCCGGCATTACGTTTGTCTTTGGAGCAGAAACAGCGCCTTTGTATCGCGCGGCTGCTTGCGGTTAAGCCGGATATTTTATTGATGGACGAGCCATGCTCGGCTCTGGACCCGCAGGCAACGGCAAAGATAGAAGAATTGATGCGTGAATTAAAAAATAATTATACTATAATAATAGTAACGCATAGTATGCAGCAGGCAGCGCGTATTTCCGATGAAACGGGATTCATGCTCCTGGGCGAGCTGATCGAGTTTGATAAAACGGAAAATATTTTTACCAGGCCGAAGGACAGGCGTACGGAAGATTATATTACCGGAAGGTACGGATAACGAGTGAAACGAGGAGGTATAATGGAACGCTATTTTGATGAAGAACTGAAGGGGTTACACAAGGATATCCTGGCTATGGCGATTATGGCTCAGGAAGCGATATTCAAGTCAATAGAGGCCCTGAAGAACCGCGACGCGCAGCAGGCCAAAGAAATTCTTGATTATGACGATAAAATCGACCAGCTGGAGCTGGATATTGACGAGAAATGCATAGATCTTATTGCCCGGCACCAGCCGATGGCCGGAGACCTGAGATTTATAACCACGGGCATGAAGATTAATGCCGAACTGGAACGTATTGCCGATTTGGCCGTGGATATTGCGGAGCGCGTCCTGGAGCTGGCCGATAAGCCGATTCTTAAACCGCTGATTGATATCCCAAAACTTTCTACCGTGGCCCAGAACATGATCCATGAGGCCATTGACGCCTTTGTTAAAAAAGACGTGGAGTTGGCGAAAAAGGTCGTGCTTTCCGACCGGGAAGCGGATAACCTGCGGAACCTTGTGCAGGACGAGCTGATCAATGATTATATGAGTAAAGACCCTTCTACGGCTTCGCGCGCCGTGCCGTTATTGCTTATTGCCCGGCACCTTGAACGCATTTGTGATCATACCACAAATATCGCCGAAGATGTTATCTATATGGTCGAAGGCAAGGTGGTACGGCATCATCCGGAAGAGCTGGAATCGTAAACAAAGTTTCACAGGATTTAAAAATAAGAAAATTTTTCGATCTGCGAGTATCAGCGTAGATCTGCGTCCGCATTTCCGGCTTGCCTCAAAATATTATCATACCTTTGCTATTCGGTGTCTCTGTGTGTTAGAATAACGCTATATACTTATGATAAAGGAGAAATAATGGGATTAATATCGCTTTTTTTTCAAAATCCGGTTGGATTTTTTATCCTGGCAGGATTGCTGCTTTATTCGATTATTGCACATGAGGTAGCGCATGGCTGGGTAGCCTCTCTTTTTGGTGACGACACGGCTAAACGCTATGGCCGTCTGACGCTTAATCCCGCGCCGCATATTGACCCCATGGGGCTGTTAATGCTGTTTTTTGTCGGTTTCGGCTGGGCGCGGCCCGTGCCGGTGAATTATTCCGTGCTGCAGCGGTCGAGGTTCGGGGTAATCGCGGTTTCTTTCGCCGGTTGTCTGACAAACATCCTTATCGCGATAGTCGCCGTATTTCTGCTGCAAATTCCGGCCATAGACGCGAACCCGCTTTTTTCCGGCGTGCTTTATATCCTCGTAAGAATAAACATAATTCTCGGTGCCTTTAATCTTATACCGATTCCGCCGCTGGACGGATCGCGCATTCTTATGGTACTTCTGCCGGAAAGGGCAAAACTGCGCTTTGCCAGGCTGGAGCCATATGGTTTGCTCATAATCGCCTTTCTGCTCTTCAGCGGGCTTTTGAATCCAATAATCAGTTTTATGCAGAGCCTGGTCTATGCCTTTATTTCCGTGCTGCAGGGGATGGGCAGATAATGGTTCATAGCTGATGGCTCATAGCTGATTAGCTCATAAGCTCATGGTTGATAGCTGATAGCTCGTAAGTACATAAGTAAAGTAGCAAGCAACGAGTAGCAAGTAGCCTCCTTCGCTAAAGCTTCCTCCTTCGCTGAAGCTTCTGAGGACAGGTCGGAGGACAGGCGGGCATTTTTAGGAGAAGCATCTTGTTATGAGAAGAAAACAAATAATAAAAAGAAACCTGCCGTTAGCCGGGCTTGTTTTGGTGATTGCTGCCGCTTTTTTGATTACGGGAAAAGGACGATTGATTATTCCTCCGGCATCAGATTTATCTTCTGAGGAACATAAGGCCGATTATAGAAATATAGTTGTTGTGAGAGTGATAGACGGCGATACGGTAGAGCTTGAGAACGGGGAACGCGTAAGGCTGATCGGCATCGATACGCCGGAAAGCCGCATGAATGAAAAATTAAAAAGGGACAGCCTGTACAGCGCAGAGAGTTATGATGTGATAATTGCCATGGGAAAAAAGTCCGCGCGGTTTACAAAACAACTTCTTGCTAAACAACGGGTAAGGCTTGAGTTCGATGCGCAAAAACGCGATAAATACGGCAGGCTATTGGCCTATGTTTATGTAAAGAGATTGTGTGCGCAAAAAGGCGCGTTTATCCGCAATATTGTCCATGGAGATGTACTGCCGCAGGAGCACAGAGACCATGAGGTTGAGTTGTTCGTCAATGCCGAGATCGTAAAGCAGGGATACGCGGACCTTATGACTATCCCGCCGAATGTGAAATACGCTGAATTGTTTCAAAAGCTGTACCAACAGGCAAGGCAGGAGAATCGAGGATTATGGAAATAGGGGGCGGCATGGCGCAGATTCAGATTAAAGTTGATCGAATCGTTCGTTCCCGCAGGCGCACGCTTGCGTTAGAGATAACGCCGGATGCGCGGCTAATCGTGCGTGCGCCGTTGTCCATGACCGACGCGGCGATTAAACATTTTGTCACGCGGAAAAAGGTCTGGATACGAAAACATCAGACAAAGGCCAGGATAAAACATGAAAAGATTTCTCCGAAACAGTTTGTCGACGGAGAAGAATTTTTATATCTCGGCAGGCCTTTCCGGTTTTGTATTAGCGAGAGAAAAAGCATTGCTTTGACGGATGTCCTGGAGTTTCCGAAGGATTTTATGCCGCAGGCAAGGTTCCATCTGGTTAATTGGTATCGTAAGAAGGCGTTGGAAATATTTTCGCAGCGGGTGCGTTTGTGTGCGCAATGGAACAAACTTGAATATGCTTCAGTCCGGATTTCCAACGCGAAAAAAAGACTTGGCTCCTGTGCGTCGGACGGCCGGCTTAGTTTCAGCTGGCGATTGGTTATGTCGCCTTTACATGTGATTGACTATGTTGTCGCGCATGAACTGGCGCATCTTTTGGTGATGAATCACTCCGTCCGGTTTTGGCTAAAGGTAAACAATATGTTTCCAGGTTACCGGGAAAGCCGCCGTTGGCTTAAAGGCAACGCGCATTTACTGAATATTGCCCCAAAAATATATTGAAAGGCGCGGTTATGGGTATTATAATAAAGTCTAAAGGGTATAATAAGATGTTTGATGAAAGTAAAAATATAATTCCTAATTATGAAATTACCCGGAAATTAGGGGAAAGTTCCCAAGCGATTGTTTATAAGGCTTTCCACAAAAAATATCCTGATAAACCGTTAGTTTTGAAAATGTTAAAAGCGGGAGGTTTTACAGAGCGTCAGGAATTGCACTTCCGGCAAAAAATTGAGCAGCTTAAAGTTTTAGATGATCCCCTCTTCATAAAACCCTTTGCTTTCGTCGCAAAGGATGATTTTCCTTTTATTATCAAAGATTATTATGATGGAATCCCGCTTGATAGCTGGGCCGAAGCTAAAGCTAATATTACTTTGGATGATTTTTTTTGCATAAGCTGTTTTTTAGCGCAGGCGCTGCAAAAAGTTCATGAGGCGGGAATTATTCACGGCGGTGTAAAACCGCATAATATTTTGGTCAATCCGGAAACTCTGGAGGTTCGTTTAATTGATTTCATATCATTTCTTGATGTTAAACAGGTGAGCCATTTTATTTATGAGCGCTCTTTTGTTGAAGCTACGCTGGCCTATACTTCTCCGGAACAAACCGGACGCATAAATCATCGAGTCGATTTTTCTTCTGATCTATATTCTTTAGGTATTGTTTTTTATGAACTTTTGACGCGAAAGCTTCCTTTCTTTTCGCGGGATCCTTTGGAACTGATTCATTTACATCTGGCGGAGGAAGCCGCGGAGGTCGGCAAGATTAACCCCGCTGTTCCAAATATAATCGGCAAAATAGTCGCCAAACTAATTTGTAAACAACCGGAAAAACGCTATCAGAGCGGCGCTGGTTTGTTTGTGGATCTTGAGCAATGCCGCAACGAATATTCAGCCAAAAAAACCGTTTCTGATTTCCTCTTAGGCAGATATGATTTTACGCATATCGTTATCTTTATTTCAAAAATGGTCGGCCGGGATAGTGAGGCAAGGTTGATTTTAGAAGAATATAATCAGGCAGCCGGCGGTAACTTTCGTTCCTTGTTTATTTCCGGGCTTCCCGGTATCGGAAAAACCCGTTTAATTCAGGAACTTCAGAAGCCGATTATCGAGCATAGAGGCTATTTTACTTCCGGAAAATTTAACCTCTATCAAAAGAATATCCCGTATAGCGCGTTGATTCATAGCCTTAGAAATTTAATAAGAACTTTTTTAACGGAAAGCAATGAAAGAGTTGAAGCCTGGAAAAAGACGATTCTGGAAGCTTTGGATAATAAGGGAAAGGTTATTACGGAGGTTATTCCTGAGCTTGAGATATTGGTTGGTTCGCAGCCGGAAGTTATGCCGCTGCCTCCCGTGGAATCAAAAAATCGTTTCAACGATCTGTTCGGCAGGTTTTTAACTTGTTTAGCAAGCGAAGAAAATCCTTTGACGATTTTTATCGATGACCTTCAATGGTGCGATACGGCGACTTTTGATTTTTTGGGGAACATATTCGCTAATTATAAGGAACATAAGTATCTTTTTTTCATCGGAGCTTATCGTCATAACGAAGTAAATTCAACCCATCCTTTAACAAAATTGATTCGTGATATTAAAAAGGATAAATGGCCTCTCAAAGAAATTGCGTTGGGACCTTTGGATTCTAAACATTGTTATGAGATGGTTTCTTATATTCTAGATTCAACTCTTTCCCAAACTGAAGAACTCTCCGCGTTCATTGCCGGGCTTTCCGAGGGAAATCCATTGTTTGTGAGCGAGATATTATCGTATCTTCATAATGAAAATTTGCTTTTCTGGGATGAAAAACGGCATTGGAAGTGGGACTTTAACAGGATAAGAACATCGGATATGCCTTCTACCGTCGTGGCGCTTTTTAGTTCGAAGGTTCAGAAATTACCTCCGCAAACAATAGAATTGCTTGAATATTGCGCTTGTATGGGTAATTGTTTTTCTCCCACTGAGATCGCGTTAATCAAGGAAATAACTTTATTTAATACCTTTGAGGCTTTGAAACCCGCTTTAGCCCAGGGGTTATTGATGGAGAGTAAAGATGACCTGCAGTTTGTGCATGACCGTGTCCAGGAGGCGGTATTAAGCGCCATCCCCGAAGATAAAAGACGCCGTATACACTGGAATATAGGAAATCATTTATCTTCTATTATTCCCCAAGGGGCGGATTTAGAGAAGTTGGATAATCTCTTCGCGATTGCCGCGCATCTAAATCTGGGCAGGCCAGAAGCCTTGGACGCGGAAACCTTATACCGATTATCGGATATAAACTATCATGCCGGAAATAAGGCCCTGGAGGCATTAGCCATGGAATCGGCTAACAACTATTTCCAATTGGCCAGAGAATTACTGCCGCAGGGCTGCTGGCAAAAGCAGTATGAGATGACGTTTAAAATTTACCGGAAAGCGGCAAAGGCAGAATTGATATGCGGTAACTATGCGAATTCCGAGAAACTGCTTAATAAACTTCTTGAGAACGCGAAAACCGATCTTGATAAAGCTGAAGCGCTTGCGGAGCAGACAAGTTCGCTTTCTTCCATAGGTAATTTTATCAGCGCTGTCGAAACTGCTAATCAAGGACTGGCCTGTTTTAATAAATCGATTCCTTGCGACTCTGTGGAAGCGGAGCAAAAAAGAGAAAGCCTGATGAATAAGATTGAGTCGATGGATATTGACATCTGGAAAACAATTATGGATATGCCGTTTACCCATGAAAGAAAGAGCAAAATCGAATCGGCATTCTACAGCGAGCTTATCCCGGATTTATACATGTCCGGTTTGGTGCCGCAGCTTTATCTTTCAGCCGTGCAATCCACGCAGCACTGTTTAGCCGGCGGTATGGATGAATCGGTAATCTATTCCTTTGCGATTATGGCCCTTTATTTAGGGGAAACAGGAGAATTTGAAAAAGCCTTCCGGTATGAAGACCTTGCCTGTAATCTGTCGGCAAAATATCCCAATACATTCGGGGCAACGCGGGGTATGAATGGGATTGTGTGGTGTAATATGCATTCCCGGAGCCATCCTCAAGATATCGTGGCGTATTGTTTGAAATCCATACAATGCGGGAAGAACTCAGGAGACCTGTATAATGCCGGACTTTCTTACGGGCCGCTGATGTGGAACCTTCAGGTTCAGGGGGCTGATTTTTTAAAAATAGAAGAATATGCGGAGGAATGTTTTGAGTTTTCCAAAAAGTATCATTTGAACTTTTCCGTGCGCTTGGCGGAGGCGATGCAAGCCGGCTGGATAGAGCCGATGAAGAAAGATTATACGCTAATTCCTATGGATGAGAAAATCAAACTTTGGGAAAAGGATAATCACATTGCCTCGGCAGGCAGTTATTATGCGCATACGGGGCTGGTTCATTATTATTTAGGAGACTATGAAAAGGCTGAATCTTACCTGCAGGGGGTCAAAAAATATTTGACCGGCTTGACGGATAATGTGTTGAAGCGGCAATGGCATGTCTTTTTAGTGCTGAATGCCTTACGTTTGCATGAGAGGGGCCTTAAGTATCAAGATAAGGCGGAATTATTAGCATACATTAATCCATTAATAAAGAAATTTGAAACGTGGGCTGAATTAGGGCCTTTATTGAAACCGTATCTCTTTCTTGTTTACGCGGAAATGGAAAGGGTTACCGGAGATATGAGGGAGGCAAGAAACCTGTATTTTGACGCGATAAGTCTTGCGCATCAATATCAATATGTTTTCATGGAAGGTTATCTTAATGAATGTCTGGGAGAGTTTATTAAAAATCCCACCAAAGATGTTGAGCTTTGTGCGCACTCCGATAAGTGTGATAAGAAGAAGCCGCACTGTGATAAATGGTGGATTTGTGTTAAGACCGGAGTGGCCAGAGTTTTTTTCAGGGAAGCCGCCCGCTTGTACAAAAATTGCCGTGCGCAGCGCAAAGAAATGATACTGCAGGAAAAGTATCCTGAATACTTTGAAGAGGAATCGCCTGTTTTTTCGCCGGCGGAGAAAGAAGCTACCTCTGCGTTTTCAAATATCGATATTGATTATCTGATGAAATCATCCTTAATTATTCCGGCGGAAATAGAAGAAGACGCGCTTTTGCACAAGATTATGAATGTGGTTCTGGAAAGTTCCGGCGCGCAGCATGGATATATGATTATAGCCGATAATGGCAACTTAATTATCCGTGCCGAAAGCCATATAATGGAAAAAAATACGGTTCACACGACAAATAAAGATCTTGTCGGTTCAAAAGATATCTGCCATGCGATTGTTCGTTACGTATATCGGACCAAAGAGAGGGTGATTATTGAAAATGCTTCGGAAAGAGGAGAGTTTAAGGATAATTCTGAAGTTCAGGCATTAAAACTCCGTTCAATCTTGTGTCTTCCGGTCATTAAACAAAATAAATTAATCGGTATTTTATATCTGGAGAACAGTTTGGCGGAGGGGGTTTTTACTGCGGAGCGGACAGCCTTGACCGAATTATTTACGTTTCAGGCGGCGATCTCTTTGGAAAATGCCCGATTGGTGGAAAAGATGAAACAAACGGAAGCCGCGCTCGAGCGCCATCGCGAACATCTCGAAGAAATGGTTGAGGAACGCAGCCGCCAATTGCGCAAGACGCAGGAGAATTTACTTATTGCCGAACGTTTAGCTGTGCTTGGACAATTGGCAGGAAGCATATCCCATGAAATTCGTAATCCGCTTAACGTTATCAGCAGTTCGGCGTATTATCTTAAATTGAAACTTGGGGACACGGACAAAAAACAAAGGGAACATATTGAGCGTATCGAAAGCGAAGTCAAGAATTCAACAATAATCATCGATAGCCTTTTAAGCCTCTCCGGCATGAAAGAGCCTCACAAGAAACGGTTAAATCTTGTCAATATTCTTAATGACGCGATCGCTGTTTCCGCGATCCCGGAAACGGTAAAGGTAGTTAAGAATATAAAGATTGACGAGATTTTTTTAAATGCGGATAAGGGGCAGCTTCATATTGTATTCAATAACATCATCAAGAACGCGGTAGAAGCGATGGATAAAAAAGGAACACTTACTGTAGAGCTTGATAAGGAAGAAAACAAACAGGTTAAGATCACATTTATAGATACAGGCATAGGTATCTGCCCGGAAAAAGTTGACAGCTTGTTCAAACCATTCTTTACCACAAAGCCGCAGGGCATTGGTTTTGGACTTTCGATCTGCAAGATGATTATTGAAAAGCATAAAGGAACCATCACGCTTAAACCTAATTTGGATAAAGGGACAGTTGTTGTGATATTACTTCCGCTGGGTAATGCTTAAAATGGGGTGCGCCTTTGGTTTTAAAGCATAAGATACTTATTGTCGATGATAATGAGAGATTATCTAAAAACATGGCGGATATTTTAGAATGGAAAGGTTATGAGGTATGCGTAGCTAATGATGGATTCCAGGCAATTAAAGCTGTTAAAGACGGAAAGTTTAGAGTTGTCCTTGTGGATTTTAAGATGCCCGGGCTGAATGGGGTAGAGACATTAAGGATTTTAAAAAAGATTGCGCCGGATATGTCTGCCATTATGGTTACGGCTTTGGGCGAAGGTATTATTTATATGGAACAAATTACCAACATTGATTTTCAAATTATCGAGAAGCCGATAGATATTGATAAGCTTTTTTCCATGATAGAGGGGATTTGCCGATAAAGCGAAGGTTTTGGTTTGAGGCGGAATAAATCCTGCGCTTCCGGTGTAAATCGGTTAACCTTGCCAAAAATTCTCCCGCCATATACAATAAGAGCAAACAATGTTCAAGAAAAAGAAGATAGGTAAAAACATCTTTGCCCTGGGCTCTCGCTTCTTTTAAGCGTGTTTGTAAAAAAATAAAATTCATGTGTTTATAGGAGTTGTTAAAAACAATGCGTGAGAGAATTCGTATGGCAAATAAGGTTACCTGGGTCGGGCTTTTAGTTAACAGCGTTTTGACGCTGTTTAAGCTGATGGCCGGGATATCCGGCAAAAGCGCGGCGATGGTCGCGGATGCTTTCCATATATGAGGACGCGCCGGATTGGAAATTATATTGCAATCGATGTGCATATTGAAGTAGACAAAGATTTGGATATTACACAAGCGCACAATATTTCCAGTGAGGTTGAAGGTGTGGTAAAAAAAACATTCGGCGAGGATACTTTTATATCGGTGCACAGCGAGCCGGCGCCGTAACCCCGTGATTTTTTTTTTAGCTTGTTGCGGTCTTAGGTGCAGTATGTTATAATAGTTCATGTTGAAACTATCACGAACCAAAGAACCACTGAGGAGGTAGATAATGAGCGGCATATTCGGAGTAGTGTCTAAAAATGATTGTACGAGAGATTTGTTTTACGGGATAGACTACCATACGCATTTAGGCACGGAATACGGCGGCATCGCGGTATTGGATAAAGAGTTCAAACGCTATATTCATAACATAAGCCAGAGCCAGTTTAAGTCAAAATTTTACGATGATTATAAGAATGTTAAAGGCGCAAAGGGCATTGCTGTTATTACTGATTCGGAGGAACAGCCGATATATCTTAATTCCCGCTTCGGCCCGTTTTGCATCGTAACTGCCGGGCTTGTAGAAAACAAGAAAGAATTGGTTGAATCTTTGCTGAAAAAAGGGGTATCCTTCAGCGAAATAAGCAAAGATTGCGTTAATACCTCGGAATTGATCGCCAAGCTTATCAATCAGGGAGATAGCTTGATCGACGGCATAGAGAAGATGTTTGCGCTTATTGACGGCTCATGTTCGTTGCTTATTCTTAATAAAGAGGGAATCTATGCCGCCAGGGACAGGCTGGGATATACGCCGCTTGTTATCGGCAGGCGGGAGAATACCCTGGCGGTTACCGCGGAAACCTGCGCGTTTGCCAATCTTGATTTTGAAATTATAAAATATCTGCACCCGGGTGAGATTGTTTTGTTAAACGAAGAGGGCATGGTTGACAAAAGAGCCGGCAACGGCATAAATCAGATCTGTGCCTTTCTCTGGATATACACGGGATTTCCCGCTTCCAGCTATGAAGGAATTAACGCGGAAGTTGTGCGGGAACGCTGTGGAAGGTGCCTGGCGAAAAGGGACAAGGATATCGAAGCGGACCTTGTTTCCGGGGTGCCGGATTCCGGTATCGCGCATGCTATCGGCTATGCCATGGAATCAAAAAAACCATATAGAAGGCCGCTGGTAAAATATACGCCCGGCTACGGCCGCAGTTATACCCCGCCGACCCAGGAGATCCGGGACCGTATCGCCCGGATGAAATTAATAGCGATAAAAGAAATAATTCACGGCAACCGGATTGTTGTCTGCGATGACTCCATTGTCAGAGGAACCCAGCTTAAAAACTTTACCGTGCAAAAATTCTGGGACTGCGGGGCAAAGGAGGTACACGTGCGGCCGGCCTGTCCGCCGTTGATGTTTTCCTGCCGGTTCTGTCTTTCCACGCGCAGCCTTGATGAGCTTGCTACCCGCAAGGCAATCCGTTCCATAGAGGGCAGGGATATCGATGACGTTAGTGAATACCTGGACCATAATTCCGCAAAATATAAACAAATGGTTTCCTGGATAGCGCGTGATTTGGAGGTTACCACGTTACGGTTTCAAACGATTGATGATATGGTCGAGGCAGTCGGTTTGCCGCGGGAAAAATTGTGTCTTTACTGCTGGACCGGTGAGTATCCGAAACAAAAATAAGGAAGAGATAATGTCAAAGCAAAACAAGCCTAAAATTTTGGTCGTGGATGACGAGCCGATCAACGTTAAATTGCTGGAAGCCAATCTTTTGCCCGCAGGATATGAGGTTATAACCGCAAGTAACGGAGAAGAAGCGCTGTGCAAGGTTGCGGAGAATGAAATAGATTTGGTCGTGCTTGACGTTATGATGCCGGGGGTCGACGGTTTTGAAGTTACGAGACGCTTGAGAGCAGATGAAACCACGCAATTTATTCCTATCGTACTGGTTACCGCCCTTAAGGAAACCGCAGAGCGCATACAAGGTATTGATGCCGGCTGTGATGACTTTATATCCAAACCTTTCGACAGGGGCGAATTGTTGTCGAGAGTGAAATCACTTCTGCGGATAAAGTATTTGCGCGATGAGCTGGATAGGAACTATCGGAAGCTGAAAGAACTCGAAGACCTGAAAGATAATCTCCTGCATATGGTTGTCCATGATATGAATAATCTGGCTAATATCATATGTCTGGGGCTTGAATTTCTGAGGAAAAATAATAAAGGCAGCTTGACTCAGCAGCAGCTTACCGTGCTTGAAAAAATGACAATATCTGCCGATGCCTTGAATATGATGATCGGCAACCTTTTGGATATTAATAAAATGGAGGAAGGGAAGTTAAAACTTAGTTATGAAAGTTTTAGCCTGTATGAGCTGGCAAAAGACGTGATTAGCCAGATGCAGATGATTGCCGTGGAACCGGGCACAGAACTGTTACTGGAAGCGGAAGAAAATATGCCTGAGATCAATGCAGATAAGGAATTGATTAGGAGAGTAATCGCTAATTTGATCGGTAACGCGGTTAAGTTTACGCCGGACAGAGAAAATATCCGTGTCGGGATTTTCCTAAAAGAAGAAAATGGCGGTTTTTTTTACGTTCAGGTAAAAGACAAGGGCAAAGGAATTCCCGCGGAATACGCAGAGAAGATTTTCGAAAAATTCGCTCAAGTCGGCGATAAAGCGAACAGGAGAGGCCGCGGATTAGGCCTTGCGTTTTGCAAAATGGCTGTGGAGGCTCACGGCGGCAGGATATGGGTGGAGAGTGGTCCGGGAATGGGAAGCCTGTTTACCTTTAGCCTGCCGCGTAATCCAAAAAATTGAATAAGTAAGACAAAGCGGAAGAAATCCTTCCATCAAAGAGATGCGAAAATTAAAAATTATCTTAGTGCTTTTATGCTTTGTGTGTTTATTTGCCCTTCCGGCAGAAGCAGAGGAAGAGCTTATCTGGGATAACTGCGTCGCGGAAGCGGCCAAAAATAATCCAGACCTGATCTTGGCCCAGGAAAACGTTGTTCAGCAAAAGGCGCTTAAGGCCATAACGGTGAGTCAATTTTATCCGCAGATAACGGCAGAAGCGGGCGCGGCCACGCAGAAAACGAGCACGACGAGTTCGGTTAGCGGAGATGTCTCCCAGGCGACAAAGGACAGCTATTCTTACGGCGTAACCGGTACCTTGCTTTTGTTTGACGGTTTTAAGACAAACGCCGGCCGCAAAGCCGCTCTGGAAAATATTAAGGCCGCACAGCAGAATTACCGCTTTGCTTCTTCACAGGTAAGATTGAATTTGCGTACGGCATTCATTAATTTATTAAAGGCGCAGGAATTGATTCGCGTGGCGCAGGAAATCGTGAAAATCAGAAAAGATAACCTGGAATTGATAAGCTTGCGCTATGAGTCAGGCCTGGAACATAAAGGCGCGTTGTTGACGGCAAAGGCAAACTTCGCGCAGGCGGAGTTCGAACTTTCGCAGGCAAGGCGCGACGTTGCGTTAGCGCAGCGGCAGTTGACCAAGGAAATGGGACGCAAGGTGTTTGGGCCGTTATCCGTAAAGGGAAGCTTTGTTGTCCGCGATACTGCCGAGCTAAAACCGGATTTTGAAATGCTGGTAAAGGCCAATCCTTTCTTGGGGAAAATTACGGCAAAAAAAAACGCGGCCTTTTTTGACCTTAAATCCGCGGATGCCGAATCTTTACCGAAGGTGTCCGCAACCTCAGGCGCGCACAGGAGCAGCAGTGACTGGCCGCCTGAAAACGATGAGTGGAATATCGGTGTAAACGTAAGCGTGCCTGTTTTTGAAGGCGGATTAAGACGCAGCCGGGTTCAAAGCGCTAAGGCCGCGTATAAACAGGCCCAGGCCGGGGAGCGAAGCACGAAAGACAGCGTTATCGTTGCGCTGGAACAAAAGTGGGTGTCCTTACAGGATGCCGTGGAATCGCTAAAAGCGCAGAAGGAAATGCTCGTTGCCGCGCAAGAGCGCGCGGATATTGCCGAAACACAATATTCAACCGGTTTTATCACTTTTGACAACTGGATTATTATTGAAAATGATCTGGTAAAGGCGAAAAAAACATACCTGGAAGCGCAGGCAAATGCGTTGTATGCCGAAGCAGAATGGATCCAGGCTAAAGGGGAGACTCTGGAATATGCGCAATAAAAAACTCAAGCTGATTATAGGCATTTTAACCGTCGCTGCGGGTTTAGCCTTATTTAAAGGCTGTTTAAAACATAAGAGCCCTGACAATGAGATAATTAAAGAGATTCATCCGGTAATCGGCGCGATTCAAAACATTATTTCCACAACCGGGACGGTTCTGCCGAAAAACAGGCTGGAGGTAAAGCCGCCGGTAAACGGCCGGATTGAAAAAATATTGGTTCAGGAAGGCGACAAGGTTACTGCCGGGCAGGTGTTGGCATTGATGAGCTCCACGGAACGCGCGGCCCTGCTTGACGCGGCACGCGCAAAGGGCAGGGACAGCGTGGAATATTGGCAGGATGTATATAAAGCGATATCGTTGATTTCGCCTATCGGCGCAGAGGTCATTGTGGCGACGACGCAGCCGGGACAGACCGTTACCGCGAACGATGCCGTGGTTGTATTATCGGACCGCTTGATTATCCGCGCGCAGGTTGACGAAACCGATATCGGTAAGATCAGCCTGCGCCAGGACGCGGTGATTACTCTCGATGCCTATCCGGATGTAAAAAAACACGCAAAGGTTGATCATATATATTATGAATCGAAACTTATCAACAACGTGACCATTTATGAAGTGGATTTGTTCTGCGAGAATCTACCGGAATTTTTCCGCTCGGGCATGAACGCCTCCGTGGATTTTAAGGTCAACAGCAAAGAAAAGGCGCTTGTTATTCCGCTTGAGGCCGTGAGCAGGGAAAAAGACGGAACTTATGTCTGGGTAAAACCGGACAATAAACGGGAAGCGGTTAAGCGTGCGGTTGCCTTGGGTATCAGCGATGATAAAAATATCGAGGTTATCTCCGGGCTCAGCGCCGGGGATACAGTGGTTATGAAAATAAAGAAATACATGCTTCCTAAAAATAATAATACAGGCAGCAACCCTTTTACTACTTTCGGCCGCAGAAGAGGAGGTCGTTAACCCGGATATTTCATCATGCTGGAATTAAAAAACATTCACAAAACATATCAGATGGGCAAGGTCGAAGTCAGGGCCTTGCGCGATATTTCCTTGACGATAACTCCGGGTGAGTTTGTGGCGATTATGGGGCCTTCGGGCTCGGGAAAATCCACGCTCATGCATGTCCTGGGGCTTTTGGATAGAGCGGATGCGGGAGAATATCGTCTGGGAAAACATAAGATTAACGGGCTTGCTGATGATGAATTATCGGCAATACGGAACCGGCTCATCGGTTTTGTCTTTCAGCAATTTCATCTTCTGCCGAGGATGACGGCTCTCGACAATGTCGAACTGCCTTTGATTTACGCGGGGAAACAGGTCTTTGCCGGGAAGGCCAGGCGCGAAATAGAGGAGGTCGGCCTTGGCGACCGCATAAGCCACCGGCCGAATGAGCTTTCCGGGGGGCAGCAGCAGCGCGTAGCAATTGCGCGGGCACTGGTAAGCGCCCCTTTGATAATTCTCGCGGATGAGCCTACGGGAAATCTTGATTCAAAAAGCAAAGAAGAAATAATCGCGATTCTTAAGGCGTTAAACCAAAAAGGCAAAACCCTGATTATTGTTACGCATGAAGCGGATATTGCCGCGCAGGCAAAACGTGTTATCAAAATGTTTGACGGCCGTATTGTCAGCGATAAGGCGCTAGCGCCTCTGCGTGAGCCTGCCAGCGAAGGCCGCGTTGATGAAATCATTGATGCGCTCCTGTCGAAATCCGGCACCACATACCGCAAGACAAAGTTTTTTGAATACCTGCACCAGGCAGCCAGGGCCATGCTTTCGCATAAAATGCGTTCTTTTCTTTCCGTGCTCGGCATATTAATCGGCGTGGCCGCCGTGATTGCCATGCTCGCGCTCGGCCAGGGCGCTAAGGAATCCATTAAGCAGCAGTTATTATCGCTCGGCTCTAATCTTCTCGTTGTGCGGCCCGGTTCCGCCAAGGTTCACGGCGTAGCTATGGAGCCGGGGGCGATGACGCGGTTTACCTTCCTGGATGTTTCGGCTATCGGGAGACTTTCTGAATTGGTAGCCCGGGTAAGCCCCTCGGTTGAAGGCCGGGGGCAGATGGAATATGCAAGCAGGAACTGGAATACGCAGGTTAGCGGCGTGGGTGTGGACTATGCGCCGATGCGCGCCGTAGAGCCGGCATTGGGAAGGTTTTTCACGGAAGATGAGGTAAAGACGCGGGCGAAGGTTGCCCTGTTGGGGACTACAGTGGTTAAAGAGCTTTTCGGCGATAAAGACCCCATCGGCGAAGATGTAAAGTTAAACAAGATCTATTTTAAAATAATCGGCATATTACCTTCAAAAGGGGCGAGTACCTTTCACGACCAGGATGATACGGTGATTATTCCCGTGACCACGGCGATGTACCGGGTATTTGGAAAAGAATATATTGACACGATTTTTGTGGAAGCTAAGAATACGGAATTGATCGAACCCGCGCAGCAGGCGATTAAGGAGCTGATGATTAAATTACACCGGTTGAACAAAAGCGAGGCAGAGGATTCTTTTCAGATCCGTAACATGTCGGATATCAAGAACACGCTTGAGACAACGACAAGGACCATGTCCGTACTGCTGGGGTCCATTGCCGCGATTTCCCTGTTTGTCGGCGGCATCGGGATAATGAATATTATGCTTGTTTCCGTTACCGAACGCACGCGTGAGATCGGCCTGCGCAAGGCGATCGGAGCAAATAATAAAGATATAATGATTCAGTTCCTTATCGAGGCGGTGTTAATGTCGTTTATCGGCGGCATAAGCGGCATAATCCTTGGCAGCGGCGTATCCGTATTAATAACCCTTTTTGCCGGGTGGTCGGTAAAGGTATCCCTGTCTTCCGTACTGCTGGCAACCGTGTTTTCGTTGATGGTTGGAGTAGGGTTCGGCCTCTGGCCGGCAAAGCAGGCCGCGGCACTCAACCCGATTGACGCGCTTCGATACGAATAGTAAGTATAAGCAGGTAAGCAGACGCTTTATTGAACATAATTAAAACAAAGAGATTACGATTAAACTATTTGACACTCATAACGTGATTTGTTATCATGTAAGTATGCCGTATCTTGCGAGAAAATATCAAATAAAAGAATCCCTTATGTATCATGTTTTTAACCGAGGGAATGGGAAGCGCGATATTTTTCATGATGAAGAAGATTCTAACCGATTTATTAAAATTATAAGTAAATACAGAAAAATAAAGAAGTTTAAGATATATCATTGGATAATTATGCCGAATCATTATCATATATTGATGCATTTAGAAGAACCGAGGGCAATATCGAGCATAATGGCCGGAATAGGAAGGTCATATGTGCACTACTATCATCCTAAATACGATTCTGCCGGACATTTGTTTCAAGGGAGATTTAAGTGCCAGCCGGTTGAGGCGGAAGAATATCTAATAGCTTGCGGACGATATATAGAAAGAAATCCTGTAGCAGCAGGCATAGAAAAAAAAGCGGAAAAATATGTGTTTAGTAGCGCAGGATATTATTGTTATGGTCTAGAAGATGATTTGACGCAAAGAGATCCTTCTTACGATGGATTTGGGAAAGAGGAGATAGAAAGACAGCATAAATACCGTCAATTTCTAAGAGAATTTGATAGGGATGAAGATCGGGTGTTTAATAATTTGGAAGAACCGGCAGGATCTGAAGAATTTTTGCGAAGGCTGCAAAGGGAAAAGGGGATATTTGTTCCTAAAAATGGTCGACCTTCACGTAAACAAGTGAAATAGTTTAATTGTAACCTTAAATTTATCAAAGTGTTTTGTAAAGCGTCTTCTATTTCTATTAAATTTATCAAAGTGTTTTGTAAAGCGTCTTCTATTTTCTATTTTCTATTCTATTCGTCTATTATTATGAATAAATTATTTGAACGGCTTAAGCCGGCATTTGGGCCGATACTCGGCGGCTTAATCATTGATTTTACCGACCTGGCGACATTTGGGCCTATTGGTATCTACATGGGCGCGGTTATCGGCGGTGCGGTCGGGTACTGGATATGTTCTCTGTATCAATTGCCGATAAAGCAGAAGATGATCGGAGCAATGTTGGCGGCGATTTACTGCAGCATCCCTTCTACGGAATTTATTCCCGCGGCAACCTTGCTCGGCGCATTTATCCGTTTTTCCAGCCCGCGTTTTGACGCGGGGCTAAAAGAGGCCGGAAGAGGAAAAGAGAGAAGGAATGTGATTGATGTGAAGGCGGTTGTGGGGGAAGAGTTTTCTGCCGGGGGCATAGTTTTCCGAACGGAAGGAGAGGAGATATGTTATCTTCTGGTTTACAGCGGCCGTAACAAGAGATGGGGGTTTCCCAAAGGCCATATCAAGCGGGATGAAGATGAGAATATAACGGCATTAAGGGAGATAGAGGAAGAGGCGGGATTGCGGGATTTAAGATTGGTTAAGGGGTTCAGATCGGAAGATGTATATGAGGCCATAAGCAGGCGTGGCCAAACCAAAGGGAAAATCATAAAAAAACATTCGATTTATTTTTTGTTTGAAACGAGTGAGAAAGAGATCAAGGTTGACGGCCGGGAGATAACTGATTATAGATGGCTGCGGCTGAAAGAGGCGCTTAAGCTAATAAGTTTTGACAGCGCGAAGGAAATTTTAAGGCAGGCAGACCGTTTTCCGGCTAAGGCTGCGTAAAAACAGGAGAAGATTGTGGCGGAAAGATTTTGTTTTGAGGAGCGGATACTGCGTTTTCCCGATTCTTTGCGGGTCGGATATCCTTACGTAATAATGGTAGTTATGGCACTTTTATTTTGCGGGGAGCTGCTTTTTCTTCCGATGCTCGCGGTCTCTTTGTTTTTGCTGGTGTTTTTTAATTTTATTATCGCGAAAATTTTTCTGTTTTTGCCTAAAAGAAGATTTTGTATCGACGCGGAAAATCAGGTCATTATTGTCAATGATAAACAAAGTATTCCCTTTAACGCCATCAAATCAGTTACCTTGCTGCGCATGGGCAGGGATATCCTGACGAAAATATCCCTGGGTAGGTTTCGCCGTATATATTTGCCGAAGGTGCATGTAAATCAGGAAGCGGAATTATTGCGTGTGTTGCGGAACAATATAGCTGTGGTAAAGCAAAAATCAACGGCATTAGCTATGGCAATATTTATCGTTTTATTAGCCGGAGTTTTCTTGTGGCAGGTTGGCCTGATATATAAAAAAGCATTGCATGTTTTTCCGCGGCAATATGCGCAAAAGAAGATTGATAATAGCTTGTGTCCGGATGTCCGGCGGCATTACGTGCTTAACGGTTTTTCCTTTTCTCTTCCGGAAAGTCTCTCGCCGAAAAAAGACACGGATGACGCGCCTTTCGGCCGGCAATTGACTTTTTCCTCGGAAAATGAGGATATTATCTTAATCGCGGGAACCCCGCGGGAAGAGATGCTCTGGCAGCAGATAAACAAGATAAAAGGATGCGCGTTGTTCTTGCGTATAGGGGGTATAAAAAACAGTTATGGCCTAAGCCGGGTTATTTATTATAACCGCATCGGTATCCTGCCGCTGCTGTTTAAGATGTGCCTGCTGGCGGGAAACGGAAGCGAAGAACTGTACGCGATTGATGGTGTGCAGGCCAAGGGATTCCTGCGTAAAGGCCGGCTGCGGTGGTCTGATAACACGGAGTGGCAGACCGCGGAGTTGTTTCTCTTTGAACCACAAAAGCAAAGTCAGATGGGATTCAATCTTGTCGGTAAAGACTCCCGCGTGTTGGAGGCCGTGCTGGCGATGCTGATTCTTCCGGAGTAAAGATAAAAACGATCCTTTGTGGCAAACAATTTTTATTTCATTCTGATTTTTATGTTTGCTTTTTCGACCGATTATCACCTTAATTGCGAAAGCATCATTATTTAATTTAACATCAATCGCTGAAGCTAGTTATGTAAATGCTGAAATGCGCGATTAACCATTGCAAAACTGTTAAAAATAGGGTATACTTTACCACCTGTGTTTGAATCGGCAAAGCCTTACATAAAGAAAAAGAGGCGGATTATAATGAAAAGAAACGGGATTAAAATTATCGCCGGACTGCTGATCAGCGCGTTACTGCCTTTCGAGGCGGGTTTCGCGGCCGGCGGGCGCACCAACCTTTCTCCTGCGCTTGAAATCCACACAAGGGAAATGATGCATGCCTTTTGGCAGCATAACTCGCCTCGCATTATAAGTGCGCGGCATATCGGCCAATTTAATCCGGCGGCGGATAAGCCCGACGATCATTTCTGGGGTATGCTTGGACAGCCATTTTACGTGTATGGAACCGTAACGCTGGAGTTGAAGATGAGCAAGGATAAGGTGGAAGATTTGTTTGATGAGCAAGGGGGCCTGCGGATGGGGGTATGGACATCCTCTTCCGCCAAAAAGGGAGCTAAGGTAAAAGTGGTACAGGTGCTGGAAGACGGCAAAACCCTGTGGGAACGCCCCTGGATAGAAGTGAAGAAAAAGGAAGTAATTATTAATATTGCCGAAGGGATAAAAAAGATAGCACAGGAATTGATTGATGAGAATAAGACAATTGATGATGTGGAGTGGGACAGTTTGATTGCGCAATTTATTGTTGACACAAAACTGACGATGTTGACGAAGGAAGAACTCTGCGAATTGCTTCGAAAAGTGATGGTGACAATAAAATTAGACGATCTAAAAGAGATAACGGCGGATAAGATAATCCTGATAATGCAGGAAGCCGGAGCTTATCGCGGGCAGATAGGCAATGAATTCCGGCTTGAGCGCGAAGTTTTTCCATTGGAGATACCGGCCTATGCGGATGTTCCGGAAAAAAACGGTTTTATGGAGTTTTCCGTTTATTTTTATCCCCGGGATCCGCAATCAGGCGATGCTTTCCGTCATACGACGGGTTGGCAAACTAACGGCGTGATGAAGATTGTTCCCTGCGGCGAGGTTGGCCTCAGCCCGGAGCAAAGGCTTGCTTTCTATAATGACCTTTGGCTAAAATATGAAAAGAGCAAAGAAGAGACGGAAAGAATCAAAATACTGGGGATTTTGTTGTTTTATGCCATAGAGCAAAAAGATGCCCCAAAAGAATTGAACGACAAGATAAAGGGGGCTAAGCCGGATGAAAAAAAACAGATTATCGCGGATTTAGAAAAATTCAGTTTAAGCGGTATTTTACCATTTTTGGTGCCGCTGCTTAAGACTACAGACAAAGGCGTTAGTGAGCAGGCAAAGAAGGTGATGGTGGATCTTGCCTCAAAAGAACAGCTTTCTGGGCAAGCGCAGGAGAAGGACAATGAGCACTCAGTCTCCGGGTTGCAAATGCTCTTTGATTTTTGCCGGGAGAGATACATAGACATGTCGGGAGGGGAAGAGAGAATTACGTATTTGGTGGTCTTAATTGATGATGCGTTTGTTAAAAATAATGAATACGCCGGAAAGATTCTGGAAGCCTTTTGTCTTGCTACTACTCCTGCGGAAATTCGCCGGCGTTTTGCCGAAGACCTGAGTAATTTCGAAGCACAGAAAGTCTCCGGATTATTATATCGGCTTTTGCATGATAACGATGAAGGTGTCCGTGCGGCGGCGTGGCATACCTATAGAGAGCTGGAAAAAAAAATGTTTTTGTATGCAGTTGTCCACCATATCCGCAATAGATTGTTTTCAATCGGAGGGAATGTCAGGCTCATCAAAAGGAGACTGCAGGAAAAAAACGAAGCGGGGCTTAATAAGGCTCTGGAAGATGCAGATGCAGACATAATTATCAAGAAAGCTACCGAGATGGAACGAATAATAACGGAGGCACCTTCGTACATCTCGTTACCTACGATTAATATGGCAGTGGATTCCTTGGTAACGCAACTAGACGATCCTATGAGTAAAACAGGAGAGTCGATACGGGGGTTGAATGGTTGCGCGGGGATAGAAGGAATAAAAAACGGGAGAGAGTTAATGAGTGCAGTGAACACTGAGTTTACTGTTGTTTCCGGGATGTTCGCTAATCTTAAGGGAACTATAGGAATAAACCAAGCAAAGCCGGGATTGCAAAAGATGGCATTAAACGAAGTTCTGGGTAAATGCTGCAAAGATTTTAAAGCAGGATTAAATATTGAAGAGTTGATAAAAAAAGGAATGAACGGCCTGGCCATTGATTCGGAAAAGAGGCAAGGTTTTCTGAAAATAGTTGAAGAAGAACTGGAAAAAACTGGAGATTTAACGCAAATAGATGCGGCTGTCCAAGCAATAATGTTAAGAGTCGAGAAGGAGTTAGGATTAAGAGAGAAAGAAGAAAAATATTTAAAATCAAAAAAAGAGGATTTAAGCGCAAGGCTGTCGCGGATTATGAAGGCAAGGGATATAAAGGTTGAATTATCCATACCGGCTGGTTCTCCCGTGGAAGCGCTTGCCAGTGAGGAATTGGGAGAGATTATCAAAGCGATGCTCGACAACTCGCTTAAGGCTCACGCACAAAAGATAACGGTTAGCGTCAAGCGCAGAAGCCTGGGTAAGGTGGAAATATCAATCAAAGATGACGGGCACGGCATGGGCCCGTATGAAAAACTCTTCGCGTTTTCGCCTTTTTTCACTACACAGACTTATAAAACGTCGTTCACGCTGCGGCGAGTCAAGCAGATATTGGAGTCTTACGGCGGAAAGATTTCATTGTTCGCCAGGGAAAATGGCAAAAATGGCGAGAGGGGAGGCGCCGAGTTTGTTATTGAACTGCCGGCCATGGAAGGGAATGAGATCACGGTCGCGGAAATTATTCGCCTGCAGCAGAAGCTTAAGAACATTTTAGAACGGACGGATAGTTTGCTGAAAATACAGGGCTCTCAACAATCCGATTCGGAGGCTGCTAAAGAAGATGCGGAGAAAACCCTCATTCGTGATTATCAGGAAAGCGCGAAGAATCTTTTAGAAAAGATAGAGCGATATCAAATTGGTGATTTTTCATTTAAAGAAATAATGGATATTTTTAAGCGTTTACGGCTGGAATTTATCGCTAAATACAGCGCGCTGGAAGAAATCTCCGAGACGGAGGATAATTTTGATTTAAAAAACAGCGCGGCAGAGGCTATGAACATATTTTTAGGCATTTTAGTTTCCGCGTTCCGTACTACGGAAGATTGTTCTATTATGGAAGTGATTAATGAAGTCGCAAACTTTTACCGTTCGCAGTTTAAAGATATAAAGCTGAATTTTTCCGGCATCATTGAGAGGGGTTTAGAAAATACGAATGTGTTTATCCCTAAGACGGCCTTGCGGAAGATATTGAGTGATTTTTTCGTTGCCGCTCGCGAAAACGGGGCAGATGATGCGGGCATAGGTGTTTCATTGGAGGGCCGGGAATTGAAGGTACAAGCGAAGATAAATGGAAATACCGGATTTAACGGAGATAATTTTTTATTCAGGGAAAAGGAAGTTATAAACGTTGCCAATGGGCGGACAGAAATTGATGTTTCGACTGATGAGAAGGTGACCTTTAGCCTGTGGTTGCCGATTAAAACAGATTTAAAAACTCTTCCTTGCCGGCAGTTTAGATTTAGCAAAAAGAAGCGTCAGGTTATTGTTCTTTTCGGGGATGCCGGTACCAACAGGACTCCGGCGCTTGACTATCTGGCGGCGGTGTTGGGCGGCAAAGCGGAAAATGTCGGATTTTTGATGCGCGTATTGGCATATTATCTTATCGAAGAACATCCGGGATGGGTAAAGGAGATTGGTAAATTAGCAGCCCCAAAGGATATAAAGGATATAGAGGGTAAAGAAAAACTTGATGCATTATTGGTTGAGAAGGTTGTTCCGTATGTCAATACGTTTTTGAAGGAAGAAGCGAGGGTAAACATGGATAAAGACCCTTGGCTGATCAAGAATCTATTCGGGGAATGGATTGATTCTGCTGTAGGCAGTGAGGGGCGGCCTTCTCTGCGAAACCAGATCAAAGAAAAAACCAACCGGGATGATTATATGCGGTTTTTTTATTCGTTCAGTAATCATCCGGAAATAAAAAAGATAGTCGAAGGGTTTGCTTTGGATGACGGGATAAAGGCGATGGAAACGGGAATGGCTAACTGTGTGGTCATTAAATCTACGGATGCATGGAAAATAGAACCATTACGGCAGGATAGACTTGGCATTAACGTCACAAATGTTTTCCTGCATGCGCCGCTGGAGGTTAGGGCAGCAAATGCTATTTATTGGGGGTTGGAGGATATTTTAGGTAGAGACGCATTAAAAGACGGCACGAATGGATCTTTAGAGGAAAAACAAGAAAAAGCGGATTTGTCTTTATTGGTTACAGGCCTAACCGGCCGTCTAATAGGCGATGAGGTTATTAACTTTTTGATAGGGCACAATATTCTCAAGCGTATTACGGAGTCAAATTCTCCTTCGATAGTTGATGCGGATACGGGCACGCCGGATTATGATAAATCCGTAGTTTTCTTACCTGAACTTGCCATTTGAGCTTCCTGTAAACTAAATATGATTTTTAGTTCTTGCCGATTATCACCTTAATTACGAAAGAACCAAAATGCATGTCATTTTTTCGTGTATGGGGGCCTCCATTAGTGGAAAAAAGTCAAAAAAAAGCAGAATCATGCCATATACAAATCGTTTGATTTAATCCATACTTATTATATAAAGGAGTATTGTATCTATTTATTTGTAAAAAGCGCGTATTTTTTTAATATGCGCGTAAAGGTGCGTTATGGCAAACAAGACGGTGATGATAGTTGATGACAACCTTGAGTTACTGGAAGAACTCCAAACGACATTGACCTTAAGCGGTTATGACATGGTCGCGGTTAATGATCCGGTTTCGTCCTTGTCGTTAGCGAAAAAGACAAAACCCGATGTGGTGGTTATAGACCTTAAAATGCCGGGGATGAGCGGTTTTGAGCTTGCCAAGGAAATGCGGCGTTATCTCAAGTTACAACGCATCCCGGTTATCGCGATGTCCGGATTTTTTGAGGATGAATGCGCGTTGCTTATGCACCTATGCGGTATAAAAAGATATCTGAGAAAACCATTTCAGCCCTTAAATCTTATTTCGGCAATAGAAGAAAGCCTTAAATAAAGAGCAATTAGGGCTCTGTGGATCGTTTTAGATGAGATGCATTTGATGAGGGTAAAGTTTGTTTAAGAAATACCTACGAGAAAAACAGTTCTGCCTGAATAGTCGAGATCTTTTCCATATCATTTTCTTATCTCTTTTTTTAAAGTTTTAGTGATTGTTTTTCTTGCAAAACAATCACATTTCAGGTATACTTTTTTACCTTTTCACAGTGTTATTAATCGTATATAACTTTTTAGGATACAGGGAGTTAACATGGTTTTAGGAGGTATGCGTTAGGATGCGGCAAAAACTGCAAAAGATATTTTCCTGCATATTAATTCAGGTGTTTCTGTTGCTGCCCGCACATTGTTTTGCTGCGGATAAGCGTGATATGCTTGCTCCATACTTAAACATTACCCGTACTAGCCTAAAAGCGGCATTTACCGACCAGGAGATGGATATCGTCGTATTATTAAAGAATCCATTCTGCTGGGCCGGCTTCTCAGATATTAAAATATCTCTCATTGCCTGCGGATGTTAGCGGACAGGTTATCCGGGAAGGCCGTCCGGTGGTTGTAAATGATTAAGATGATGAAACATGGAAGCTTCCTTTGCCGCAATTTATTGAAGAATGTTATGAAGACAGAATAAAGGAAGTTCGCAGGAAAAAAGAAGAAAAGAAAGCTTTGCAACCTCCAAAATTATTCTAGAAAAGTGAAAGATAAGTATAGTTTACTAAAGAGTATAATAAAAATAATAAACGATTTTTCCCTTTGCATTTGTCAAAAAGCAGATTCCATAAAAACGGGACAAACAATAATGACCAAAGAAGACTTGGCAAAAATTTGCTTTAATTGTAACTATTTTCATCCAGCAGATAATAAGGACTTTGATTATGGTATATGTCTGAATGATGTCGAATTTGAACCATATTTAGACGAGTTGATTGAGCGGCAAAATTATGATTGCTGCAAGGAGCTTATAGCCCGAAAAAGATTTCAGGGGGATACAGAGGCATGTGAGCATATTGAGTATTGTGAAGTCATTGAAATTGATGATACCAGTTCAGTTGGGAAATTGCTGAAGGAAAAGGTGTCAGGTACAGATATCAGCAGGGAAAGATTTCAGGATGCCGTTTTATTAGATTATATTGAAAATATTGATTGGAAAACAATGCCTGTTGAAGCATATGTCACGGGTTTATACGGAAGCAGCGAGAAAGAACGGAAGAGCGCCATAAATACTTTATCTATGATGATGTATCAAGGGAATAAGAATGCTCAAACACTTCTTCTTGATTATGCCAACAATCTACCATTATGTAAAACTATAAACGATGTTCATGTTCGACTTGAATTCTTGAGGCTTATTGATAATAGTGAATGTAGAGTACAGTTCATCCCTTTTATTGAAAAAGAGTTGAATGCCACTCAGATTAACGGAACGACTACACAATGGATTACGGCGTTATTAAAGTATATGAGCAAAGGCCCTTTTGAATTAATAAGAGAACCATTGGTTAAAATGCTTAAAGATAAGAGGTTCTCTTATAAAAGAAAAAACCAAATTAAAAATATTTTAAGCAAAGAGGAGCGTATTTACTAAAAATAAATATCGTATTAAGTCAGTGAGATTGAAGGGAGGGGATTATACATCGACAGGATATTATTATGTCACCATTTGCACACAAAATCGCGTCAATTATTTTGGAAATATTATCCATAATGAAAAATCATTACATCGGATACGAAAATATGTTCATGACAATCTGTTGCTATGAAAAAATGATGCCGAAAATGCCCATGACATTATAAATATTGTTCGGGATAAAGAGGCGCGATAAAGCGCGTCTCTACAGGAATTATTATGATCAAAAAGGATAATAATAAGGAAACGTCCGGGCGCAAAGCTTACAGAGTAAATCTTGCGTTGGAACATTTACCCCGCAGCGCCTCGGACATGACAACCAAAAGTTTTTTTATAAAAACTTTTGGTTGACTGATGGTGTAAGTACCGCGGGATGATTTTAGAGATTATAAAGAGGGGAACTGATTGCGAATGATATATTTGTGTAAAATGCGTTATAATTCAAAAATTAAAATTATAGTTGACATCTACTTGACAGATGCCAACTTTTGTTAAGGAAATATGATAACTTTGGCAAGATAGGGAATGCCGAAATTACCCAACAAGCAATCTGATAATGATGTTTGTTAGGTAAATATTTTACACTACATTGTTAATTTTATGCTATAATGTAGTGTAAAAGGAGATTGAGCGATGAATGTATTAAAGGGAATATTATCGGAGAGTAAAGAGTATTACCTTGACGCAAAGCAGAAGATTGAGAAGAAGCTATCAAGTCTCCCCCAAGGTAGTGTTAAGGAGCGGCAGATAGCAGGTAAAAAATATTATTATCTCCAATCAAGAGCAGGCAAGAAAATAGTGCATAAATATTTGGGTAAGGATAAGCCGGAACGTCTTATAAAGCAACTTGGTGTGCGAAAAGCTTTAAAAGCCGAACTTAAGAAAGTCAATGAAGCTTTACGAATGCTGAATAGAACCGAAGGTAGAAAACGTGGTTAAGCTTATTGAGAGTATTTTGAAGGTTTTTGCTGATAATCACCTTTTTGATGAAGGTGTTGAGCTTATAGGCAGTTGGTGTTTTCAGCTTTACCAAAAACATTTGGACGCCAAGAATTTTCCTTTGAGGACGCTAGATATTGATTTTTTAGTTCCAAATCCATTCCATTAAGATTTGTAGCTTTTTTGTTGGATGATTCGATTACGATTACTGACAATGGAGTTAAAGTCCGAGTCCCGAATCCTGCCAATTTTTGCCTTCATAAACTTATCATAGCTTCCCGAAGACGAAAGACAGACAAAAGTTTAAAAGATTTGCAACAGGCAATTTCTACTTCAACGATCGTAAATCGACAAGACATGAAAAAGCTATTTCATCCATTGCCAAAAGGCTGGAAACAGGCGATTTTAAAAACATTAGCAAAAGCAAAGCAGGAGTTGCCTTTATTAAGCGAAGAAGTGGACAATCTAAGTCTTACACTACAAGAAGTACAAAAATAAACAATGTAGTGTAAACTGGCCGTTGGTGTAGCCTGCTCGCCGACGCTGTGTGGCGGCGGGTACCGTCTGATGATTTTGCCTGCCCGCCGGTTCTTATGGCGGGGGGATTTTAAGAAGGTTAAGTGATTTTCTTTAGAACATCTTTTTAAATTATTAACAGTACTTCAGTGGGATGTGGAAATTATCATAAAGCCAAAATCAAGAACTGAAACAAGAGCAACAACAAGTCTTTTGGTAACTGTTTAGCTTTCACATAGAAAATAAACTTAAGAAACTCTACCCCCTTTTTAGGAAGACTCCTTTATCAAGTATTCATCAAACACTTCTGTCTTTTTTGCAAAAAGCCAGAACAGTTCGCAATAGTTTACCCTGTACCGAGCTACGCTCTGGTACGGGGCCAAAAGACATTCCGCCTTGCGGCGAAAAGACTTTTGCCCTTCGGGTTCGCGTTGCTTGATGAATATTTGTATTGTCATTAAAAAGCAAATGTTGTATAATGTGGGAAAATGTTGGCTATCATAATACATCAAAAACAAAGGCAATATTATGTTACTTAAAGGGTATTTAACTGTAGCCCAGGTTGCGAAACAACTTGGATTATCTGAATATAGAATCCGCGAACTTATTCGTGATAAACAAATTCGTGCTACAAAAATTGGTCAATGGCGAGTTAAGTTGAAAGACCTAGAAGAATTTATTAAGTCTCGCAGGAATTTTTAAGGACATTTTAGGTTGCCGGAAGAGAGGTGTGATTTGAATAAACGAGAATTAGTCAAGGAATTCATACTTAAACATCGGTATTTTACTCTTGAAGAAGTGGTGAAGGCATCTGGAGCCAGCACTCAGGTTGCTAAGAATTATCTTCAAGGACTAAAACAGAAAAAGATAATTTTTTCCGCAGGCAGAGGGGTTTATAGTTCTGTTGCAAAAGAATTTAGACCTACGGAGAAAAGCCGTGTGATTGAGATCAGGCAACTCCTGAAAAAGCAATTTCCTTATCTCGATTTTTTGGTTTGGAATACTTTGTGTTTTCAACCCTATTATCATCATCAGCAAACGCACAATATTACTTTTGTTGAAGTGGAGTCAGATGCGATTCGCTCTGTTGTTGACATGATTTCCCGTGAATACCGGTTTGTGGTAATTGAGAAGGCCAGCCGGGTGGCACCCAAGAATTTTGACATTACACGTGACCCGATTGTTGTCAGGCGATTGATTAAAGGATCGCCTTACAAGGGACATATGCCTACTCTTGAAAAGATGCTTGTTGATCTTTTTGTAATCAAAAATAAGTATGTAACCATGCAGGACAGCGATTACTGGGATCTATGGCGAAATATTGATAAGCTCTTCCGTGTTAATATAGGGAGACTAATATCCTATGCTCGAGTTCGAAGGTACTTCCGAGACATGTTTTCGCAACTAACTTATAATGTTGAACTTAGTAACATTACCTTTGGCGCATATGTAAAATATGCGGCGAAAGTAACATCAAAAAAGGACGCTCATGATAAAGCAAATTCCTGATCGCAACAAAATGGAGGCCTTGCGAAAAGAATTAGGATTTAATGATCGCGGAATTTTTGAAAAGACAATTTATGCTTGGATGGAATGAGCGTTCCTAGACGGGAAACAGGCGGTTTTAGGGGCGTTCAGCGTGCGTCCGGGATGGTCAAAAAGGCCGTTATTGAGTGACATGGATTGACATAAATCTGTCACAAAAAGTATATAGTTTTTCTGACAGCAGAAATGAGTCTTGTAATCGAGCCGTAGGCGTAGAATTTTGTTGACATGACAAAATAGTGTGATATTCTATACCTATAAAAAAATGAACGATAATCCTTTGTGAGGGTATTATGGATACTAAAAAGAGAACGCGATTAGGAGAGAAAGAAATCGAGGTTATTTCTCGTCTTTCTTATGAAAAGAAACGCATTGTTACAAAAGAAGACTTGGATGTGTTTTTCAAGTTTGATGATATCGAACGCAATAAAATTGTTTATCAGTTGAAAAAGAAAGGCATCTTTTCTACTATTAAGAGAGGCGTGTATGTTTTTTCGCCACTCGAATATGGTGAAGCGGGTGCCGGTATAAATGAAATGCTGATCCCGCCGCAATTCTTTCCGCAGAGGAATTATTACATCGGATATTCAACGATGTATAACTACTACAATTTGACTGATCAGCTATTCCAAGTGATGTATATTCTCAACACTTCCCTACAGCGCAGGCAAAAGAAAATTTGCGGTGTTATATTTAATTTTTTACGAATCAAAGAAGACAGGATGTATGGCCTTGAAAAAATAGATGTGAGCGGGCAAGAAGTTATGATTAGCTCCTTAGAGCGCACGCTGGTGGATCTGGTCTATTTTAATAAGCCGGTTGGAGGCATTAAAAGCGCTCTTGAAATTCTTAAGCGAGAACTTAAAAAAGACCGGTGCGATATAAAGAAATTTATTCGCTTCGCGTCGCAATTCCCAAACATTAAAACTCGCAAGCGAATCGGGGTGTTATTAGAGGAAATGGGCTATCCTGATAGAGATCTGGCTCCGCTTATAAAAAGCATAGAGGATACAGCGATCAGCTCGTTCACAGGTTCGTTTAAAGGCAAATTCAATAAGAAATGGAGAGTCATCATTAATGATTCACGAGGATAAAGCCCAATTTACCGATATTATCAATATGACCGCCAACCGGGCTGGTTTTCGTGCATCTCTCATTGAGAAGGATTACTATTTAACATTCATTTTGTCGAAGCTCAATGAGCTTTCGGATGATCTTATATTTAAAGGCGGGACATGCCTTAATAAAATCTACTATTCGTATTATCGTCTAAGCGAAGATTTAGATTTCAGTATGCGCCTTCCGGAATATACGACAACTCGAGGGAACCGGCGCAAATCAATACGGCCGGTAAAGGATAGAATAGAGGAATTTGCCAAGGGGCTCGGTTTTCGTGTTGAAGACGTAGAAAAAGCAGGGCGAAATGAGTCTAAACAATATGTCTATTACTTTGTGTATAAATCTGTCCTTCAGCCTTCCGATCAATTAATTAAGTTTGAAATTGGACTTAGGTTTAATCCGATTTGCGCGGTGGAGAAGAAGACAGTACAACACAAGTTTCTGCACCCTTTTACTAAAGAACCTTTGTTCGATGGAGGCAAGGTAAACTGTTTGTCGTTAAAAGAGATTGTTAGTGAAAAGCTTCGGGCGGCGGCTTTGAGGAAAGTTATTGCGCCGCGTGATTTTTACGATCTTGATTTTATTCTCCGGCACGATTTCAATTTAGCGGATAAGGAAGTCGTGGTACTTTTTAAAAAAAAGATTGAAGAAGACGGTGGGGATTTAGATTTAAAGAAATATCACGTTAACCTTGGTCGCTCAAACACCGAGATTAGTGACATGCGTTCTCGTATAGAAAAGGAATTATTTGACGTTTTAACGGCTGATGAGAGGGAGAATTTCAATCTTGATAAGGCACTTGAACGGATCAACAAGGCGATGGAAGGTGTTAAGTAGTATCCGAGATCAAGGGCTTGTAATGGGCTCAAAAAGGCGATAGCGGCCGGTACGTGAAGTTGGCGATTGTGGCGATTAGTTGGGGATTTGGGACATTTATGGGACAATTGCGCGATTACTGCGTGATTAGCGAAACGGGACATAAAGGGGACAAACGGGACATGGTTGCGCCAAAGGGGCGCTAATGGGGCGAAAGGGGCACTGATTAACGATGAGTAAAAAATGCAAAAAGTGTAAGGTGCCGCTGGAAGGATTCTTGTACCGGCTGATCGCGAAGACGCTGTTCGGTGTGCGGCCGTCGGCCAAGGATCCTGAGCTGTGCAATAAGTGCGAAGATAAGAAGTAATTGGCTCAAATGGCTCATATATGGCTCACAATGGGCTCAGTATTTTTAGAGAAGAACAGAGAAGAGAAGAATGACGACAGAAAGAAAAGCAACAGGTATTAAGACATGGCCGGAAGATGATAGGCCGAGAGAGAAACTCCTCAAGAAGGGCGCGGGGGCTTTGAGTAATTCAGAGCTTCTGGCTATTCTTCTTCGCACCGGAACTACCGGTACCAGTGCCATTGACCTTGCCCGCAAGGTTCTCAAGAAATTCGGCACATTCCGGAACATGGCGCATACCGATTCGCGCGATTGGAAGGATCTCAAGGGTTTGGGCGGGGCCAAGATCGCCCACATTCAGGCCGCGCTTGAAATCGGGCGGCGCTATCGCGAGGACGATGTGTCCACCGGGAAGCAGAAGATTGCCTCTGCCAAGGATGTTGTGGATATCGTTATGCCTCAGCTTCGTGATCTTAAGACAGAGGTTTTTAAGGTTGTCTACCTTGATTCAAATAATCGGATTATAGATATATTAGATGCGGCTTGCGGCACAGTCAACCGTGCCATGCCAATAGTAAGAGAAATTATTCATTCTGCTTTACAGAAATTCGCGGTTTCAATAATCTGCGCGCATAATCATCCCTCCGGAGATCCTAAGCCAAGCAAAGAGGATAGGGACTTCACCAGAGAGTTATACCAAGCAGGGAATGTTATGCAGGTCAAAATCTTGGATCATCTTATTATCGGAGACAATCAGTATCACAGCTTCGCTGATAGTGGCGAACTTGTAACGTACAAATAAGGGTAAGTATGCCTGAACAAAATTGGAACGAACATCGGACACGAAAACAGTATATCGATAAGCTCCTCATTAATTCAAAATGGGGGCCTATAGTCCCTTTTGAAGAGGGCAAGACTTACGACCATGCTTCTGTAGAGGAGTATCCTACGCAGACAGGGCCTTGCGACTACGCGCTTTTTCATGCAAAGCGTCCTCTGATCGCTGTTGAGGGAAAGAAGGTTTCTGTTGGGCCTCAAAATGTGCTTCAACAGGCACAGCGTTACGCCCGGGGATTTCAGAAGAGTCCGTTTACTTTTGGCGAATATCATCTCCCGTTTATTTACTCAACCAATGGCAAGATTATTTGGTTTCAGGATTTACGCCATCCCTTGAACCGTTCAAGAGAAATAACCGCAATCCACACACCCAATGCTTTAGAGGAATTGCTATCAAGGGACGAAGACACTGCAAAAGCGTGGTTGAGAAACAATACAATCGACAATCCGGTTTTACGTCCTTATCAAAAAGAGGCTATTGCGGCTATCGAGCAGGCCATCGCTGACAGAAAGCGCAATATGCTCGTTGCTATGGCAACCGGAACGGGAAAAACATTCACGATCATCAATTTGATATACCGGCTTATGAAGTCCGGCCTTGCCAAACGTATTTTATTCCTTGTCGACAGGCGCGCGCTTGCGGCACAGGCGGTTACCGCGCTTGCCAGTTTTGAGGCGGAGCCAAATCTCAAATTTGATAAATGCTATGAGGTATACAGCCAGCGTTTCAGACGTGAGGATTTGGATGAAGATATAAAGTATGATTCGAAAGTCTTGCCTACGGATTATCTTACGAATCCGAAAAGTCGGGACAGCTTCGTTTATGTTTGCACCATTCAAAGGATGGGCATTAATCTTTTTGGTCAAGACGGTATGTTTGGGCAATCGACTGGCGATTTGGACGATGAGTCGGATGCCGACGCAAAACTCGATATTCCTATTCATGCTTTTGATGTGGTTATAGCGGACGAATGCCATCGTGGATATACCGCACAGGAAGAGAGCAAGTGGCGTGAGACCTTAAAGCACTTCGACGGTATACGTATTGGCCTTACCGCAACGCCAGCGGCACATACAACCGCATTTTTTAAGGATGTAGTCTTCCGTTACGAATATGAGCGTGCCGTAAAAGAAGGGTTTCTGGTTGATTATGACGCAGTATCGATTAAGTCAGACATAACGTTTAATGGAGCGTTTCTAAAGGAAGGCGAAGAGGTCGGGCTCAAAGATACCAAAACCGGCCAGTTGGTTTTTGATATATTAGAGGATGAACGAGTTCTTGCACCGGAGAGCAATGAAGCGGAATGGACAGCACCCGACAGGAATAGAAAGATTGTTAAAGAGCTGAAAAAATATCTTTTATCCCAAGAGGAAACGTTGGGACACTTTCCTAAGACTTTAATCTTTGCTGAGAACGATCTGGCTCATACATCGCATTGCGATCAATTGATTGATATGCTTCGGGGTGAATTTAATCGAGGCGATGCTTTTGTACAAAAGATAACTGGAAGCCCTACTGTTGACAGGCCGCTTCAACGTATTAGGGAATTTAGGAATAGGCAGAATCCGGGCATTGTTGTGACGGTTGATATGCTCTCTACAGGTGTGGACGTTCCGAAGATTGAGAATATTGTTTTTTTGCGGCCGGTAAGATCAAGAATTCTTTTTGAGCAGATGATGGGGCGAGGGACGCGGCTTTGTCCGGAGATTAATAAAACGCACTTCACAGTTTTTGACTGCTTTGGTGGCACTCTGCTTGAATATTTTAAGCAGACAACCAGTATTACCGCAGAAGCTCCTATAAAGCCCACAAAAACTATCCGTGAAATAGTTCAGGCGATTGCGGATAACCAAAGCAGGGCATACAACATTAAAGTTTTATCGAAAAGGCTTCAGCGTATTTCAAAGAACATCACACAGGAGAGTAGAAACGAATTTAATTATATTCTCGGGGAAGATATCGCTGATTTCGCAATGACCCTTGAGGACAAACTTTCCAAGAATTGGGCCGGAACTATAAAGACTCTCCAAGGCGAAGCTTTCCTTCATATTTGTGAAAACTATCAGCGGCCTAAACGTGAGTTTATCATTGCAGAGTCCGCAGAAGACCTTGTGACATCCGAGGTTATTTTTAGAGCGGCCGATGGCAAAGAGCTTAAGCCGGGAGATTATTTAAAGCTATTCGAGGGATTTGTCAGAGATAATCCGGAGCATATTGACGCAATAGATATTCTTCTTAATAAGCCAAAGGATTTTCACACTGATGAGCTAAAAGCATTGCGTGAAAAACTTGCAACCAACCCAGACGCTTTGCTTGATAAGTTTAACGAGCGCAATCTCCGCAGGGCCTACAACAAAGAGTTAGCAGACATTATTTCCATGATCAGGCATGCGGCTAAGAACGACGAGCTTTTAACTGTAGAAACCCGCGTTGATCGAGCTTTGTCTAAAGTAAAAGCAAAACATCATTTTACCGAGGCGCAGGAGAAATGGCTTGAGCATATTCGGCACCATTTGATCGCCAATTTGTTGATTGAAAAAGATGATATTGATACGTTGCCTATTTTTACAAGACAAGGGGTGAATTATACACAATTAAATCGGGTTTTTGACGGCAAGCTCGATGAACTCTTAAAAGAGATAAATGAGGCGGTGCTAACATGAGCGATGTAGTCGGTAAATTATGGGGCTTCTGCCATACGCTTCGTCATGACGGCGTTGATTATGGCGATTATATTGAACAGCTTACTTATTTGCTGTTTTTAAAGATGGCAGAGGAGAAGGGCGCGGATATTCCCAAGGAATATTCTTGGCCGGTCCTGCGTGAGAAGTCCGGTACAGAATTAACCGATTTCTATGTGGATGCTTTAAGAGGCCTTGGCAAACAAAAAGGAACGCTTGGCGACATCTATGCTGGTGCCATATCTAAATTCGCAAATCCGGTTAATCTCAAGAAGCTTATCAATCTCATCGATGAGATTGAGTGGACGAGTCTTAATGTCGATGTTAAAGCGGCCGCTTACGAGGGCCTACTCGAAAAATCTGCTTCTGAAGGGAAAAAGGGCGCGGGGCAATATTTCACACCACGCGTTCTTATCCAATCAATTGTTACGTGCATGAAACCGGATCCGCGTAAATCAAAAGACTTTATTATTCACGATCCTGCCGCTGGAACAGGCGGATTCTTAGTTTGCGCCTATGAATGGCTTATTGAGCAGACTAAGGGCAGTCTAGAACGTGATGATGCCAAGCGAATCACAAATAAGGTTTACACCGGTACAGAGCTCGTTGCCCGGCCCCGGCGTCTTGCTTTAATGAATTTGTATCTACATGGCATTCATGCTGATATCTATCTTGGTGACTCCATCTATGAGCCGACAAAAGGCACAAGATATGATTGTATTCTTACCAATCCACCATTCGGCACGAAAGGCGCAAATCAGGCGCCGGAGAGAGATGATTTCACGATCTCAACAAGCAATAAACAGCTCAATTTTATTCAGCATGTTATGAATACCTTAAGGCCCGGTGGACGTGCGGCTATGGTTTTGCCGGATAACTGCTTATTTGAAGATAAGGCAGGAGAGGTTCTACAAATTCTTATGCAGGATTGCAATCTGCACACTATTTTACGTCTGCCGCGCGGGACATTTACGCCTTACAGCCAAGGGGTCAAAGCGAATGTGATTTTCTTCCAAAAAGGCGCTCCGACAGAAAACGTTTGGATTTTTGACGCTCGCTCTAATGTACCCGGTATTACGAAAAAAGATAGGCCGCTTTCGTCAGAGCATTTTAAGGAATTTGAGAAATGTTATGGCATGGATTCGAACGGTCAAAGCAAGCGGACAGATTTAGGTATTGAAGGTCGCTTCCGCAGGTTCAACATTCAAGAAGTTAAGGATCGTGGATATAAGCTTGATATGATGTGGCTCAAAGACGATTCGCTTGAAGATAGTGATGAACTCCCAGAGCCTCAGGATTTGGCCAGCGAGGCAATTACTGAGCTCGAAGCAATTGTAGACAGCCTTAAAGAAATTGTAACGGAGCTAGGGAATAATGGAGAATAAAATACCAAATGGATGGACGGCTTGTCCTTTGAAAGACGTTGTTTCTTCTCGCAAAGGAAAAAAACCTAACGCCGTAATTGATCATGCGAAAAAAGGATATGACCCTTATATATTGATCGATGAATTGGAGGGCAACTCTCCGCGGACATATACGAATGATTCTAAAATACCCAGAGCAACAGAAAAGGATGTTTTACTGGTTTGGGATGGGAGTATAGGTAAATGTGCGAGTGGGTTATCCGGGGCAGTTGGCTCAACAATAGTAGTTTTGTCTCCTAAGAATGGACTAAATACCAAATATTTAGAATATTTTATCAAGCGAAGCAAGAATTATATTACAGAAACAAGCACTGGGTCAGGTCTTCAGCATGTAAATAAAAGCTTGCTTAAAACGCTGGAGATTCCTTGGCCTCCCGATGGCGGACAAAAACGTATTGTCGATAAACTGGACGTGTTGCTGACAAAAGTCAAAGATGCTCAATCCCGCCTCGATAAAATTCCCACGATCTTAGGTCGTTTTCGTCAGTCTATTCTTGCCTCGGCCTTTTCCGGAAAGCTTACAAAAGAATGGCGCAAGAAAAATAAAATAGATACCGAATGGCAGGATAGCGAATTGGGCGGAGTTTTAGCCGACCTAAAATATGGGACAGCAAAAAAGTGCTTCAGAGAAAAGATGAAACACACTGTTTTAAGAATCCCAAATGTTGTTCGAGGATATATTGATTCGAATGATCTGAAATACGCTGACCTAGATAAAAAGGAATACGAGAGTTTAAAGCTTGAGATAGAAGACATCTTATTGATTCGGTCAAATGGGAGCGTTTCGCTTGTTGGCCGGACGGCTTTAGTCACAGATAAAGAAAAAGGCATGGCGTATGCAGGTTATTTAATACGGCTTCGGGTAAATAAAGATTTGATTATTCCCGAATTCCTGCAATATCAGTTTCAATCATATGCTATGCGACTCCAGATTGAGCTACCAGCACGATCAACAAGTGGCGTCAATAATATCAATAGTGAAGAAGTCAGGAATTTGCAAATAGCCTTGCCATCGCTTGATGAGCAAAGAGAGGTTGTCAGAAGGTTAAAAGCGACCTTTGCGTTTCTCGAAAAAAACGAGCAAGAGTTCAATAAGGCTAAAAGCTATGCCGATAAGCTCGAGCAGTCTATTTTAGCCAAAGCCTTCCGCGGCGAGCTTGTTTCGCAGGATGGATAATTATGGATAGAAGTATAAGAAAATCGATTTACGTGAATGAGCTTAATTATGTTATGCAATTAAGCAAGATAACTGATGATAAGCGGTCTCGCATAATTCCAGAATTGTTCGAAAATCCACAGGCAGAGAAAATATATCTTTTAAAAGAAGAAATACGAACTCTTGCTGAGCTCGAGAATAGGATTAAAAAAATAATTGATCAACAGGATGGCGTTTCTGCCCTTCTGAATATTTTTTCCGTGACTGATGATTTAGTTATTCCGTCAGAATTAAGGGAAGTTTTATTTAGCAATGTGAAACTCGTATTTTTTATAGGTGCTGGTATCTCAAAATTGCTCGAAGTTCCTTTGTGGGCTGACTTAGCAAATAACGTAATTAATCATTTGAAAGAGAACAGTGACTTAAATCATACTGAAGCAATTAGGTTACAAGATGAAAGGTATACAAGTAGACAAATTATTTCAATATTCCACCAAGTTATAAAAGATAGAAATAAAATTAAAAACTTTTATGAAAAATATCTGGTTGGACAGGGTAATAAGAATGGCAATCCTTATGAGTTACTTTTTGAGCTTGAAGAAGCTCTCGCCAAACCGGTGCTTAAGATTTCTACTAACATTGATTTAGAGTGGGAAAAGATATTAAGGCGGAAGGCCGATAAGCAAAAACAGGACCAAAGTAGAGAAGGTCAAACGTCTTCGGCACCTGTTTGTTACGATAAGTCACAATATGAGAATTTTCAGTTTGATCAAGAGATTACAAGTAACATTTTATATCAGATTCATGGGAGCATGCACAATTTAGACACGGCTGTTATGACCACCTCGCAGTACGTGAACAATTATAGGGATGAAAAAGGGTTAAGGGGGTTTCTTGAAAAGATTTTTAAGGAAAATATTGTCCTGTTTATTGGTTCAGGTATGCAAGAGTTTGAAATTATCGAACATTGTCTAAGGCAATCTCCTTTTAAACATTTTGCATTAGTTGGGACTCGAGTAGGCGAAGAGAATCTTTTTAGAATAAAAAGAGCATATTTCTCAGAAATAAACATTAAGGCGCTCCCATATTATCTTGATTTCCAAGGCTATGACAGGCTTTTATTTGTATTGCGATCTTGGGCTGATGAAGTTAAATCGGCGAAGAAGAAGCAATTTTACGAAGATATCAAGTTGATCGACGAGGTTTTATAACATGCTTAGCGATAAAGAAAAAAAAGTAATTGCGCTTATTGAACAAAATCCATCGCATGGCAATTACTATTTTAATAAAGTTAAAGATTTGAAATGGTTTTATCCTTTGAAAGAAAGAGGATTTTTCCTTCCAGCAAAGATTCCCCGATCAAGCAGTGGCGATTTTTTGTTCTGGAACGTCCTTGACTATCTCGAACGTGTTTCAGAACAGGTTGCTCAAAATACCCAATATGGGAATGAGCTAATTGAAATTATTGAAAGTCTTGCGCAGTTTTCTCTAACTAAGGGAAGGATCAATAATTACCATATCTGGTGGTATTGCGTAAAAATCTTAAATAATCTGCCATCCGCAGTCATTAAAGAGAGTCTCGCCGTAGATAAATTGAAGACATGGCTTTCTGTATGGACTGATCATTCGCTGGGGAGTGACCTGACTATCAGCGATATCGGGGAAAAGCTTTTGCCTAAATTTCTGAACGATGATTTTGCTCCAGATTATGTATATGCCGAGAACATCGTTTTCGCAATTACTACGATTCGAGCGGGTGGCAAAGCAAATGCTTTTACGAAACGCGATGACGCCTTTATGGTGTGGCAAGTCTATTGGATTTTGGACGCGTTTAAGAAGTATAGCCAACTGATCGGAAAAAAATGCTCTATTCGTATCGTTTACGAATTAGCGGATAGGTTGAGCAGGGCGTTGGAGTACAAGCAAAAGGATCATTACACTGACTTAGAGATCAGGGGTGCGGTTTATCGTCTTAAGGTCGCTAGAGTCTTTGAGGATAGCTTAAAACCCGGGGAAATCAGGTTCCAAGATGATAAATATGACGGTATGGTAAATCAATTTTCAGGAGATCAGCTTAAGAGTGTAGATCGTGAGAATGATTTCTGGGCGCTTCATAATCTTGAACCGCAGATTGAGTTAAAGCGTTTCGCATTTACTGCGTTAACAAAAGATTCGTTTATTGCCGAAATAAAAAGAAATCTGCCCGAAGGCATTAAATGGGATACGGCAGATAAATACGAACAAAAACTTTTGAGTGTTCATGAGGGCCTATTTTCAGATTATTCGCACGTGTGGTGCCGGACGTTGAAAAGTGGTCCTGAACATGGGGATGGGGCAGAAGATGTCTTAACCGCAATTTTACGAGATGTGTTACTTGCTAAGTGCGAAGCGAATCGAGAAGAGGGAAAGCAGGTATTAGATGCCTTTTTAAAGGATAACAAATATCAGTTTCCTATCTTTCGACGCTTTGTTCTTTTATGCGTTGATAAGTTCTGGGCAGATTATTGTGATTATTTAGACAGATTACTTGAAGTTGTTCCGACCGTTCTTGCAGAATCTGATCTTGAAATAGAAATGTACGATGTTCTTCAAAGTCATAATGCTGATTTCAGCTCTAGTTTAATAGAAAAGTTGAAAGTACTTATCGATAATGTTCCGCAGTATTACATTAATAAAGGGGACGAGAAGTTCGTAGCTTATTGGAAGTATAAATGGTTATCGCCGTTGCGCGAAAATTCGAAGTTTGCTTCCTTATATGAAGAGGCAAAACAAAAGGCTGAACCTAAAGACGGCAAACCGTATGACGTGGAACGTTCTGCATTTAAAGGAGGATTTGTAAGCCATAAATCCCCGGTTACAAAAGAAAAAATTTTACAGATGCCGATTGCCGAGATAGTGAAATATTTGTCCGATTTTGAGGGTGCGGATTTCTGGCAGGGTACTTTTGAAGGTGAGCCGGATAAAGAAGGGCTAGCTGATGTCTTGCAGGCCGCTGTAAAAGATGAGCCGAAGAAATTTACCGATAATCTGGAAGCATTTATTAGAACAGATTATTCTTATCTTCACAGAATACTGCGCGGGTTAAAGGATACCTGGAATGCGGGCATGGAAATTGATTGGCAAAGTATTTTTGATTTTTGTTTTAAATATTTTAGTAGAGGCAAAGACGTTATAGTCAAAGAAGCATTTGAAGCCCAAGAAGATGATAGGGGCAGTCATCTATGGATTGTTGAAGCTATTGTTGAATTGATTGGCGATGGCTCAAGGGATGACGCCAGAGCTTTTGCTCCACAGTATTTTGATAAGGCAGAAAAGATATTTGATTTGATTCTGCCGTTAGTTGAAGGCGGGAAGAGGATGGATCCCCAAAAGGATTCGTTGACCTATGCATTGAATACCACGCTTGGCCGGATGATTATGGCATACATGTCTTTTTCGTTAAGGGTTGCACGGATAACACAGAAGAGAAAAGGAAACTGGGGACAAAATAAATACGAAAGATTTTTTCCTCTTGGGGATGAAGTGTATATTTTATTTGGATGCTATTTGCCACAGATGAAGTACTTGGACAACGATTACACGGCAGAGAAAATTAGATTATTTGATCAAAAAAATTCCGATAATTTTGAATGGCAGATGTTTATGGAGGGATATTTATTAAGAGCGCGAATTTATCAAGATTTATATGGCCTGATGCGTCAGAATTATCAGAAGGCTTTGGAAAGTACAGTGTTTATGGGGCGTGCTGATGAAAGGCTTGTTGAACACATTTGTAGAGGGTATCTTCAGCTTGGTGAATTGTTGGCACAAAATAATGACAATGGCCAGCCTAGTTTATTCTGGAAAATGCTTAATGAGGCCAATACGGCCGATAAGCGGAGTCGCTGGGAAGAAGTTGCAGATTTCTTTTGGTCAATATCTGGCAAGAGACTGAAGAAAGAAGAAAAAGATGATGATGATCAAGAAGAGCCATCCGAAAATTTCAAGAAAAAAGTATTGGCTTTCTGGAAATGGACATTTAAAGAACAGGCGCTCGTTAAGGAAAAATTAGGGGATGCATATGGTTCATTTTTAGGCCGCATGTCGGATTTAACGATTTGTCTTGATAAGATAGATGAAATCACAGAAAAGTGGCTTATGCTTTCAGCTCCTTTTATCGAGATGGATCATCGTTCAGCTTTCTTCATTGAGTATTTAACTAAATTTGATGACGAAGAGAGTGTTAAACGTATTGGCAAGATATTTTTGAAAGTCTTAGAGACTGCCACACCTACTTACAAAAAAGAAGACATTCAACTAATTGTTGAAAGGTTATACAAGGTTGGGGAAAAAGACCCTGCTATCAAAGCGGACGCGGATAATATCTGTAACACTTATGGCAGGCGCGGGATTCATTTTCTGAAGGATTTGTTTTATAAGAATCAGAAATAAGACATTATTGCTTTTGACAAGAATTTAATCTTTGTTAACAAGGGAGTATAAATGAGGTGGTTTAATGTCGTGAAAAAACATATTTTTATTGCTTTGATTTTTTTCTTCCCGCTATCGGCGCATGCTGTCACCTATGATGATATTCTGGCGCACAAAGCAAACTCGTCAAAGCCGTATTGGGGTGATTATTACCAATACAAGAATATTAAATGGATTTCTCATCAGCCATATTTTGAGGGTGCCACCGATGAGCAGATGAAGGAGTTGGAGAAGGCGGCCCTTGAAGAGGTTGATGACAGAGGACAGATAGATATCGGTAGTGTGGATTTTAATGGCGATGGTAAGGAACAATATCTAAAGGTTATCTGGACTGCATACGGGGGCCCTGCCAAAGGATTGGTGATCGAAGCATATCAAGATAAGGCATTGAAAAATAAAATAGCGACCGTCAGCCCCCAAAGTGAAGGATACCATCCAAATTTTAAGGTTGAGGACCTAGATTCTGATGGCAAGCTGGAGCTTATTACGTTCGCTGGGGTGCCAGACCCTAATATGTCAGGCATGGTTGATGACAAGAAGCCTTTTGAACCGCGCTTCGCAGATCGTTTCTTAAGAGTTGGCATTTATAAATACAAAGACGGCACTCTGAAATTAAGTCGGCAGTATCTTACAAAAGGCAAATTCGAGCCGCATTATATGCCGCCTGATACAAAGTTGCCTAAATAGAAATGACCGAATGACGGTTAGATACGCGTATAAATAATTTCCAGAAGGGTTGAATTGTGAAAACCGAGTGTACCGATCGAAAACAGGGACTAGAGTTGCTTCGGAAAGCGATTGGGCAACCGTCTGCGGAGTTTCGTGCTGGACAATGGGAGGCGATCGACAGTTTAATAAATCATAAGAAGCGACTATTGGTAGTTCAGCGAACCGGCTGGGGAAAAAGTTTGGTTTATTTCGTGGCAACGCGCGTTTTACGAAACCGCGGTGCCGGACCTACACTGATTGTTTCTCCTTTGTTGGCGTTAATGCGAAATCAGATTCAGGCGGCAGAACGTTTAGGCATTAAAGCGTTAACTATTAATTCAACCAATAAAGAAGATTGGCCGCGTTTGGCAAAAGAAATTTTAGATGATAAGGCCGATATTATATTGGTTTCTCCGGAAAGGTTGGCTAACGATGAATTTGTCAGTGATTTATTGATTCCAGTTTCGAATCGAGTTGGGTTACTTGTTGTTGATGAAGCGCATTGCATTTCAGACTGGGGACATGATTTCCGTCCAGATTACCGGAGGTTAGTCAGAGTTTTACAGTATATGCCGCAAAATATATCCATTTTAGGAACTACTGCTACTGCAAATAATCGTGTTTTGGCTGACATTATTGCTCAGTTGGGGGATCTGGAAATATTGCGCGGCGGGTTAATGCGTGAAACTCTTGAATTACAGGCGTTGCGTTTGCCAGACCAAGCATCAAGGTTGGCATGGTTAGCGGAATATGTGCCGAAGATGCCCGGGACAGGGATTATCTATACTTTAACAAAGCGAGATACGGAGATTGTCGCCAATTGGCTTAAAAGCAAGGGCATAGAAGCATGCGCGTATTACAGTGGCATTGAATCTGAAGCGTTTGAGGATTCAAATGCCTACAGGGAGCACTTAGAAACTCTTTTATTAGAGAATAAAATCAAGGTTCTGGTAGCTACTACAGCTTTGGGTATGGGATATGACAAGCCAGATCTTGGTTTTGTTATTCATTTTCAGGCGCCCGGGTCAGTAGTTGCATATTATCAACAAGTTGGACGAGCTGGTCGAGCTATTAACAGGGCTTTTGGGATATTATTGAGCGGTCGAGAAGATGATGACATTTTAGAATATTTCCGCGATGAGGCTTTTCCCGATGAGAGGTTGGTTAATATAATTCTTGAAGCGTTGTCAAGCAGTGATGGTTTGACAATCGGCAAGTTGCAAGAAGTTGTTAATCTTAGGCGAGGGCAGATAGAGAGAGTATTAAAATTTCTGTCGGTTGAAAATCCATCTCCGGTTTTTAAAAGAAACTCTGTATGGGAGAGGACAGCGGTTAAGTATCAAATGGATCATGAGCGCATAGGACGCCTCACGCAACAGCGCGTTCAGGAGTGGGCTGAAGTTCAATCTTATTTTGAAACCAAAGAATGTTTAATGGTTTTTCTTGCACGATCTTTAGATGACAAAACGACTCGACCTTGCGGGAAATGCTCTAATTGTTTAGGTCGTCCGATATTAAGTACGAAATGTGATTTGGATTTGGAGAAGAATGCGCAGAGATTTCTGAGAAATTCAGAATTGCCTCTTCAGTGCAAAGTAAGGATTCCAGCAAACGCGTTTCCTGTTTATGGTTTTAAAGGGAATATGCCAAGCGAATTAAGGGCTGATGAGGGGCGCGTTCTTTCTCGTTGGGGAGATGCAGGTTGGGGACGTATTGTAGCCGATAATAAGCACGATGGATTTCTCAGTGATGAATTGGTGTGTGCAGTCTACGAGCTGTATGTTGAGCGCTGGAATCCCGAAACTAAGCCAGCATGGGTTACCTGTGTCCCTTCTTTTAATCACCCCAAGTTGGTTCCGGATTTTTCTGAACGTTTGGCAAAAATGCTCAAGGTGCCTTTTTTGCCCGTTGTAGTTAAGTTAAGAAAGAATGAGCCTCAAAAATTGCAACAAAATACATTTTACCAGTGTCGCAATCTTGACGGGGTTTTTGGGATTCACGGAGAGGTTCCTGCAGGAAACGTTCTTCTTGTGGATGATATTGTTGATTCTATTTGGACAATGACCGTTGTTTCTGCGTTGTTGCGTCAGGCGGGAAGCGGACCTGTTCTGCCGGTCGCATTGGCGACTACACGTCATGGAGATTAAATGAATTTAAATAATCGAGATCAAGTTGTTGTTTTGCTTACAGTGTGGTTTTCCGCGCACGGGAAAGGCACACTTAAGCCTTTAACTCCAAGTGAATGGCATTCCTTTTCAATCTGGCTAAAGGAAAAGGATAAATGTCTTGATGCGTTATTAACGGAGAATGATTTAGAGGGATATTTATCCGGTTGGGATAATAAAAATATTTCAATGGATCGGATACGATTCTTGTTGGGGCGTGCCGGGGCATTGGGCTTGTCGCTTGAACGATGGAATCGCGCTGGTTTATGGGTAATGACCTGTTTTGATAAAGATTATCCAGTACGATTAAAGAATCGGGTGGTTTATATGCCGCCTGTTTTGTTCGGATGCGGGAACCGGAAGCTACTTAACAACGGCGGTGTGGCGGTTATCGGTTCAAGGGATGTCACAGAGAGCGATCTTGATTATACGAAAACTTTGGGAGCAGAAATAGTTTCTCAAGGATATTCCGTTGTATCTGGAGGGGCTCGGGGTGTAGATGATGCCGCGATGTCAGGTGCCCTTGAGAAAGAAGGTACAGTAATCGGAGTGTTGGCAGATAGTCTTTTGCGTTCAGCCACTTCATCTAGATATCGAAAAGCCCTTATTGCCGATGATTTGGTGTTGATATCTTCATTCAATCCTGAGGCTGGATTTGATGTCGGCAATGCAATGGCGCGGAACAAATATATATATTGCCTTTCAGATGCGGCCATCGTGATTGCCAGTACCAAGGATAAGGGAGGGACGTGGAGCGGCGCGATAGAAAATCTTTCTAATAAATGGGTGCCATTATGGGTAAAGTCGACCAATGATAATAAATCCGGCAACAATAATTTGGTCGTTAAAGGCGGGCGATGGCTACCAGATGGCAATTTATCCGTTTCGGTGCTAGTAGCTCAACAATATCCTGAGAAGAAAGATTCCAGTAAGGAAGATTTTCAACCTTTGACGTATGAAACATTTTTATCTTCGTGGGGAAAGTCTAGTTTGAAAGGTTCGGTTAACAAGGACGAACTCAGAGATATGTTTAATATCGGCAAGAAATGTTTAGAGCAATGGTTGAAGCAGGGCGTATCCGAAAGCAAGATCATAAAACATACCAAGCCAGTTAGGTATCAGCTTGTTCAGGGGAATCAGCTGACATTAGATTTTTGGCTTCATCCAAAAACAGATTGAATGTGTGCACATCGAAATAAACCACGTTGTAATTTTATCCATCCTTTCAATAATATCGTAAAATTTCCGATAAAATGCACCTCCCGAATTATTACCAATTTGTAGTAACGACCCCATTGAAAAAGATTTCCGATAGTCTAAAATTGAAATAGAAAGTATAACGACCAGTCTGGGTGGCCACCTCGACTGATTCGTATATCCCGTTAGAAGTAAAGAGACTTCTAACGGCAACCCAAGGGTCATCCGAAAGTTTTGATGAAGAAACTTTTCGGCGAATTTTTGTCCCTCGACGTCCCTGGGGACTTCCGGTGGTCGTAAGTATTTGATTCTGTTGACATTGTGATTTTCTTTCTGTTTCTGAAATGCTCGGATTTATGACCGGAGTTTATCCCGTATCGAGCTTTGCTCTGGTACGGGGCTCCGAGCCAATTTATTCCCCCGGCAATGATTTTGCTTGACATTTATCATCTATAGTGATAATACTATCACCAAAAGTGATAAGGAGGGGTTTGAAATGCAAGATAAAATAATTAGGCTGTTTTACGACGATGTATACTCTGAGTTTACAATCAACGAGTTGGCCACTAAGACAAAGATTTCCTATAGTTATGTTCACAGGCAAGTCGAAGAGCTGGAAGGTAGAGGTATTTTAATCGTAAATCAGCGCACAAACCGTAAATATTGCAAACCTAACTACAGCAATCCTGAAGTAAAGACAAGCTTTGTTAAAATATCAAATCAGATAGCTGAAGATTTTCTAAAGAAAAGGGATAAGATTTTTTTTATTGTTGAAAAGCTTCTTTCGGTATTACCTAAAAAGACGGATTTCAATTTATTATCTGTTGTTTTATTTGGATCTTTAGCTAAAGGGACCGACTTTAAAAAAAGTGATATTGATCTTTTCATCCTTGTTCCTTCAAAAAATAAGTATGATGAAACCATAGATATGGAATGTGTTGCCTTATCAAAAGGCTTTGGTGTTGAAATCAACCCGATAGTTTCCGAACCAACAAATTTATTAACAATGTTAAAAGATAAGGAGAATAATGTAGGTAAGGAAATATTAAAAAATAAAATAATACTCTTTGGTGCGGAGAAATTTTGGGAATTGATATTGGAGGTAATAAAATGAGTGATTTGAAGAAAGAAATGCTAAAAATAAAAGTAAAAGGGTATTTTGAAAACGGCGATTTAAAAGCGGATTCTACAAGACGAGAAGCTTTGCAATAATTATTGAAGGATGCGAAGGATAAAAGGTTTGACCTTGTGCTTGTTTGAAACTTACCGGAAACATATTTATTTGTTTATGTTTTTAGGAGGGGATTAAATTCCCTAAAAACTCCTTGAATATACAAAGTGTTATATAAAAACATAAAAGATGTTTTTGACAGAATGGAGAAATTGGCAAGGAGCAAGATATGGATAAAACTAAAATTCAGGACCCGGGTATTTTTTACATTTTGGGCAAGCTGGAACGGTACGGCCATGAAAAACTGCCGCTGGCCATAATCAAAGAAAAGCAGAGTTATGTTATCGGGCATAAAAGGAAGCGGTTTTCAAAATCAATGGGTGACACTTTCCTTTTGAAAAAATCGATGGTACGGCCGTGATTAAACAAATGGAAGAATATATGGATACTAAGTATGGCAAAAAAATCTAAAATTCCGGAGAAGTTTAAGATTTGGATTGATGTCCGAAAGAAATATCATCTTTCCCATG